>CALGOA010000143.1 GCA_937958015.1 uncultured Acidimicrobiales bacterium | reverse complement strand
CGGTGAGTACTCACGTTCCCGAACCTCGAGGTCGGCGGGGTGGATCAAGCCAATAGACCCTTCAGAATCTGGATGAAGCGGTGGATGTCCTCGAACGAGTTGTACAGCGGAACCGGTGCCGCCCGGATGACATTGGGATATCGCCAATCACAAACCACGCCGGCATCTTCCAGCGCCTCGAACACCGCCCGTCCGTCGGTACTGGGATCGAGAATCGTTAGCGCGAACTGGGCGCCACGATCCCCGATTGCAGTGGGGGTGATCGATCCGACCTTCCCTGCCAGTTCCTGGGTGAGCAGGTAGTCGAAGTAGTGAATCTGTTGCTCGGACTTGGATCGCAACACGTCGATGCCGCCCGCTTCTGCGAAGACATCGAGTCCAGCCCGGACCCCCGCCAGAGACAGGATCGGAGCGTTCGAAATCTGCCACGAGTCGATGGTGGGAATCGCCTCGAACTCGTTCTTCATCTGGAACCGAGTCTCACCATTGGTCCCCCACCAGCCGAGCAGCTTGGGCAGCGACTGATCATCGACGTAGCGTTCGTGCACGAATGCACCGCCGATCGAGCCGGGCCCACCGTTCAGATACTTGTAGGTGCACCAGGCAGCGAAGTCGACGTCCCAGTCGTGCAACTGCAACGGCACGTTGCCGGCCGCATGGGCAAGGTCGAGGCCAACCTTCGCACCGACCGCATGGCCGGCGGCAACGATTTCAGCCATCGGCAGCACCTGACCGGTGTAGTACTGGACCCCCGGCAGGAGAACCATGGCCAACTCGTCTCCGGCCGCCGCAATTGCATCCAGGATGTCCTGGGGATCCAGCAGCTCGGATCCCGCACGAGGAGAAACCGTGATCAGCGATTCCGCCGGGTCGAATCCGCGTTGACGGATCTGGGACTCGACCGCGAAGTGGTCGGAAGGAAAAGCGTGATCCTCGATCAGAATCTTGTGCCGGCTCGGGGTCGGTTCGTAGAAGCTGATCATGAGGAGGTGCAGGTTCACCGTCAGCGTGTTCATGATCGTGACTTCGTTGGCCCGAGCCCCGACGATGGAGGCCATGGTGTCGGTCACCAACGAATGGCTCGTCACCCACGACAGATCGCCGGTGAAATGGCCATCGACGCCAAGCCCGGACCACCGGTCCATCTCCAACCCAACGTACTCACGGGCCTTGCGAGGAAGGGCTCCCAGAGAGTTGCCAACGAAGTAGATCTTCGGCTTTCCGGAGTCGTCGGTTGGAATCTCGAAACGATCACGAAACGATGCCAGCGGGTCGACGGAATCGAGGGCTTTCGCACAGTCGACGGTCAGGTCAAACACCGGTGGGTTCATGGGACCATTGTCCCCTCCGCCCCGTCCGATTCAACCGGTGGCGCTGTTCCCGACGGAAGAAATTGCTCACCTCAACCGGTTCATGGTCGATGGGATTTCATGAGCTCAGCCGAGCAACGTTTGGAATCGAACGAGCCGAAGGGCCCTCGACTTCTCGAACGCAAGTATCTGGCCACCGATTTGCGGTCATTGACCGTCTACATGAGCAAGACTGTCTGACGTGAGCGACTCACTGCATGCCGCTGCCAATAAGCAGTTCCAGCAAGCTGCCGATCTGATCGATCTGAACCCCGAATACCGGGCCATCCTGTCCCAGCCCGAGAACGAGGTCATCGTCAACTTCCCGGTCCGCATGGACTCGGGTGAGCTCAAACTCTTCAAGGGATACCGGATCCAGCACAACAACGTGCTCGGCCCCTACAAGGGTGGCCTTCGTTTCCATCCAGACGTCGACCTGGACGAAGTCAAGGCGCTCGCTGCGTGGATGACCTTCAAGTGTTCCCTCGTCGGCCTGCCCTACGGCGGTGCTAAGGGTGGGGTCACGATCAATCCACGCGAGTACTCCGATCGGGAACTCGAACGACTCGTTCGCCGCTTCACCCATCAATTGGGAGACACCATCGGGCCCGAGATCGACATTCCGGCTCCCGACGTCGGGACCAACGCCCAGATGATGGACTGGATCATGGACACCTACGCCAATGTGTCCGGGCCGGGTGGGCGACAGCAACTACGAGGTGTTGTCACCGGCAAGTCGGTTGAAGTCGGCGGTTCACTGGGCCGCGAAGCAGCGACCGGCCAAGGGGTTCTGTACGCCCTCCGCCACTGGTGCGGCGAGACCGGTCAACGCCTGAGCGGATTGACCGTGTCGATTCAGGGCTTCGGCAACGTCGGCAGCCACTTCGCTCGCCTGGCCGCCAAGGAGGGTTGCCTCATCGTGGCGGTCGCCGACCACACGGCAACACTTCACAACCCGTCCGGCATCGATATCCCCCGCCTGTTCGACTATGCCCGCGAGAACCGAATGATCAAGGGATTCGACGGCGCCGACGAGGTGGATACCGACGACCTGTTCAGCATCGCAGTCGATGCGTTCATCCCTGCCGCACTGGAGAACCAGATCACCAAGGATCGGGCCGACTCGATGTCATGTCGAGTCGTTGTCGAGGCCGCCAACGGGCCAACCACATCCTCGGGCGAGGATGTCCTGCTCTCTCGGGGAGTCGACATCATCCCTGACGTGTTGGCCAACGCCGGCGGTGTGGTGGTCAGCTATTTCGAGTGGCTTCAGAATCAGAGCGGTCGGGCGTGGCGGGTCGACGACGTGGATACCCGCCTTCGCGAGATCATCTGGGACGCCAATGACAAGGTGGTCGCAATGCGGGCCGAACTGTCGTGCACTCACCGAGACGCTGCGTATGCGGTCTCCCTGCGCCGACTCGCCGACGTCTATGACCGGCGAGGCATCTTTCCTTAATACTGCTTCCGCTCGCCTACGTTTCGCGCCGGTAGCACTCCACTTCCGCTGCGCCAGCTCGTTCCTCGCCGGCATCCGCTTCCAGCTCCGTACTGCCGGGCTGCACTTCGGGTCGCTTCAGACTCGCTCCGCTCACACAAGTGCCAGACCGGTCGGCGCTGCTCCGTCCCTCCGCAACCTCCCACTACCCGCTCACATAACAACGCCCTCACCCACTCCCTGGAGGAAGAACTCGCTCGAACCCCGGGAACTTGGGCACAGGTTGAGCGCGCATGTCCTCCCGGAGGGGTGAGGGCTGGATTGTTTGGACCGGTGACCTCTGACAGAGCGCATTGTGGAATGCCCGGAGGCTGCGCCTCCGTGGCGACGGCCCTGCTGTCGCAGCGAGGACGCTGTCCCCCCTGAAAGGGACAAGCACAGGCCTCGTGAGTAGACGCAATCGGCCTACCCAGAAGCCCGGAGACTCGCCGTCGCCTGCAGCCAGCCCCTCGGAACCGCGCACTCGGTCTACCCACAGGCCCGAAGACTCACAGACCCTCGAACCACGCTCACCCCTCTCGAAGGAGTCACGCTGGCTATTTGGGGGTGATGGCTTCCAGGCCGCCGCAGTAGGGGCGGAGGGGTTCGGGGATCGCGATGGCGCCATCGGGGGTCTGGTGGTTCTCGAAGATGGCCAGCAGGGTTCGACCGATGGCACAGGCGGTGCCGTTGAGCGTGTGCACGAACTCGGAACCGTTCTCGGTCTTGACCCGTGTGCCCATTCGTCGGGCGGAAAACTCGGTGTAGTTCGAGCATGAGGTCAGCTCGCGATAGCGCTGCTCGGAGGGGATCCACACCTCGATGTCGTACTTCTTGGCGGCCGCGTTGCCGAGATCGCCAGCCGCAACGGTGATGACGCGGTAGGGCAGGCCGAGACCTTCGAAGATCTCCTCCTCGGTCTCGCGCAGGAATTCCAGTTCCTCCCAGCTGCGGTCGGGATGGACATAGGAGAACATCTCGACCTTGTCGAACTGGTGCACCCGGAACAGTCCCTGGGTGTCCTTGCCGTAGGTGCCAGCCTCGCGTCGGAAACAGCTCGAGTACCCGGCCATTCGCACCGGCAACTGCTCGACATCCAGACGTTCGCCTCGATGGAAGCCCGCCAGGGCGACCTCGCTGGTCCCCACCAGGAACAACTCGTCCTTTTCCAGTTCGTAGACCTGATTTCGGTCCGTGGGGAAGAACCCGGCCTCGACGAGCATGTCTTCCCGGACCAGCACTGGCACGACGGCGGGCACAAATCCCTTGTCCATCAGCTTGTTCAGCGTCCACTGCACTAAGGCGAACTGCAGACGGACGGCGTCGCCCAACACATAGGCGAACCGACTGCCGCTCATCCGGACGGCCCGTTCGGTGTCGACCAGACCCAGCTTCTCACCGATCTCGGCGTGGGTCATCGGCGGTTCCGGAGTCTGCTCACCGACGGTTTTCTCAACCCGGAAATCTTCCTCGCCGCCATCGGGAACAGACTCGTGTGGTGGGTTCGGAATGGTCAGTGCCACCTCGTTCACCCGTGCCTCCACCGCGGCGAGGCTCTCGTCGGCTGCCGCCAACTGATCCTTCAGCGCCTTGGCACCTTCGATCTTGGCCGGACGTTCCTCGGCGGAGGCACGGCCGATCTCTTTCGATGCTGCGTTGGCCTCGGCCCGCAACGCCTCGGTTGCCGTGCGTTCCTCACGGGCCGCTTCGGCGCCGGCGACCAGCGCTGACAACACAGCGTCGTCGGCGCCTTTTCGCAAGGCGCCGGCCCGGTAGTCGGCGTCATCGGTAAGTCGGCGAAGGTCGATCATCGTGGACAGACGATAGAGCCACGGTTGCTCAGATGTGCGGGTTTAGCGGCCTGCTGGGCCGGTTTGACCGTTTCCTGGTCAGTAGTTGGTGTCGATCAGCTCGGAGTCGGCATGTTCGGCCTCGGCATTTGACTTCATCGCCCATCCGATCACACCGGCGGCCAGCGTCGTCGACATCAGAAAGCCGATCGGAAAAAGAAGCAGTACAGCGATGATGATGAACGTCCCGATCACGAGGGCAACACTACCGCGGCAGGACACCCAGCGGCCATTGTTGGCGATGACTCGACGCTCTCCACGCGACGGCTGCAGCTGCCGCGAACACCGCATCACTTCCGTTGACTGCGGGACCATTTGCGTCGTCGTCGATTCGGATCTCGATCGCCGGTGTGTCCATCGCCCGGAGAATGCCCAGGCTGCGGACGGTGAGGTCGTGGATCTGTCCTTCCCCGTCGACCGTCATCGCCTCCGACGTTGCCCACGACCACCCCATATGGGCGGCCCCGATGCAGTACGAGCGGAGGGCGCCAGCGTCGAGGATCGGGCCCGCTGACACGTTCACCACTAAGCGGTTGTCCGTAACGGCTGCCGTGGCCTGCGCTCCGTTGGGCGCCACCACCGTGATCGGTTCGTCAGAACTGGTGAGCGCCGAGCGCAGAACGGCGATCTCGGCCCAGGCTGCACCGCGCAGGTGAACGCCCGTCTCCGGTCCGGGTATCTCATGGGTTTCCAACTCGAACTCGGGACCGTACGACTGAACGATCGCCTCAATACCTTCGGTTGCGGCGAACCGAACCACCCCGGTGCCGTCGGCGCGGATCGCTCCGGCGAAGGGTGGGCGTTTCGGGGCCCGCTGCATCACGTCCTCCCGACTCCAGAGGGCCAGCACCGGGCGCCCATGCCGATCGGCCAACCGGCGAGCGGCAGCCTCGATCTCACCACCCTGTTTTCCCCCGAACGCTCCCCCGTTGCCCAGCGCCGAGGCCGGTTCACCGCCGGGTTCGCACCACGATGCATCGGTCTCCAGGTACGCCGGGTCGGTCCACGTAGTTTGAAACCCGGCGACGAAGTCTCCATCGGGCATGGCGATCGGGTGATGGTGTTCCATGGTGGTGCGCCGCCCTTGAACCTTGCCGGCCGCCAACCGGGCCTCTGCCAAGGTGTCGCCCACTGCCCATTCGCCGGACGGATCCAGAACAGCGATCAGATGGTCATCAGGTGCTGTATCAGCGGCGAAACCGCTGGAACCCAGGGCTGCGGCCGGGACCATCGCCTGGGGCACCCCACCTTCCAATCGGATCCGTTCGCTGCGCCCAGCCGTCTCGGCCGGAATCGTGACCGGCTCGCCCGACACCACAAGCTGAACCGCTTCGGTGATCGTTTGCCACCCCGTACACC
The DNA here is from genome assembly GCA_937958015.1 of uncultured Acidimicrobiales bacterium. Lineage (GTDB taxonomy): Bacteria > Actinomycetota > Acidimicrobiia > Acidimicrobiales > SZUA-35 > JABDIY01. The sequence continues at coordinate 4,153 of CALGOA010000143.1, read as the reverse complement.
GGCACATATGCGCCAGCAGCGCCTGTTCGGTGGCGGCCGTAGCGTCAGCCTCGGTGGCGTCGTCTTCGAGTTTGTTCAGCGTCGCTTCGAGCCGAAGGACGATCCCGGGCGTGCAGAAGCCGCACTGGCTGCCACCGGTTGCGCACAGAGCACCGGACCAACGGTCGGCGCTTGCCTCGTCGAGACCCTCGATGGTGGTGATGGCCCGACCCCGCACCCGTCGGGCCGGCGTTACGCACGCAACCCGCGGTTGCCCGTCGACCAGCACCGTGCAACAGCCACACTGACCCTGTGGACTGCAGCCATCTTTGGCGCCGGTGAGCCCGAGGTCCTGACGCAGAACGTCCAGCAGGGTGTCGCCGCGGTCGGGGACCGAGTGCGCGTGACCATTGACCAGCAGCTCCAGCACCCGTCCCGACCCATTCTCCGTCACCGGGACAGGATACGTTCGTATGTGATGTCCGGACCCCACCAGCGCGACCCGTTCACAACGAACCGTCGAACGTTTCTTCGCCAAATGGGACTGGGTTCAGCTGGTCTGGTGGTGGCCGGATCGGCGCTCGCCGCCTGTGGCGGTGACGACGACGCACTGCCCCCACAGCTGGTCGCGCTCTTCAGCCCGTCGTTCGTGTTGGCGTCGGGGCTCGAGCAGCGCATCCCGTTCGGACTCATCGATCAGGGCGTGCCACTTAGCGACGAGACCGGCGAGTTCATGACCACCATCCTCCGAGGCGACGAGGTGATTCAGGAGTCCCTGGTGAAAGGTCGGGTTGTGGCCCACGACCACCCCGGCGGGGACGGCGAGGAGGCTCACGAACACGCCAGCCTCCAACGGTATTTTGCAGTTCGGGCGACGATCGACCAACCCGGCATCTACGACCTGCGACTCGACGTCGACGGGCGTCGCGCCCAACTGACGTTTCAGGTCTTCGATCCCGATGAAGTGATGGTCCCGCTCCCCGGCACCAAACTCCCCCAGCTGCGGTTCCCAACATTCGACAACGACATGGGCATGGACCCGATCTGCACCCAGTTCGGCGGTCCGTGCCCACTGCACGACGCAACGATCGAAGAGAAACTGGCGCTGCGGAAACCGCTTGCACTGTTGATCGCTACACCGGCGTTGTGTGCGACCGCATACTGCGGACCGGTGCTCGATGTCCTGTTGGAGCTGCGTCCGCAGTTCCCCGGGGTCGAGTTCCTTCATGCCGACGTCTACGAGAACCAGGCCACCGCTCGTGGCCTGACCGACCCGGACCTCCGCCAGTCCCCCACCGTCGTCGACCTGGCCCTCCCGTTCGAACCGACCTTATTCCTGCTCCAACCGGACCGAACGATCGTCGACCGCATAGACAACGTCTTCGACAACACCGAACTCCGTGACGTCCTGTCGAAGCTGTAGGCGGAGTCAGTCGCGACGGAGATCAGCGGGGTCAATGCTCGTACCCACACGGTCGCAGTTCGTTCTAAGAGCCGCTTCATCGAGCAGACCCATCCGGAAGAAACGCGTCAGCAGATAGTAGGTGGCGTCAACGAGAGCTCGTCTCGCCTCGGTCTTCTCTCGTGTGGCGAGGCGCTTCGGTGGCCGCGGTGTCTGTACCTCGCTCTCATCAAACTCGCACTTACCGCCACAGATTCCGCAGAATCCATGGACTGGAACCTTCGTCTTGTGCGCATCGACCCAAGCGATCTGGGCATCTCGGAGCTGTTCGAAACGCGCGGTGTGCCCATCGAGGGTTGCGAGCGCGCTTTCGACTTCGCTCATCCAGAATCCAAGGTTGGCGAACTGACCAGCAAGGTGGTGCGCCCGCCCGTGGTGAAAGCGTGTCAGTTGTGCGGTGAGTAGCTCGGCTCGTTCGACCGTGTAGATCATCGCTTTTAACTCCCTGATTTGGCGCTCTCGCTCGAACCGCCCAGTGGTCGGACGAGTAGCGCACGTCGGACGCTAGGACTCCACAACCAACGATCGGGCTTGTGCAAGATGGCGGTGCCCGCTGCCGAGGCGACCGGAAACCTCCTGAAGGGTCTCGAATGTTCCAGCGGTGATCGGTAGGGACGGCTCAACGACCATGTACAGCAAGTGGTCGAACGCAAGGCCGTGTTCACCATGCTCGACGTACATTCTGACGATGGCGCCACCGTCCGCCAACCCTTCTTGGTCGAGCGCAGAGCCCGGGGCTGGCTTGTGCCCAACGGCCCGCAGCGCATCCGCCATCAACGGCTCCACGGCCTCGAGCGCGTGTCGAAACAACTGACCGATGTCGATTGAGTGGGCCCAACCACGAGCACGATTAAGGAGGTCATCCAGGTCCTCACCCTTCATCTCACCGCTGATACCACCGTCTCGCACTGCGCGTACGGTATAGGTCACTCCGGACTCGTTAGCGATCGTCGAGAACTCCCACATCGGAAGATCAGAAAACTGATAGCCCACCTGACAAGGTTGCCCCAGAAGCGACCGACATGCGAGGTGGGCCGCCATGGGTGGCATTCGGGTCTCGGTTACTCAGCGGTTGTCCACAGTGTGAATCCGCACACCGTCGTACTCTTGTCCCGTGGACAAGCTGCGCCTTCAGGTCGAGCCCCTCGGATACGAGGCTGGTGGTGGCTTCGAGATTCAGATCTTCGTGGACCAGGCGCAGATGCACCGGCCTTTGACGTCGCGCACGATTCTGCGACACGGACGCATAGCGGGTCGCCGATCGGGAGAGGTTGGACGCACCTGCGATGACCGCTGACAAAGTGCAACAACTTCTCGATGAGGTGTTCGACCAGGCGATCGTCTATCACGGGTTCGCCGACTACATGCGCGACTACGAGGTCTACGTGTATTGCACCGCTGATCCGAGCACGGGAATCAAGCCCGAAACCGTCAGGCTGCTCTTCAAGCATTGCGTCGCAGCAACCTTCAGCACAGCAGTGTCACCCGAGACGTGGTCCCAATCGCTCGATGACCGGCTCATCGACTACGAGACCGGCGTCGACCTGGACGGATACGTCTGGGGGGTGAAGTGGCAGGTCATGTACCCGGGCGGGAGGTACGTCCCCGATTCAGAGACAGCGGCAGAGTGGTCTGAGTCGATCGGTCTCAAGTTTCACGAGGTCAGGATCGAAACGAACGGTCACAACATGAACCTAGTGTTCGCCGAGCTCCTCTCGGAGGTCGTTCAGCCGGGCCATTTCCCATTCAGAGTTGAGACTGCAGGACCGGACTTCAAAGTGCGCCCAGCGCCAATTTCCGAGTGAGCCCTGCGGCGGCGGAACCCTCAGTCGGCGCAGCTGGAGGTCAATGGAGTCGCAACATCATCCAAAACGGCAAATGCCCGCCTTGAGGCGGGCATTTGGTCGGGTCTTGTAACCCGTCGAGCTGGGTTTGATCAGCTGAAGCTGGAACCGCAACCGCAGGTGCGCTGGGCGTTCGGGTTGTCGATGCTGAAGCCGGTCTGCTGGAGGCCGTCCTTGTAGTCGAGCGTCGCGCCGTTGAGCAACGATGCGCTGGTGGCGTCGACCACGACCCGGACGTCCTCGCCGTAGCTCGACACCTGATCTACCTCGGCGTCGGTCTCGGCATCGAAGAACATTTCGTAGCTGAAACCGGAGCAGCCGCCGGGACGAACCGCGACGCGCAGCGCAAGGGCTTCGTCGTTTTCTTCCTTGAGCAGCTCAGCAACCTTCGACGTAGCGCTGTCGGTAAGAGTGATCACGTGAACCTCCAAAAGATGGGCCGGTCGGAATGACCGGTAACCCTATTCTACCTGAATCACCGGGTATCTGGCGAGGCAGGCGCCTGTGGGAGTCGGCACGTCTTCTGGGGTGGCTGTGGCCCAATCTGATGCGAATCACGCCCTGGCGGGCCCGATGTGAATCTGATTCGTTTCCACCCGGGTCAATCTGATGCGAATCGTGCCTTGGTGGGCCGGATGTGTATCTGATTGGTGTCGGGTCTCACAGCTGACCGACCTCGGGCAATGAATGGCCGCCAGTAGACTGAGGTATGGAGACATCGCTTCCTTCGGTCGACGTGATCATGGAGGTCCTGTCCACGGTCATGGACCCCGAGTTGGGCTCCGACATCGTCACCCTGGGTATGGCCAAGGGCGCCACCGTGGCCGACGACGGCCACGTCACCGTCACCATTGCGCTCACCACCGCA
>CALGOA010000142.1 GCA_937958015.1 uncultured Acidimicrobiales bacterium | reverse complement strand
TCTTTTCTTGGCCGTCGTTGACGCCGTCGTCGTCGGTGTCGGCGAGTTCGGGGTTTGTTCCGTCTTCGGTTTCGACGACATCGGGGACGTTGTCGGCATCGGTGTCGGTGAAGCTGGTGTCGTCGAGGGGGTCGGTGCCGTCGGCTTTTTCGATTCCGTCGTTGACGCCGTCGTCGTCGGTGTCGGCGTCGAGGGGGTCGGTGCCGTCGGTCTTTTCTTGGCCGTCGTTGACGTTGTCGTCATCGCTGTCGGCGTCATTGGGGTTGGTTCCGTCATCGATCTCAACGGTGTCGGGCACCCCGTCGGCATCGGTGTCGGTGAAGCTGGTGTCGTCGAGCGGGTCGGTGCCGTCCAGTTTCTCCTGGCCATCTTCCACACCGTCATCATCGGTGTCGGCGTCGAGCGGGTTTGTTCCGTCAAGCTTCTCCTGCCCGTCGTCGACCGTGTCATCGTCGGAGTCGGAGTCTTCGGGATCGGTCCCGTCTTCGTCCTCTACGGCGTCGGGAACGTTGTCGGAGTCGGTGTCGGTGAAACTGGCGGCGTCGTTGGCGTCGGTGCCGTCGGCTTTTTCGATTCCGTCGTTGACGCCGTCGTCGTCGCTGTCGGCATCGTTGGGGTCGGTGCCGTCCCGAAACTCGACATAGTCAGCAACCACATCGAGGTCGCTGTCCTTGAAGTCATCGCCATCCTCGGGATCGGAATCCTCCCGTTCCTCCACCGCGTCGGGAACACCGTCGTCATCGGAATCTCGAAAACTGTCCGGGTCGAGCGGGTTTGTGAGCTCCAGAAGCTCCCGCACGTTCGAGACACCATCGCCATCCACATCCAGGAAACTGAAACGGTCCTTGGGGTCGGTTCCGTCCTCGACCTCCTGGCCATCCTCCACGCCGTCCCCGTCGGTGTCAGGGTCGTTGGGATCGGTGCCGAGCTGATCCTCTTCGTAGTCGTCGAGCCCGTCGTCGTCGGTGTCGGGGGGTGAGTCCGAGACGTTCGGGTCGGTTCCGTACCGTTCCTCGAAGTAGTCCGGCACACCATCCTCATCGCTGTCGAGCGTGTCGTTGGCGTCGTTGGGATCGGTGCCCTGAGACGTCTCCACCTCGTCGGGCACCCCATCATCGTCGGTGTCCTGGTAACTGTTCGGGTCCGACGGGTTCGTCCCGTCGAGTATTTCGGCCAGGTCGTCGATGCCATCGCCATCGCTGTCGGTGGCCAACGGGTTCGCCCCCTGTAGGGACTCCACGTAGTCCGGCACCCCATCGCCGTCGTTGTCCTCGAATGCGGTGTTCAGGTCGGGGTCGGTCCCGTCCTGTAGTTCGACTGCGTCGGGAACACCATCATCATCGGAGTCCAGGAAGTCGGTGACGTCCTCGGGATCGGTGGTTTGGATGAGTTCGTCATCGTCGGATACGCCGTCGCCGTCGGCATCAACTGCGATCAGGAGGCGAACGAGACTGGCGACCCGCCCGACCTGATCGACTTCGTACTCCACGAGGTAGCCGTTGACACTGTCGTCATCAGCGAAGTCATTCCACGCTCCCGAGGTGACCATGTGGGCGTAGTCCTCGTTGAAGGCCACGTCGTTCGGTTCACCGGTGTCCCAGTTCGAGAAGGCGTCATTGACGGGTGCTCCGATCGCAGTGCCCTGCCAGAACTGGTCGCCCGCTTCGGGTCCGTCCATCCATAGCCATTGGCCCTCGTCGCCCTCGTCGGATGCCCCAATCCAGGTGTTGCCCGTGAGTTCGGTGAGGACGAAGTCGTTCTCATCCTGTGCGGTCAGGTTGGCAAGATGGCCATCGAAGGGCCCGAAAGACCTCGAGTTTGCGGCGGCTCGAGCATCGGTCCACGAAATCGGGGTGAGGGTCGGGACGTATTCGTAGAGATTGTTGGTGCCACGAAACCAAATCGCCGTGCCGGTGATCACCGTGAACTCGCGGAATCCCAGGGTGACCACGTTCTGGGTGTAGGCCACCGCGCGAAGGGCTTCCACGTACGCGGCGATCGGCTGGGTGCCAGACAACCGGAGGATCCCGGTTGTGGCGTCATAGGTGGCCGCAATCCCCGGGTGGGTACCGGTCAGCTCCAATTCGTCGATGGCAGCGTCGAGGTTCTTGGTGATCTGAATGGTGACCCCGTCCAGGGTTCCGACCCCACGAATCTCGGTGTCGAGAAACGGCATGATGATCGAACCCGGGTCGCCTGAGACGGCTGCGGAGATGCTTATGATCGGGTCGCCGGGGCCAGCGGAGGCCGGGGAAGTACCGAGTACGGAGACCGAGAGGAGTGTCGTCGCAACGAGGCAGGTCAGGAACCGGGCAACGCGGGTTCCTCGAGAAGTGGGTGTATTCGCCATACCGGACTCTTCGGACGACTCACCACCGCACTTAAGCAAGCTTCAACAAGTAGGTATCGGCAGTGGGTATCAGCGACTATGCCCAGCTCGTTTGGGCCTTCTGGAACGGAAATGGGCCTAGAGCTGGGCGTACCAGTCGTAGCCCCGTTCGTACCAATAGTCGGTCGGCTGTTCGTTCGTAAATCGGATGGTGCCGATCCGCTTCAGCTGTTTGATCCCGTATTTGTTCGGGGTGGTCAGCCGCAGCGGTGCGCCGTGCAGTGAACTCAACGGTTCACCCTGAAGTTCGTAGGTGAGCATCGTCTGGGGATGCAACATCGAGGCGATGTCCATGCCGACGTAGTAGTCGCCGTCGGGTGTTTCCAGACTCACGAACTCGGGAAGGTCGCCCAGCTGCTCCCGGTACTGCTCTGCGAATTCGCTGAACACGGTGCCGCCCCAGGTGACGACATGGCTCCATCCTTCAACGCACTTGTGCTCGATCGTCATTTCGGTCTTTGCGAATGCGGTTATGTCGTCCATTTGGTGGGTTCCGAGAAGCGAACCATCGGGCCCTTCAACCCGCAGTTCCCAGGTGTCGAGATCGATTTCTTCGCGGATGCCGTGCCGGCCGTTCACCCGCAATTCGGAACTTTCGCTCCGGTCGAAGGTGGGCGCCATTGCGCCGTCTCGGCTGAGCCGCCGCCACAGCGCCTCGTTGAATTCGTGCCCGCGTCGAAGGACGTCGGGGGTGCGATTATCGAGTGGGCGGTTGGCGACCCAGCGGAAGGAAACCGCCGCCGCGAGAGCGGTGAGCCCTCCGGTCAGCACGGCACGGCGGGAGTGTTTGCCGTAGGCGGCCCGATCGATCACCGGGGCTTCAGCTTCGAGCGCCGCGTACCGTTCGGCCCGGGCGGCATCCTTTGCAGAGTTGTCAGACATCAGCGTTTTCCAGTTCGTCGGTTCGGGGGGCGTCAGGGGTGTCCTCGTCGGTGGTTCGTCGACCCACCGGCCGGTCGACCAGCTGATAGCCGGTCACCATGCTCGTGAAGTTTCCCCATCCGGCTCTCGCCACCTGTAGAAGGTGAATCACAAAGAACCCGATGAAGGCCATCGTGACGGCGAAGTGGATCGTCCGAGACGACTCGTAACCGCCGAAGAGGGTGGTGAGGAAGTTCAGCTGGGTCGGCTTGTAAATGGCGAAGCCGGTCAGGACCGCAATGCCGCCGAGCCCGATGATGATCGAGTACGACCAACGCTGGGCCCCGTTGTATCGGGCCTGCGGGGGGAGAGGTTTGTTGCGGATGAAGAGATCGTGCTTGACCACCTCGACCGCGTCGCGGGCCGAATAACGGTCGGGAAGTAGCTGTCGCCATTCTCCGCTCCGCCAGGTGTACAGCGCATAGGCGACGCCGTTGATGACGAACAGCCAGCCGAACGTGAAGTGGTACGCCATCCCTTTGGCGAGTTTGCGGTCGAGGCTGAGTTCTTCGTTGATGACATCGGGCAGGAAGTCGAACCAGTGCCAGCCCACGAGTCCGACACCGAAGCCGAACGGATCGCGAAGGTCAGCCCAATAGATCCGCAGGCCGCTGTAGATCATGATGGTGAGGAGGGGGAAGTTGATCCAGTGCATCCACCGGCTGGCCCTCGTGTGCTTCAGCACCGCCACCTTCTCGGTCTCATCCTCAACCGGCCATACCGGCTGTTGTTCTGTGGTACTCATCGCAGATGCGGTCCCATCTTCTCTCTCGACAACGTTCGTTGTCTACGAATGAACGTGGTTGTTGTCCATTCGTCGGTGCTCGACCAAACTAAAGCGGTCCGGGAGTAAAGAACGGGTAATGAGGGTCCAGAATTCCTCGATGTGGGTCCGAGGTTAGAAGTCGGTCGGAACGCCGCCCTCTGAAACTCGGCGGTCGACGAAGTCTCGGAGTTCGGCCTCGATGGCGTCGTCGATCGCTGGTCGGCGATAGCCGTTCAGAATCTCGCGGGCCACGCCGTTGGCTCGCTGTTTCGCATCGGGCGAACCGGCCTCGGTCCACGTTTCCCAGTTGCGCCAATCCGACACCATGGGCCCGTGGAACTCTGAGGTGTAACGCGCCTGGGTGTGGGCTTCGCCGAAGAAGTGGCCAGCGGGCCCGACGTTGGCGATGGCATCGACGGCCAGCGCGTCCTCCGAGAGGTCCAGCGGCTGAACGAACGCGTTGACCATGTGAAGGAGGTCGGCGTCGATGACCATCTTCTCGTAGGAGGCGTGGAGCCCACCTTCCATCCAACCCGCCCCGTGCATCACGAAGTTGGCGCCACCCTCGATGGCGCCCCAGAGCGCGAACATGCTTTCGTAGCCAGCTTGAGCGTCGATGGCATTCGAGGCCGAAACGTTTGACGAGCGATAGGGAAGTCCGTAACGACGAGCCAGTTGACCGCCCACGATCGCCGACTTTGCGTATTCGGGAGTGCCGAAGGCTGGGGACCCTGAACGCATATCTACGTTCGAGGTGAACCCGCCGTAGATCACCGGCGAGCCGGAACGGACCAATTGGGTGAGTGCGATACCGACCAGTGCCTCGGCGTTCTGCTGCACCAGCGCACCTGCGAGCGTGATGGGCGCCATCGCTCCAGCCAGCGTGAACGGGGTGATGATGACCACCTGGTTTCGGGCCGACATCTGCAGAATTCCCTCGAGCATCGGTTCGTCGTACCGCAGCGGTGAGGACGCATTGATGATCGTGGTCAGGCTCGGCTCCCGGTCCAGGGTTTCGTGGTCGATCCCGCGTGCGATCCGAACCATCTCGATGCCGTCGAGGTTCCGCTCCCGGCCCAGCGAGTAGATGTGAAAGGGTTTGTCGCTCAGTGTGTGGGCATCGAATGCGGTCTCGAGATGGCGAATCGAGGGATGGAGGTCGACCGGCTCCACCGGATATCCCCCAAACAGATGGACCGAATTGAGCATCTGCCCCAGCTTGAGGAAGTCCTGATACCCGGGTCGGTCCCCGGTCCGGCGATCGCCGTCGAGTGACACGTAATTGGGAGCGCTCGCCACCGATGAGTACACGATCCAGTCGCCGCCGATCTGCAGATCGCGACCGGACGTGCGGCCGTGCAGGGTGAATTCAGAGGGGGCGGTGCTCAGGCACTGCGCGATCATCTCGGGGTCGAAGCGCACTCGATCGTCGTCGACCGTGCAGCCCGCATCGAGGAAGAGTTGTCGTGCCGTCGGATGCAGGATGTCCATCCCGGTGTCGGAAAGCACCCGCAGAGACGCCAGATGGATCCGTTCGAGATCCTCATCGGTGATGAGGGCGCGGGCCGGAAGCGTCCGTCGGGGTTGGTGAAATGCCGGCTGATCGTCGATTACGTTGCGCGTGCGTTTTGGCCCCCGACTGCGACGACGTGTGTTCATCGCTGAAGAATAGGGTCAACTCGGCGGCGGGAATCCATTCTCAACCGATTCGTTCCTGACGGGTTCGGCGACGGGTGCGTACCCGGGGTTGGTCGGCTTGAACTGAACCAGCGGTCTGGAACCGCAACACCATCAGGGTGCGAATCTCGTCGGAGTCGATCGATTCGAGATTGGGTCCCGAGTGCAGTTGGCCGAACTGAGGAAACACGACGATCCGGTCGGGATCGCTTTGGACCGAAGGCAGTTGACCGCTGTCGAACCGCCCCTTGAGTTCGGGTGAGAGTTCGATTGGAAGGTTCGGTCTCAACGTAGGCACCTCGATCGGGTCAATTCCGAGTCGGGTGCCCGCATGGGTGGCTGCGATCGCCACGAGACCCACTCCACTGGCGGGGGAGTAGAGGTCATCGTCGAAGTGAGGGTCGTGACTCACATGGCCGAGGGGTAGTGCCGAGGTTGTGAGATACCCCGGCCCCACCGGGGTGATCCCATGATCCGACATCAGTTCTTGGACGGCGGCGGCCATGAGCTCGGCGGCCGGCTGCCAGAGTTCGATCAGACTGTCGTCGTCACCGGTCGGTTCGACGGACCCATCGCCTCGAACCTCGAACGTTTCGATCGGGGTCGAATCCTTCGACTGGAGCGACGGCATCTTCGGGATCCGCAATGGGTCACCCAGGTACGCGCCACCCACCTGCCTGATCCGATCGCAACCGTCGCCGGGCGACACGAAGTCTTTCCGGGTGGATCGCAGGACGGAGCCAAAGCTGGAGGAGAACGGTTCGATCACCGCTGGTCACAGTGTCTGAGGTTGCCCTGCTTGTCAATGCTTCGAACATACCGACTCGCAGAGGACAGACGGCCCGATGTCGGATTCGGTCCCGTCGATGAGGGCGGGGCAGTATGGTCCGAGCTTGGCCGCTATGGCCAACACATCACCACGGCGTGTGGCTGACAGGAAGCAGGAGAAACGTGATCGATCGGCGAAATTTCTACATCGACGGCCAGTGGGTGGCCCCCGCAGAGGCGAACGACTTCGATGTCATCAACCCCTCGACCGAGGAGGCCTGCGCGGTCATCTCACTCGGTGGACAAGCTGACACCGACGCTGCGGTGGCGGCAGCAAAGGCTGCGTTCCCGGCCTGGAGCATGACCAGCAAGGACGAACGGATCGGTCTGCTCGAGCGTCTTCTGGAGATCTACAAGGCCCGACAGGACGAGATGGGCCAGGCCATCTCGCTTGAAATGGGTGCGCCGATCAGCATGGCCGTCTCTTCCCAGTCCGGGGCCGGGATCTTCCACATCGCCGGGCTCATCGAGGCGCTGAAGGAGTTTGAGTTCGAGCGACCGCTAGGCGACCATGCTCCGGACAACGCCATTCTGTACGAACCCATCGGTGTCACCGCCCTGATCACGCCGTGGAACTGGCCGATGAACCAGGTGACCCTCAAGGTCGTTCCCGCTCTCGGTGTCGGTTGCACGATGGTGCTCAAACCTTCTGAAATTGCTCCGCTGAGCTCCGCTCTCTTCGCCGAGATGATCGACGAGGCCGGCTTCCCGCCCGGTGTGTTCAACATGGTGAATGGCGATGGCCTGGGAGTCGGAACCCAACTATCGGGACACCCTGACGTCGACATGGTTTCCTTCACCGGCTCCACTAGAGCCGGCGTCGCGATTTCGAAGAACGCAGCCGACTCGGTGAAGCGGGTTGCGCTTGAACTGGGCGGCAAGGGCGCCAACATTATCTTTGCCGACGCCGACGAAAAGGCTGTTGTGCGCGGCGTGCGGGGCTGCTTCGGGAATTCCGGCCAATCGTGCAACGCCCCTACCCGGATGCTGGTGGAGCGCGAGCTGTATGACACCGCAGTTGCGACCGCGGCAGAGGTCGCCGCGAAGACCGCGGTCGATAACGCCGCCAACGAGGGACGACACATCGGACCCGTCGTCAGTCAGACCCAGTTCGACAAGATCCAGGGTCTCATCGCCACCGGCGAAGCCGAAGGAGCGCGTCTGGTGGCGGGCGGAACCGGACGCCCCGATGGCTTCGATGCCGGCTACTACGTGAAACCCACCGTCTTCGCCGACGTCACGCCGGAGATGACGATCGCTACCGAAGAGATCTTTGGCCCGGTCCTCTCGATCCTGCCGTTCGACTCCGAAGAGGAGGCGATCCGAATCGCCAACGACACCCCGTACGGTCTCACCAACTATGTTCAGACAACCGACAACGAAAAGGCCCGGCGGGTCGCCCGTCAGCTTCGATCCGGCATGGTCGAGATGAACGGCCTTCCCCGCGGCGCCGGTGCTCCCTTTGGCGGCTACGGCCAATCCGGCAACGGGCGCGAGGGCGGCGAGTGGGGTATCGAGGAGTTCTGCGAGGTGAAGTCCGTTTCGGGTTGGACCGCTACGGCCTGAGCCGGAGCGAGATCCGACTCCTTCGGGTTCAGTGGCCTGATTTCACCGGAACCACTAGGGTCGAAATCGTCGGCGCAACCGTCGACGTTCACTCCGAGGGGGAGCACCAACGATGGCATCGACCTACACCGTCACCCGTAGCGAAACCATGCGGGCCAGTCCCGAGGCGATCTTCGACTACGTCGCAAACTTTCGAAACTGGCCAGCGTGGTCGCCATGGGAAGAGTTGGATCCTGAGATGGAGAAGACCTACACCGGGGACGATGGAACGGTCGGTTCGGGTTACAGCTGGTCTGGTAATCGCAAGGCCGGCGCGGGGTCTATGAAGTTGACTGATATTCAGGCGCCGACCCAGATGACCTCGGATCTCGAGTTTCTGAAACCGTTCAAGTCTTCGAACACGATGGGGTTCACGCTGAGCCCCTCGGGGGACAACACCACCGTCACCTGGACGATGAACGCCACCCACAGTCTGATGACCCGGGTGATGGGTTTCTTCGGCCTGATGGACCGGATGATCGGCAAGGACTTCGACAAGGGTCTGACCAAACTGAAGGGTCTCGTAGAGGCCTGAGGGTTTCTCCGGCTCTCCACGCATTCGGCATCGGCGCTAGTTTCACGACGTGGGAGGCGAAGCTCAGCGGTCTGAACAGGGCGGCCCCTACCGCGTTGCGATCGTCGACGATCATGCGATGGTGCTCGACGGGCTGAAAACCGTTTTGGGGGTCAATCGCCAGCTCGAGGTGGTCGGGACGGCGAAGACCCTTGCCGAGTTCCGTACTGAAGTTGAATCTTGGCGTCCGGCGATCGTCGTGACCGACTACATCCTGCCCGATGGCCGCGGCACCGAGGTGGTGGCCCTGGCTCAGGCGGTGGTGCCCGAGGCACGAGTGTTGCTCATCTCCGGAGACGAACGCCCCGCGGTGATGGAGGACGCCATCGCATCGGGTTGTGCCGGCTTTATGAGCAAGAACGTCGGTACCCGCCAACTGGCGGACACGATCGTGAACGTCGGTCGGGGGGCCACCGTCTTCCCGGTTGAACTACACGGTCGAATTGCGAACCACACGATGAGATCAGGGCCAGCCCTAACGGCTCGGGAGCGCGAAGTACTAAGTCGGCTGGCCTCAGCAGAGTCGGTCGGTGACATGGTCGAGGGTCTTGGTATCTCCGAGCACACCGTCCGAAATCACGTCCGGAACGTGCTTGCGAAACTGCAGGCGCGATCGCAACTCGATGCCGTTGTGATCGGGGTGAAGTCAGGTCTGGTCGATATCCGCTAGCTGGCGACGCCGGGCCTTTTCCAGCAACACTTTGCGATCAGCAGCGTGCATCATCGGAGCCAACTCGGGATCGCCAGCGCCGTGGACGATGCCATAGCTGAACTCGGGGTGAACGAACGTGCCGATAGGTGTCCCGATCACAACGGCTCTGAGCCGATCCAGCGAGGATGCGACCTCGATGCCGTCGATGGGCTGATCGTTGTGCAACGACATGAAGAATTCGTCTCCGCCGAGCCGGACGACCGAATGTGACTTGCGATGCATACGAAGGGCGATGTCGCATAGTCCGTCCGCCACGATTTCCAGAAGCACATCACCGAACTCGTAACCGAACGTGTCATTGACGGCCTTGAATCGGTCCATCTCCAGAATCACTACGGCGTGATGCTGCAGTTTGGGATGGCGCAGGAGTTCCTTGGTCTGGGTTTCCAGCGCTTTTCTGTTGCCGACTCCCGTGAGCGAATCCGACCGGCTGGCGTGGAGCAGGTTCCGAAGCCACAGCGCGAACAACCAGCCGAGAGCGAGAAGAAGGCTTCCCATGAGGGCAAGACCGCTCCATCCGAGCCACCGCAGCCACCGCTCGTTTTGCATCCGATCGGCTCGTGCCGCGGCGGTGTCCTGTTGGAA
>CALGOA010000141.1 GCA_937958015.1 uncultured Acidimicrobiales bacterium | reverse complement strand
ATCACGCTGCAGATGGGTGAGCTCACGCTGGCAGCCGGAGCGTTCCTGCTGTTCCTCGCCAACGTGGCCGGCATAGTGCTCGCCGCAGCTGCGACGTTCATGCTCTGTGGACTGGTACCCCGTCGCCAGCTCATCACGGATCGAACCCACGTGGCGCGTGGACTCCGGCTGGCGATGGCCGCCGTACTTCTGATCGTCGCCCCGCTCGAACTGACCGATCAGTGGCGAGAACGACGACCCATCAATGAGGACGAGACCCGCTCGGCGGTGAAGGACGTGCTCGAAGAGAACAACCCCGATGCAGCGGTCATCGCAATCGAAGTCGACATCGAGGATGGCGAGCGAACGATCGACATCACCGCCTCCACCAGTGACGACCCGATCGACGTCGAGACGTTGGCTAAGGACCTCAGTGAGACGCTGGACATCGGCTTCGAACTTGAGGTCACCACGCTCGAGGCGGAGTCTCAGAAAGCATCTGTCGACGAGGGGGACGACGGCGCGGAAGCCGACGTTGCGGTCGAGGGTGAGGAGCCTACGGTCGAGGACGATCAGCAGGGAGAAGCCACCGACGAGCCCGAACCGGCTGAGGGTGAGCCCGCCGAGACGCCTGAATCGGAGGAGGACCTCGACGCCCAAACCGAAGAGGACGGGGGCGAGATCGACGGTGACGAGCCGGATCCATCGGCCAACGACGCCGAACCGGGTGACTCCAACCCCGACACCGACGATCCGGTCCCCGACGACACATCCGATGGAGGAGCCGAGAACGGTCCGACCGACACGGAATCCGACGAGTCGACGTTCACCGAGGGCACGTGGGCTCGATTGAATTGAGCGTTCAGTCCGAAGGAAAGGGCTCAGCCGCCGTGACGGGCCCCACGTTGACGAAGCCGTGATGGCCATCAGCCCCGGGGTCCGACGACCACACCGCCCCCTCACCGATTCCAGCGTCGCCGGTGATCGGCTGGGGCCGAGGACCGTCGTCGGTGAGCGCCAGTACCTCACCGCCCGAGGTGAGCCCGAGCAGGGCGACAGAACCCGGGAACCACGGCGTCACGATCGACCCCATGGTCCCGCTGCCGCGAATCACGCCCGTGTGTTCTCGACCCGCCAGTACCAGTCCACATGCCTTTGGAGCCGCATCCATGGCCGCAAGCATGTGACCGGCCATCGCCTCGTCCCGTGGTGTCTCCAGATCGCCAAGCGCACTGAGGTCGACCGACGAACCGGGTGCCACCCACGCGCCGTCCAATCCGACGGTGGTGACCGGCTGCCCTGCAACACGAAGGTCGGCCAACGTCGTCACCAGCTCGGCCATCGCCAAGGAGCTGCGACCGTCGGCGAGCGACGGATCCCGGGTCCAGAACGGACCCCACTGCTCGCCGTCCAAGGGTTCGTTGAACGGCACTTCCAGCCCCACCACAACGGGCTGACCATCGAGCGCAACATTCACCACCAGATCTGCGATCAGTTGAGGGAATTCTCGGGTTCCCGGAATCTCTCCCACCATCAGCACCTGGCCCCGTTGCAGAACCGGGAGCAGGTCATCGATGACGTCGATCGGTGTCATGACCGGATGACGCCCTCCTGGCGGGCTGCTTCCGCCACCGCCGCCGCGACCTTCGCCGGGACGGTCATGTCGAATACCGACGGCACCACGTACTCGGCGCTGCGTTTGGCCGGGTCGACGCTGTCGGCGATCGCCCTGGCCGCGGCCAACTTCATCCCCTCGGTGATGTCGGATGCGCATGCGTCGAAGGCACCGCGGAAAATGCCCGGGAACGCCAACACGTTGTTGATCTGATTCGGGTAGTCGCTTCGGCCGGTCGCCATCACGCCGACGATCCCCTCAACCTGCTCGGGCAGGATCTCGGGGTCGGGGTTCGCCATCGCAAAGATGATCGGATCGGGGGCCATGTTCTTCACGTCTTCAACGCTGAGCACCCCGGGGGCGCTCACTCCGATAAAGACGTCTGCACCGGTGATCACCTCAGCCAAAGATCCGGACCGACGCTCGGCGTTCGTGTTCTCGGCGAACCACTGCTTGGCTTCGTTCAGACCGTCGCGGCCATCGAAGATCGCACCCTTTCGGTCCGTTCCAATCACCACCGGCACACCCGCATTCAGCAGGATCTTGCCGATCGCCAACCCCGCTGCGCCGATGCCGTTGATGACGACTGTCAGCTGATCGATGCTCTTGCCGACCACCTGGACCGCATTCTCCAACGCCGCTAGGGCGACGACCGCTGTGCCGTGCTGATCATCGTGGAAGACGGGGATGTCGAGGCGCCGCTTCAGCTCCTCCTCCACATAGAACGCAGCCGGGGCGGCGATGTCTTCCAGGTTGATACCACCGAAGGTGGGAGCGATGCGAACGACCGTCTCGATCAGGTCGTCGGGGTTGTCCACGTCGAGCACGATCGGAAAGCCGTCGACGCCAGCGAACTCTTTGAAGAGCAACGCCTTGCCCTCCATCACCGGCAGCGACGCCTTCGGACCGATGTCGCCCAATCCCAGCACGGCCGTGCCATCGCTGACGATCGCCACGGTGTTCTTGCGGATCGTGTGGGTGTCGGCCAACGCCGGATCCTTCGCTATCGCAGTGCACACACGGGCCACGCCGGGCGTGTAGGCCATCGACAGGTCATCACGATCACCGACCGGGCAGAGCGGCAGCACCTCGATCTTGCCGCCTTCGTGCATGCGGAACGTCCGGTCGTGCCAATCGTGCAGCTGCACACAAGTCAGGGCCTCGATCGCGGCGATCACCTCGTTCTGATGATCCTCGTTGCGACAATTCACCACGATCTCGCGCTCGAGTTCGGGTCCCTTTGCGACGAACCCATCGATGGCGAAGATGCTCCCGCCTACCGACCCGATGGCCGTCGCCAGTTCCCCCAGAACCCCCGGCTTGTTGTCGAGGGTCACATGGACGGAGATCGAATACTGGGTGGCAGGGGGCGTCGTGCTCATACTCAGAGCGTATGCGGCGGCGTATCCCAACTACCCTTACCGCATGCCGTTCCCGCCCGAGATGCTGAACAAGGACGAGTCGGTCGTTCTCGATCTGCGCCCCCACTGGTGGTACTTCGCCAAACCACTGGCGCTGCTGCTCGCCGCAATCGCCCTCGGCATCGTTCTTCTGGCGTGGGACGACCCACCGAACATCCTCAACCTCATCGTCGGGATCCTGGTGGTCGGAGCCCTCGGCTGGTTCGGCGTCACCTACGTTCGATGGGCCACGACGAGTTTCGTCGTCACGACCGATCGCCTCATTTCGCGCACCGGCGTCCTGAGCCGTGCCGGCGTGGAGATCCCCCACGAGAAGATCAATACCGTCTTCTTTCGGCAGACGATCTTTGAGCGCCTGATCCGTTCGGGTGACCTCGAGATCGAGTCCGCCTCGGCGGAGGGGACCCAGTCCTTCGATGACATCCGGCGCCCGCTGAACGTACAGAACGAGATCTACCGCCAGATCGAGGACAACGAAAACCGGAAGTTCGACCGGGTGGGCGACAGCATCGCCGCCACCATGGGCAACGCCAGCTCGGGAACCTCGATCCCCGACCAGATCTCCCAACTCGACGAACTGCGTCAGCGGGGCATCCTCACCACCGCCGAGTTCGAAGCCAAGAAGGCCGAGCTCCTCCGCCGCCTGTAACAAAAGGGACAGGCTCCGCCGTTACAGCAGGTTCGACCACAGTTCCGGATAGAGGTCGCCGCCCAGCCGATCCCCCGGTCCCAGCCCGGCCTCGGTCATGCGGGCCGAGTGGTCAGGATCCATCCCTTCCTCGCGGAACGTGATCTTCACATCCGGTCCGATCCACTGGGTGTTGAAGACCTTCAGTTCCCGGTCGTCGCGCAGGAGCCCCGAACCGCCGTGGATCATCCGGGCGTTGAAAATCGCCACGTCGCCCGCAGCCATATCCCAGCTGATGATCTCGTAGTCGTCCCGGTTGCCCTCGATATCCGGAAATGGAACCGTCTGTATCTCCGACGCGGCCCGCTGATCACGTTCATCCTGGGTCAGCGCGCCGAAGTTGGTTTGCTCGAACTTCTCCTCCCAGCGATGCGAACCACGAACGAATTCGAGCGCTGACCGCTTCTCGCAGTCGTTGAGCGGCATCCAGGCCGAGCTGCAGTCGAACCCCTCCACCGACCAGTACGGCTCGTCCTGGTGGAAGGGGGTGCGGAACTGGGTGCCGGCGGACCGCACAAAGATCGTGTCGAAGAAGAAGTTCACCGATCGCACGCCCATCACCCGACCGGCGATCTCGGCCATTCGCGAGTTCAGAATGAAATCTCGATACTGCGGCGTTCGTTGCCAGCACTGTGTGTCGTAGAAGGTCGTGTGGCCGGTGTCGCTTCGATTCCACACGCGGGCGCACTCGCTGGGATCGGCCAGATTCGCATCCACCCCGTCGACCAGAGACTGAATCGTCTCCGGACTGAACGCGCCCCGCACGATGGTGACACCATCCTGCGCGTACTGCTCCACATGTTCGGCGGTCACCACCCCATCAGCGATCATGGTCGCGAATGTATTTGTTCTCCCGCGCCAACGCCAGCGAGTGGACACACCTCGCCTCCACTGACGGCTAGCAATCGCTCTGAGCTGGGCAAACTAACTCTGTCACACCCCCTGACTAGGGTTCAACTATGAGTTCGGCGGAACCAACGAGCGACCGGTTTGAGGGTCCATTGGCTATCGAGCGGGCAATCATGAATACCGCCTCTCGGCAGCTGGAGCGGCTGTCCCGAGCCGATTGCACCGGGTTTAGCCGGGAGGAACTCGCCGATCATTCGCTGGCGATCGCTACCGCGGCGGAACGGGTCAGGGTCATATCGGCCCGGTTCATGGCTGTCTCTGAAGACAACGCCTGTTCACTTACCAAGGGGTCTCGGTCCATGACCGCCCTTGTCAACCGCAACTGCGGGGTCAGCCGACGGCAGGGAACCACGATGGCGCTCATCGGGTCAGCCCCGGACCGCTACCCGCTCTTCTATCGCGCGCTGCTCGAAGGCCGGATCGGTCCCGGACACATCGAAGTCCTCCACCCGATCTGGCGCAAGGTCGACCGCAACCACTTCAACATGTCCGAATCTGCACTGGTCGATCTGGCTGGCCTCTGCACTCCTGAAGAGTTCGCTGACTACCTGAACGAGTGGCGCAACCACGCCGACGAAGACGCTGCGCTCGACGAGTTCATCACCCAACAGGGCGCCCAACACTGTCACTACGGGTTCGACCTGTTCGGAAGCCTCCACTACAGCGGCACCGTCGGCCCGCTTCACGCCGAACCATTCATCGACACCCTCCAGACCCACGCTCAACAACACCACGCCGAAGACGCCACGCCCTCCCAAGCCCTGGGAGATGCCCTCGTGCAACTCGTCATCAACCCGAACGGCAACTATCGGGCCCACCTCGAAGTTCTCGTCCCCGAACACCACACCGATGGTGGAGCCGCCGACCGTTCCACAGCTGCAGTGCCCGATGCCCATGACCGTG
>CALGOA010000140.1 GCA_937958015.1 uncultured Acidimicrobiales bacterium | reverse complement strand
GCCCCGCCGGGGAAGTTTGCGCTCCACCACACTTCGCGAACTGCGTCAAAGGGGAGCACGGTCCACAGGTCAGCGGTTCCGAACCAGCGAAGATCCGATGACAGCGGTGTCGGCGCCCATGGTTCCGGCGGAATGAAGGTCGGGTTGGGAACGTCCACTGGGCAGACGAACGGGATATCGGCTTCCTCGAGTTCCTCGCCCGTAGCGAAGTCGAGCAACCTCCGCCCACCGGGCACGGTCACCTCGATTGCCAGCCGGCCATCCTCGCCAGCGAAGTCGGTGCCACCAAACCGAGCAAAGGCACCGACGGTCGTCCGCCAGATCACCTCACCGTCGGTTGGGGCGACCCGAAGGACGTCGCCCTCGATCGTGCGAACGACCATGGCGGGCCCGTCTTCGTTTTCCAGCACCGTAATGAGACCGATGTCGAAGACCTCACTGGGCGACTGGAGGTCCGTGCTCCAGCGCAGGGCACCGGTGTTGATGTCGAACGCGTGCACCATCTGACCTGGAGTGTCGAGCGGTGTACCCGGGTTGTTCGGTAGGTCCATGAAGATCGCGGCTCCGTCGAGGACTACCGGGCGCGTGAACTGGAAATCGGTTCCTTCCCTACCACGAGCGGTCCACAGAACCTCTCCGGTGTCGACGTTGACCCGGCGCAGAATCGGGGCTCGATCGTCTCCCTCGCTCACGAACGAGGTTGACACCAGAGATACGTCGGAACCCATTACATGGAATCCCAAATAGTTCTCACCTTCATCCCGTTCGATCCGCCAGACCTCCGTGCCGTCCTGGGCGTCAAGGCGATAGAACGGCCCGCCAACCTCCTCCAGGTACACATCGTCAGGGCCACCGTGGAGCAGTGCTGCGAAGCCATCGGTTTCGAACCGCCAGCGTTCCAAGAGGTTGTCCGGGCCGATGGCCGAAATTGAACTCTCGCCCGATCGGCTCACGATCACACCGGCCCCGGGCAGGGCGTGGGGACCCCAGGGGATGCAGTTTCCGCAGCCGGTGTACTGCGGCCACACGTTTGCGAATGCCTTGGCGTAGGCGCCTCCCATGGCGAGCGGTCGAATATCGAGCGTCTGCAACTCGTCCTCGGTGAGTGGTCGTCCCGACCGGTTCTCCAGACGCATGGCGAGAACATCATCGGCCCGGCATACCCACAACGAATCGTCGGGGACCTCGTAGATCACCGATCCCTGGGAGTTCATTCGACCTCGTTCCTCCTCGGGACAAAAGCCATAGAACAACTCAAATGCGACATTGGGGCCATCCACGACAATGGTTGAGCGGCCGGGCTGTTTCACTTCGACCAGATCGTCGACCAGACGTTGGGGCAGGACGATTCGAAACTGCGAGCCGTCTTCGGTGGGCCACCGGTAGTACACGACACCATCGATCGCACTCGTCGGGTGACCGAGAGGCTCCTCGGTCCGCTCATCATCCTCGTCGATCGGAATCGTTGGCGGACTATCGCTGGTGGGATCGTCCGCACCCGACGGCTCATCCGATGGGATGGTCTCGTCGGCACCGACGGTGTCCGCCACGTCGACCTGTCCCGATGATGTGAACCCTCGCACGGCGAACGCACCCACGGCAAGCAACACGGCTGCTGCGGCGAGCAGCGGCGCGATACGTCGAGATCGGGTCAGTGGAACGGCGTCGATGGTGATTGCATCCCGATTGCGAATCGCCGTCCAGTTGTCCGGTGCTGGGATCCTTTCGATCTGGGCGAAGAGCTCCTCAATGTTGGGATCGAGCTCGTCATCGTTGCGGTGATGGTCGCTCATTGTGTGTCCTCCAGAACCTCTCGAAGTTGGGCGTGGGCCCGGTGGAGTTGCACTCGAATCGAGGCCGAGCTCGTCGCGAGGACCTCGGCGATCTCGCGCGGCTTCAGATTGGCGATGTACCGAAGCACGATGACCGCCCGCTGCTGATCCGACAGGCCGCCGAGAATCGAAAGGAACTCAACGGTCCGAGGGTCCTCGATGGCAACTTCGGCACGTTGTCGATCCAGACCGGCAAAGCTGCGCTTGTCCTTCAACATCCCGGCGGCGATGCGAAAGGCGGATCGCCAGATCCAAGCGTCGACGTCGTCGATATCGGATCGCCGCATCACCTGACTGAATGCTTCAGCCTCGGCATCGCTGGCGATCTCGGCGTTTCCGCTTGCGTAGGCAAGTAGTGAGTGCCAGAGGCGCGGGTGTAGTCGGCGGTATGCGTCCTCGACCCGATCAGCGACCATCGTCTCCACGACGGTACAGGGCGCCGAAACCGCCGTTTCGTTAACACCGAGGTGCAGATTTGTGTCCCGGTCGAACGATCCGGCCCCGATCCTTGCGTCCGATCTTTGCGAAACTTCGTGTCAGACCCACATTCGATCGAAATTTCGTGCCGGACCTACAGCCCTTGTGGCTGTGACACGAAGTTTGGGGAGTGTGGGTGGGGGACGAAGTTTGGGGGGAGTCGGTCAGATTCTCTTCGCCGCTTTGGTCGAAACTCGTTACACTCACACCCCTGCCGTTCGACGAACGGCAGTTGGAGAGGTGACAGAGTACGGTCGATTGTGCCTCCCTGCTAAGGAGGTGTCCTCGCAAGGGGACCGTGGGTTCAAATCCCACCCTCTCCGCTCTGGTCCTGAGTCAGGACATCGGAAACCTTCGAACCTTCGGGTTCGGGGGTTTCCGCCGTTTTGCGCCGGTGCATCAACCGGACGATTCTGACGACGCTTCGCTCGCCGAGCACAATGAGTGGAACCGGCCACACGGGGTCGAACGAGAGGAACAACATGCACAACGAGCTGACCGAGTCGTACTGGCCCCAGGACACGTCGGCGAGTCTGCTCGACACCCACGTCGGGTCCGTGCTCGAAGCGTCACAGGCGGCGAACCCGGACGGCATCGCGTTCATCGGCGGTGATCTGGATGGGGACCCGACGATCCTGACCTACTCCGAACTGCTCGATCAGGCCCGTCGACTGGCCCGCGTTCTTGCCCACCGTTTCGATCAGGGAGATCGTGTCGCAATGTGGGCATCGAACATCCCCGAATGGGTGATGGTCGAGTTCGCAGCAGGTCTGGCCGGCATCACCCTGGTCACCGTGAACCCGGGCTACCAACCGGACGAACTCAGATACGTGCTCGATCAATCGGAGGCCAGCGGGATCATCTACGAGCTTGCATTCCGGGGAAATCCAATGAAGCAGCACCTCGAACAGGTAGCCCCGGACCTGCCGCTGCTTCGACATCAGATTTCGATCGATGAACTGCGTGAGCTTGCCCACGACGCAACCGGTTCGTCGAGCGCAGGTCCCGACCGGGTGGTGAAACCCACCGACGCGGCGCAGATCCAGTACACCTCGGGCACCACGGGCTTTCCCAAAGGCGCGCAGTTACACCACCTTGGCATCACCAACAACGCCCGGCTGTTCGGGGATCGGCTCGGGTTCTCCGACTCGACGGTATGTGTCAGCGGAATGCCGCTGTTCCATACCGGCGGCTGTGTGCTCGGCGTTCTCGGTGTTCTTCAGGCGGGCGGAACACTCGTCCAGCTGCAGCAATTCGATCCGGGTGTGACCTTGCGAGCGATCGAGCGATACAGGGCGACGCATCTCACCGGAGTGCCATCGATGCTGATCGCCTGCATGGAACACCCCGACTTCGACACCTTCGATCTGTCGAGTCTCGAAGTGGTGTGTGCCGGCGGTTCCACGGTCCCGGCCGAATT
Source organism: uncultured Acidimicrobiales bacterium (assembly GCA_937958015.1). Lineage (GTDB taxonomy): Bacteria > Actinomycetota > Acidimicrobiia > Acidimicrobiales > SZUA-35 > JABDIY01. Next base: position 14,630 of record CALGOA010000140.1, on the reverse strand, counting down.
GGTCCGACGGATCGAAAAGACGTTGGGTGTTGCGTTCTGCATCGTGTACGGACAGACCGAGGCGTCGCCGGCGATTACCCTCGCTCGCCAGGACGACAGCCCGACCGACAAGGCGGAAACGCTTGGACCGCCACTACCCCAGGTCGAGATGAAGATCATCGATCCCGAGACCGGCGAGACAACGCCGGTCGGAGTGCCCGGCGAGCTTTGCGCTCGCGGGTATCAGGTGATGCTCGGCTACTACAACATGCCGGACAAGACCGCCGAAGCGATCGACGCGGACGGTTGGTTGCACACCGGCGATCTGGCCTTTCTGGATTCGCGGGGGTATGCCACGATCACCGGTCGACTGAAAGACATGATCATCCGAGGTGGAGAGAACATCTATCCCCGAGAGATCGAGGAGGTTCTGTTCAAACACCCCGCCGTCGCCGAGGTGGCCGTGACTGGGATCCCGGATCACAAACTTGGCGAAATCGTTGTCGCCTTTATTCGGGATGCGGATCCAGAGAATCCCGCGTCAGATCAGGAACTGTTGCGGCACTGTCGCGAAGTACTCGCCGCCCAGAAGACACCATCGCGGTGGGAGCGGGTCACGTCGTTTCCAATGACGTCATCGGGAAAGATCCAGAAATTCGCTCTGGCCGAACAGATCACCGGGGCAGATTCGGACCGTTAGCGCCGTCGGCTTTGTACCGTTGACTCCGTGACGAACGAGCATTCAGAACCGATGCTGGGCCGCCAGGTGGGTCCCGATGAATACGGTCGCCTGGATACCTTTCCGGTCGATCGCCCGGTGCGGGTCACGTTTTCCACCGAGGAGTTGCAGGCGTTGTGCCCCGCGGTAGAGGGCATTCAACCCGACATCTATGTGGCCACGTTCAGCTACACGGCTGTCACCCACGCCATCGAGTCGAAGTCGTTCAAGCTGATGCTCACCACCTACCGGGACAAACGTATCTTCGCCGAGAACCTGGCGGGGGAACTGGCCGATCGAATCGCCGAGCTTGGTGACAAGGTGGCCGACGTCGAAGTGAGTCTCATTCAGAACATTCGGGGCGGCATCATCACCGAAGTGACCGCTCGTCCCGGTTAGTTCGCCTCCGGCGCTGCGGTGCGATCCCGGAGCCGTCGGGCCACATATCGCAACATCGCCATCGAAACCTCGGGCTGGTCGATCAGAAGGTTCTGGAACGCCGCTGCGCCGAGCGAGAGCAGAACGCTCTCGCCGTCGGCGATCACCGTTGCCGATCGGGCCTTGTCTTCAAGCAGAGACAATTCACCGAAGGCCTCACCGCTGCGCAGCTGGTCCAGCGTCTTGTCGCCAACGACCACGTCGACGGCGCCCTCGACCACGACGAAAAGCCGTTCGCCGGGATCACCGGCGGAGAAGAGAACCTGACCGGTCTCCAGTAGGTGCTCCTCCATGCTCTCAGCGACATCCAGCAGGACCGACGACGAGGTGGCGGCGAAGATACCTGTGGCCCGGAGGGCGACGACTCGCTCAACGATCGATAGTGACAACGTTCCCCCGGGATCGTCCGACTTCTGCCCGGCGAGCAGCCTAACCCAGCGATACGCCTGCGGATCGAGCGGTGGGGCCGTTCCGTTTCGACGTCCCGGTGCCCGACCCTCGATCGCACGGAGCAGGTTCCGGTCATCGGGTTGCAGCCGCTGATCGAGCAACTCGATCGCTCGAGCCTGCTGTCGATCGGATCCGCTGTCGATCGCCTCGGCCAGCGACGTCGCCTCGGGTCGATATCCGAGGAGTGCGAGGCCCCGCGCCAGTGCTGTTCGCTCGGTCGTCAACGCTTCACGAAGGGCGCGGTGAAGATCGGGAGCCTGGTTGCTTGGATCCGCACATGCGCCTGACAGCTGATCACATCGCACCCGCATCGCATCCAGATTCGACCGAAGCACCGTCGCCCCATCCTCATTCGCAACGAACAGGGCTCGGTCGAGTTCGGTCAACGATGCGAGGCGAAGGTCCTGATCCGAGTCGCCGGCTAGTGACAGCAGATCGTCCTGAAGCCTCGCATCGCCCGTGCGGACGGCGAGCCGGGTAAGCCGTATCCGGTCGCGCCTGGGAGAACCCGATCGAACGAGACGATCGCTCACCGCCCGGCGCACCCCTTCGTGGGTGTTGATCAGTTCGCCCAGCGGGCTATAGAGCGTCGGATCCCCAATCTGGTCGAACGCCCGATGCCAGAGTTCGGGCGAGCTCAGCCGGGCCAACGCGCGAACAGCCTGGGCTCGAACAGCATCGTCATGATCTTCGAGCAGCTGGGAGATCAAAGCCTCGTCTTCGGGCCCCGCCACGAGGGCTAGCGCCTCTGCTGCCATTCGACGCCGTTCGAGATCGGAGGAGTGCAACGCATCTTCCAACGCTCGGGCGGAGGAGTCGGGCGGTTCGGCTGCTCGAGATCGAAGCAGTGCGATGCCGGCCATGTCGCCGGTGGCCTGCAATCTCCGAGAGGTGTCGAGCACCCACGGCTGACCCTGTTCGAATGCGACCGAACCAGCCTTGAATCGGTCGATCCACGGCAGCTTGGATTCGTGCATCATCCGCTGCAACGTTTCCGGCGGGGGATTCACTCGACCTTGCTCAGCCCATCGAAGCGCAACCCCTCTGACATCGGGATGATCGCTTTCGAGAAGTTGCGGCGACCACTCATCGAGGGCGTCGGCATCGATGTCGTCGAGCATTCGAGCTGCCGCCAGTACACGTCCGGGATCTGGGTCGGCGAGCTGTTGGACCAGTACATCCCGCGCCTCGGCCCCGAGGGTGACCCCATCGCCGAGTTGACGTCGATTGACCGCCGCCGACAACCCGCGCACGTAGTGTCGAATCGCCATGATCGATATCGGTGCCAAGACCACGATGACGACCAGCAAGGCCGCGATCACGACATCGATCCCGGTGTCGAGCACGACAAAGACGGCGATCAGTCCGGCCGCAACTGCGGTGGAGATGGCCAACAACGGGCCCTCGACCACTCCGTGGACCCGGAACGAGATCTCCGGTGGGAGCGGCTGGTAGAGGAGCAATTTCGACGGGATGGTCATGCCGTACCGAAGCGCCGGTTCGAGAACGTACAGCACCCCAGCGGCGATCAGGGTTCCCCGCCCGGCGTCACCCACGGCCGCCAGCAGCAGGACCACGGTGACGACCCCGAGGATTGCCGGCATCGCAAGCAGTCCCGTCCGAACTCCGAACCGGCTCAGGATCGGTCCGCTGAGAAGGAGGAACAGAAGAACGACGACACCCTGTGCACCGCCCAGGAAGGCCAGCAACGATGGCAGATCGGTGGCGGACAGTTCGGCTTCGGCTCGATCGAGCAGGATGTATTCGACGACGAACAGGATGATGACGCCGGCGATGGTGAGCGCCACGATCGAGCGGGCCAGAGGGTCGCGGCCAAGCATTCCAATGCTCTGTGCGCCCAGGCGTTCAGGCGTCACCGGCCGAGCCGCAGTTTCGGCAGGACCCACCGCAACCCGGGCGGCGATTCCAGCCGCCGCCAGGCTGATGCCTCCGATGACCACGAGGAGGGCTGGGTCGATTCCCTTGCCGAACACGGCGAGGAGCGGACCGCAGATGGCCACGGCGAGCCACCGGCCCGAACTGGCGAGCCCGTACAGACGCTTCGACTGGCGTAGGTCGAACCGGTGCAGCGCGGTGGCCGAGATCATCAAACCCCCGAACACAAACGCCAGTTCAAAGGACAGGGGCAGGGCGAACACGGTGGCCCGGTTAGGGGCCATCCACGACAGGATCCCGAGGCCGATCGAGATGAACCCGGTGGCCAACCCAACCAGAAGGAGACGCTGTCCCAGCGCGTAGCGTTGCAGTACGGCTCCGTCGATTGCGCCCACTCCAGCGCTGACGATCGCCCCGACGAAGTACAGAAGCGGAAGGGCCCCGGCTCCGAGCTCATCGATGAAGAGCGTGTAGCTTCCGACCGACGTCAGGAGCCAACCCAACCCGATGCAGGCCGATAACGCCATGACGATGCGAACGTCGCTGCGTTCCTGTGGCGTCACCTAGCCGTCCATTGCATTTATCTGACCGTCGTCCCCTTGGCACCGCAACGGCGCGGGCCTGCTGCGGTGAGACCTTATCGCGCCTGATCGTGGGAAGGTTCAAGCTCAGCTGTGAGGCCGAACCGCATCCGCCGGATCGAGATTCGCCGCCTTGGCCGCCGGGTACAGGCCGGCGACGGCACCGATCACGAGCGCTGCTCCGATTCCTGCCGCCAGAGCGGGGGCCGGGATGTCGACCGTCCAGTTCTGAGAGGATGCGTACACGTAGGTAGCGGCGATTCCGAAGCCGACTCCGATGGTGCCACCCAAAGCGGCGAGAGCGGAGGCCTCGATAACGAACTGGCTACGAATATGTCCCTTCCGGGCTCCGAGCGCCCGGCGCAAACCGATCTCGGACCGGCGTTCGATCACCGAGATCACCATGATGTTCGCGATCCCCACACCACCGACCAACAGCGCTACCCCGCCGAGCGCCAGTAGAAGGTTCTGAAGATTCTGATCCACCTTCGCCTGGGCTTCGAGCGCATCGGATGGACGGGACACCTGGACTTCGTTTGGGGCGGCCGGATTGGCGGTCCGAGCGAGAATCGGTCTGGTGACGTCGATCCGATCGGGTCGCGCCCGTACATAGACCGACGTGTGATTCGGCTTCATTCCCATCTGAACCTCAGCGAACCGGTGCCCGACGAACACCGAACGGTCCAGGTCGGGATGCAGCGGGTGGGAGCGAAGGATGCCGATCACCTGAAAGGATCGGCCGGCAATCGCCACGGTGGGACCTCCATCCAATGTGTCGATCGCCAACCTCTCGGCTGCGACCGAGCCCAGCACGGCAACCGGAAGTTCCTGGGTGCGACGGTCGATCGCCCGACCCTGCTCCAACTCAAGCTGCAGTACCGAATGGATGTCGCCGTCGGTTGCGATGACCCCGAGCCCGTACGGATCGTCGTCGTGCACGTTGCGCGTGACGTCGGCTCGAATGGATGTGACGCCGGCGGTGCTGTCAACCGTGGCGACCGCGGCCAGCATCGATTGGGCATCGATTGGCAGCAGGCTTTCGTCGCCAAAGATGCTCTGCCCGGGACGAACCTGCAGGAGATTGGTACCCAGTTCGTCCAGCTCGGCCAACAGGTCCGCCTTGGACGAGGAGGAAATTCCGACGACGGCCACCATCGACGCGATGCCGATGGCGATACCGAGGGCGGTGAGAAGGGTCCGCGCTGGTCGGGAGCCAAGCCCACCGAGGCCGGTCCGAAATCGGTCGGCGGTCCGGAGCCGGGAACGACCCGGTGAATCGTCGGTGGAACGAGAGCGCGAGAACGGCCTGTTCATCGTGCGACCTGCTCGGTAGTCGTGGTGCCGACGATCTTGCCGTCGAGCACCTGCACTCGTCGAGGCAGTCGGTTCGCCACATCCTCGTCGTGAGTGATGATGGCGATGGTGGCGCCGTGCTCTCGGTTCAGATCGGTGAGAAGGTTGAGGACCTCGTCGCTGGTGCCCGAGTCCAAATTGCCCGTCGGTTCGTCGGCGAGGATCAGCGACGGCTCGGACACCAAAGCCCTGGCGATCGCTACCCGCTGTCGTTGCCCACCGGAAAGTTTGGAGGGTTTGGTTGTGGTTCGGTCGCCAAGCCCAACCTGTTCGAGGGCTCGTGCTGCCCTGCGCAGCCGCTCGTTTCGGGCTACGCCCTGATAGATCAAGCCGTTCGCCACGTTTTCGATCACCCGGGCGCTCTCGATGAGATGGAAGCTCTGGAACACGAATCCCAGGTGGTTGGCCCGCAGTGCGCAGAGTCGGCGTTCGGAGAGGCTTCGGGTGTCGACCCCGTCGATCAGTAGTGAGCCGTCGGTTGGTCGGTCCAGGGTTCCCATCACGTTGAGAAGGGTGGACTTTCCGGATCCGGACGGCCCGATGATGGCGAGGAGTTCGCCTCGATCGATCCGCAGACTGACACCGTCGAGGGCGTGGATCGGCGGCTCGCCCGGGTAGGAACGAACAACATCCCGCAGCTCGATCACCGGGGTGCTCACGACGGCACCACCACGACGGTGCCCTCGTCGACACCGTTGATTTCGGCGAACCCGTCGACGATCGCTCCCAATTCCACACCGGTGAGTTCCGGACCGTTCCCGCTCTGACGCTGGAGCGCCCACCCACCATCGGCAAGGGCGATGAGGGCTCGAACGGGCACGGTGAGTGCGTTGCTCGCAACCTCTCGACCGGAGATAACTTCAACCGAGTCGGCGGTACCGAGGGTGCCTGCATCGTCGATTTCGATCCGAACTTCCAACTGAATCGATCCATCAGCGCTCGTGGCACGTTCGAGTTTGGTGACGGTTCCGGTAGCGCTCGAGGTGGCTGCCTCGAGGTCAACTCGCTGTCCGATCTCGAAGAACGAACGTTGCCTGGTGGACACGGTCGCAGTCACGGTGGGTGATGTCGACGAAGTCGCAATCGATCCGAACGGTTGTCCGACCGGCGAGGTCTGGTCGATCCTGACGGCGCCGTCGACAAAGATCAGCTGAGTGCGGTCAACCTTGCCGGTGGCGGGATGACCTACCTCTCGTTGCCAGCTCTTCACCGCCCGTTCGGTCGACAGTCCGAACGTCCCGTCCGTCTTCAATCGACCACTGTCGTCGTGGCCCTGCTGAAGTAGGAACGTCTGCAGTTGGGTCACGTCGTCACCGGTCTGCAGTCCGAGTCGATCCCCAGCGGGATCGCGTTCGTTCGATGTGACACGGCGTAGTTCGCGAAACAGGGGTTGAGCACCGTGGGCGAGGGTCACGGGTCGACCACCGACCTCGACTACCACATCGCCCGGTTCCAGCTGGTCGCCCACTGCAGGGGCCTGTGTCACGATCCCCTGTGCGTCGATCGGAAGCGTCGATGTCTCACCGAACCCAAGGGTCCCGTTCGTTTTGGCGGTTTCGGTCAGGTCTCGGCGCTGCACCTGCACGGTTTCAGGTTCTGCACTGGCGGTAGTGGCATCTGCGATGGCGTCGGGTTCCTGGGATTCGACAACCCTCGGCACGATCACTATCCCGCCGATGACTGCGGCTGCTGTTACCGCCACAACGGTCGCCTGTCGTTTGCGGTTCACGGCGTCTCGCCGAAGGAGCCGAAGACCCCGGTCTGGCAGGAGTCGAGCGCCTGCTGGAATTCCTCGAAGTCGATCGACGGGTCTACTTCGAATGCTTGGCCGGACATGTCGATCTCGTATCCCGCCTCGGCGAGGCATTTCTCCAGTTCGAGCATCTGGTCGGCGATCTCGGCTTCCTGTTCCGGGCTCACTTCGAATTCGCCGAAGGCATCCGTCAGCAACTCATCACACTGCGCCGCCGCCGCTTCGAACTCGGCTGGATCGAAGTCGCCCTCGACTTCCTCGATAACCGTCTCTCCTTCGACGGCAACTCCACTGCCTCCACCAGCCACAAGGTCTCCAACGTCGACCCCAAGGTCGCCCATGCACTTTTCGTACTCGGCCATCGCTGCTTCCTGATCCGCTTCGGTCGGTTCCGACGGTTCGGTCGTGGTGGGGCTTGACGTGTTCCCGCTTTCGAGGCGGGGCAGTTCGTCACCGGCGGTGGATCCCGTTGCTCCGCCGCATGCGGCAAGTACGAGGGCGAGCACGCCCCCGGCGATCGTTGTTCTGGTCATCACATTCTCCTGTTGTTGTGGTGACGCAAAGGTGGAGCGGCCGGTTGAGAGTGACCTGAGGTGACCTGAGGCCGATGCTCAGCCGATCTCAGGCTCCTCTCAGGTTCGGAAGCAAACACTGTCCGCATGCGGATTCTCGTGATCGAAGACGATGAGGTGGTGTCGGCTGCGCTCAGACGTGGTTTGGCGGCGGAAGGCTTCGACGTCGACATCGCCGACGACGGTGACACGGGTGTCTGGATGGCGACCGAGCATCAGTACGCAGTTGTCGTTCTTGACGTGATGTTGCCCGGCCGCAACGGCTACCGCGTATGTGCCGATCTTCGTGCGATGGGCGTCGAGACCCCGATCCTCATGCTCACCGCAAAGTCGGGCGAGTTCGATGAAGCCGAAGGCCTCGATGCCGGCGCCGACGACTACCTGACGAAGCCGTTCTCGTTCGTTGTGTTGGCGGCGCGGGTTCGGGCCCTGCTGCGCCGATCCGCTCCCCGGCAGGCGGTAATCCAAATGATCGGGGATCTCGAGATCGACTTCGATCGCAAACTGGTTCGACGGGGTGACGACGCCTTCACCCTCACCAATCGCGAGTTCACGCTGCTCGAGGTTCTCGCCCGTCAGCCGGGGATGGTCTGTTCCAAGGACTTTCTGTTGGAGCAGGTCTGGGGACCGGGGTTCGAGGGTGGTCACAACGTGGTCGAGGTGTACATCGGATATCTGCGTCGCAAGATCGATCGCAATCAGAACACATCGATGATCCAGACCGCGCGCGGTCACGGCTACCGGCTGGTCGCGTGAACTCGCCGTCGTTGCGGTTGCGGCTCACCGTCATGGTGTCGGGATGTTTTGTCGTGGCACTGGTGGTTGCAGGAGTGGTCGCACGAAATCGCCTGGCGGTCAGCCTGGAACGTTCTGCGATCACCACGGCGGAGTCGGTACTGATCGACACGGTGGTGAATGAGTTACAACCGGTGAACGGACCGATCGAGGTTCAAGCGGCGCTGTCCGGAGTCACACGTTTGACGATCGCTGATATCGATGGGAACGGCGTGTCGCAGACCGACTTTGAGGCGATTCTTGATGAGGCCGCAGCGCAGAGTTTCGCCGAGTTGGGCTTCTTCGTCGACGGTCCCACGGAGCTCGGTCCCGATGTCGTTGTGATCAACGAGGGATTTCCCGGCTCGGTCGATGTGCCGTTCGAGTTCCCGCCGAACTTAGCGATCGTCGGAGAGCCATCCAGCATGCGAACCGTCGACACGATCCGGGTTGCGCAAGAGGTTGCCGTGGGAGACGCCGTGTTCCAGCTCGCCGTGGTGACTCCCACCAAACCGCTCGACGACAGCCTCGCCGCCTTCACGTTGATGGGATTGATCCTCATCCCCGTAATGGGTGCGTTGGTTGCCATCGCCACGTGGCTGACGACTTCACGCGTGATCCGGCCCGTGGAGGACATCCGTCTTCAGGTCGAACGAACCGACCCTCGCAGCCTCGACCATCACGTACCTCGATCGCATAACGGCGACGAGATCGATCGGCTGGCGGGAACCATGAACGACATGCTCGATCGTCTTCACGTGTCCTCCCACCGACAACGCCAGTTCGTGTCCGACGCCTCGCATGAACTGCGGAGTCCGATCACCGCCACGATCGCAACATTGGAGACGACGACGCCCGATGACGCCGCCAACAATTGGCCCGAGGTCTCGGGGACGATTCTCAACGAGCAGCTACGGCTGGCCGACCTTGTCGATGATCTGCTGTTGTTGGCCAGCAGCGACGAGGCTGGCGACGTTCGAAGACCGGTCGATGATGTTGACCTGGACGACGTGGTTTTGGCGGTGGCATCACGCCCGCTTCCTAAACCGGTGAAGGTTCAGATCATTCATCCCCAACGAGTTCCAGGCAATCGCAGTCTGCTGGAACGTTGCGTCGGCAATCTCGTCGAGAATGCTGCCCGGCACGCCGAATCTCAGGTGTGGGCAACCGTCACAACGAACGAGGCGGGGAACCCGGTCGTGTGGATCGACGATGATGGCCCGGGCGTGCCACCGGATCGAATGGAGCACATCTTTGAGCGGTTCACCCGGCTTGACGACGCTCGCAATCGCCGTCGTGGGGGCGCCGGCCTGGGACTCTCGATCGCTCGGACGATCGCTGAGCAACACGATGCTGAGCTGTCGGTTGGCAGCAGGAATGCAGGTGGTGCCCGCTTCGAGCTGACGTTTCCGAACCAGTGTCCGGAACTCGATGCCGCTCCTACAGGCGGGTCGTAGGCCGAAGGGCCTAGAACGAAACGATCGGACTACCTACATGGGTGAGCCGCCAGGTGCAGCTGGCTGTTTGGTGAGGGAGTTACGGTGAAGAATCGTGAAGAGAATTACCGGGATCAATCGAATCGGACTCGGACTGGTTGCTGGTGCGTTCCTGCTGGCCGGTTGCAGCGAGTCGGCAGAGTTCACCGCGACCGACGCCGATGGCATCGCTCGAATCGTCGACGCCGCCTTCACCGAGGATTCCGGGCTTAAGGGCCTTTTGTCGGGATCTGACTTCGACACCGCCGACATCGACGACTTCAACAGCGACGCCCAGGAGCTTTGTGACGAGTTGGCCAACGGCATGAGCAACGACTTCTACGAGGAATTCAGCGGCAACGTTCTCGACGGTGCCGAAGAGATCGCAGCGTTCATCGATGTCGATCAACTCTCGATCGCTTTGGTGAACGAAACGTGCCCAACCGAACTACCTGCGATCAACGAAGTGCTCGCCGGGGGCTAGTGCCGTATCAAGTAACTTTTGCGCCCGTGGAGCGGCCATCTGCGCCCCTGGACAGCGTCCTCAATTTCCCGATTCCGGTTCAGGGAGGCGGAAAATCTGCGTCCTTGCCAGGAACACAGCTGACTCGCTCCACGACCCACGAACGTCACCTGACACGGCACTAGACAACCACATCGGGACTCTTGCCGGCTCGGTTCGAGCGGACAATCGAGCCGCCCCGTACCCCTAGGATCGTGCGTATGGCTGTTGTGCCGACGTCGACCGACCGGATTCGATTCCGTCCCTACCGGGACGGTGATGTTGCGCTGGTTACCGAACTCTTCGCCGATGAGCACGCCCGTCGCTTCTATCCGGAGATGATCGATGAACGTCAATGCCAGATGTGGATAGACACCAACCGGGAACGATACGAGGCGGACGGGTTTGGCCTGTGGGCTATCGAGGATCGTCAGTCCGGTTCGTTTCTCGGTGACTGCGGGTTCACGTTTCAGGACGTCGAAGGCCACCGCCGACTGGAACTGGGATATCACCTCACCGCAACTGCCCGAGGCAGAGGTCTGATCACCGAAGCGGGTCGGGCCTGCCTGGATCATGCGTTTGATGACCTACGACAGTCGTGGGTCTGTTCGATCGTGGATCCGGAGAACACGCCCTCGATTGCGGTGGCTGCTCGTTTGCATGAGTGGTCCAAGGTCTTCGAAAACCAACACGGTCGCCTGCGCATGTTGTTTTGGACCGAACGCTAAATCCCCGCCGGGAACTAACGCAGAGCCTCCGGGATTGGGTTGGGGTCCTCGGCCGGTTCGTTCGTTCGCAGCGGCTCGGAGAACAGCGCCTCAAACTCGCTGAGCGGCTGGGTGGTGACCACCTCGGTGTCGTTTTCTAGGGGTGGCAGGGCCGCGGTGGTTTCGGACCGAATGGCGTCGCGGGAGATCATGTAGCGACGTTTGTTCATGTCGGTGAGCACGTCCATCATGCGCGCCCCGATCGTGGCCGTTTCTGCTTCGGCGATGCCGTTCAGGTACCGGGTCTTGATCTTTCCAATCACCATGCTCACCAAAGGTTTTGGCAGGCGGGTGGCGAGGCAGTTGGGGCGCCACACCGTGGAGATTGTGAGCATCGACCGACCCGAGGACTTGTCCAGAATGATCGCTTCGGTCCCGATGAACGGGTGATGGTCCAGTGTTGAGTACACGAACCCGTAGTGGTCTTCATCGCTGATGAGCGCCACGATCCGACCGGTCGCCGTGAGAGCGAAGGGACCAACCGGAATCGTGAATGCGATGTCCTTGCCCATCAGGATCGGCGGCTCGGCAGGGGTCAGTTCTATTCCGGCCGACTCGTGCCCGGCCCATGTCCACAACGCTTCACAAGAGTTCTCGAAGTCGGGGACCGCTCGCGAGATCTTGTGGAGTCGGTAGCCAATGGGTGGTTCCTCGGACAGTGGGTTCACATCGGCCCGTGGCGATTGGAACAGGAGTTCCTCCGACAGGCGACTCATCTGCTCGGGAGTGGGCGCCCCGAGGTGGAAGAAGTTGCGACGCTGGTTTTTCTCGGGCCGGGCCGGCAACAGAGCCAGACCGAGCAGGGCAATGCTGAGGCCGGCGACGACGAGAGGGCCGTTGTAGACACGGATTAGATCGAGAGGTCGGCCGGTAATCTCCAGATACGTGAGTACCTCGGCGGCCACAACTGCGATCGAGCCGATGGCGATAGCCCAGCCGCCGATGACAAGCGTGGCCTTTGCTCGTTTGTTGTGATCCGCCATCACTCCAATCGCAAGGAGCGCAGTGACGAGACCGATGACGGCGACGATGCCCGTGCCGGCCATCCGCGGATACTCACCGAAGTAGGTGGCGATAACGCCGACGGGCAGCAGTACAGACAGCAGCTGAGCGATTCTGGCCCCTCCCTCGCGGCGACGGGTCGCCTCCGCCACGATGACCGGGACCATGTAGGCGACCCCGTGGAACTCGCGGCTCGGAATCGAGTCGACGCCGAGGTGACTGAGCGTGAAGGCGATGCCGGCGACGCCGATCAGCATCAAACCGATATCCATGGCCACCATCGGGGATGCGGAGTTCTGCCGGGTTGCGAAGCGGAAGGTGGCGCTGAGCGCAACCAGAACGGTCAGCACCAACCACGGAAGACTGAGGAGGAACGAGATGGGTGCCGGCGTGAGCAGAGCGAGTGATGAGATGGCGGCGGCGGGAACGGCGAACGTGCGCAGCCAGGCGAACGAGGCACCGATCGGCCCAGCCGAGGTGTGGCTTGCGAGGCGTAGCGCCAGTGGCACGCCTACGAGAGCCGAGAGCATCCACAATGCGGTCCCGATGTCCCGGACGAAACCGATGATGAGTCCGGACCAAATGAGCGCGCCCATCACGGTCTCGACGGCCGGCACCCGGCTGGTGAGCAAACGTTCGAGGTACACCTCGGAAACGAAGAGCTGTTTGACGTCGCGCAGTGTGGCTGTCGTCATAGATCTTCTATCGGTCGAAAATGTTGTGACCTTTGGGGTTGTGTTGCCCAAAACCCTAGAACTTGGTCGTTCAACGATAAACACCCATCTCTGGCGTTTTGGTTGTGATCGAGTTATCGCAGGCTGGAGGCGGTGATGACCGGATTGCCGTCGCCCAGATAGAAGATGCCGGGCAGGCCGGATGTTTCGAATCCGAGGCTCGGATTGCGGGCCATGACAACCGCATCCAACGTCATGGTTCCTAGGCGGTTGTTGCTGACGTAGAAGATGCCGCCACCACCTTCGTTAGCGCTGTTGTCGGTGATCACCGAACCACGAACCGTCAGGTGGAAGGTGCCGCCGTCGTTGTAGATGGCACCACCATTGCCGCCGCCGGGGGTTCCAGCCTGGGCCGGGTTGGCTCCGTTGCCGATGGCGTAGTTGTGGGTGAAGAGGCTGTTCAGAATGGTGAAGGAGGATCCGATCGTACTGAGCGCTCCGCCGTTCGAGCACACGTTGGCCGCCTCAGCGCTACCGCCGAAGGTGCTGTTGGTGATGTACACGGGCAGGTCGTTGTACTGACTGACCACCCGAAGGCCCGCGCCGGCGACGTCGGGGCCGACGTTCTCGCAGCGGTTCGCGGTGAAGATCGTATTGACGGCTTTGAAGCGTCCGCCCCGGACGAAGACCGCACCGCCACCCATGTAACCCTGGCCGGTTGAGTCGGCGTTCGTGAAGTGAATGTTCTGGACTGTGAGCCGTGGGTGGTCCTGGTTCTGACAGTGTGGCGTGGTCCAAACCTGGGCCGGGTCGCAGGTGTTCATGTACAGGATGCGGCGTTCGCCCCGTCCGGACAGGGTCACCAGGCCGCCACCATCGATCACGATGTCCGGGTTGCGGTCGTTGAACACCTTGGCGGTTGCGGTCATCTCGATCGTGATGGGATCGGGTCCACAGTCGAACACGATGGTCCCGCCCTGTGCCACGGCATCGATGACGGCAGCGGATGTGCAGCTGGCCGGTGAACCATTGCCGATGACCTGATCGGGTGAGCTGATCGCCACGGCTTGGGCGGCGGCGGGAACCGAAGCGGTGCCGGCAGGGTTGCCAGGATGCTGCGGGTCGCCGGGGGCGGGAGCGGCCGGCCGGTATGGATAGCGGTTCTTGAATTCGGCGCCGGCGGTGACCCAGCGCACGACGGCGCCGCGGGACAGGGTTGCTCCGGCGGCGTTTCCGCCCGATGCGTTGGTGCCCTGCAGCAGATCGAGCCAGTAGTCGAAGCCGGCCTGGTCATAGTCGCGTCCGAGAACATTTGGATACACGCGGCGCAGGTACTCGATGTTGTTGGTTCCGGCGTAGTTGTTCGAGAACTCATCAGATTGGGTGAAGTACTCGGCGATGCTTTCGAGGGTGACACCCTGATCTCGCACGTCCAGCCAGTACTTGGCTCCGCCCAGTTCTGGCTCACGGTCGAAGAAGGCTCGATAGAGCCGCAGCACGTCGCCGTGGGTGCTGGGGATGTAGTCGACCGATTCGACGATGCCATCGACCGAGGTGGCGTTTTCAATGGTGGGGAGCTGGGCCGATGCCGGGAGGGCAAGAACCGTTCCGGCAACGATCACCAGGGCGGCAGTTAGGGAACGAAGCACATGGGTCTATCGGTTCATCTGGGGTGAAACCCTGAGCGCAACTTGTC
>CALGOA010000139.1 GCA_937958015.1 uncultured Acidimicrobiales bacterium | reverse complement strand
GTAGGCCTCGTCGGCGTACTGGGTGAACCGGCGGGGGTCCAGCACCCATGTGTCCCATTCGGACTGTCCGTCCACGATGATCTCAGCCAGAACCTTCCCCAGTCCGCCGCCTTCGCCAACACCAGCTCGGAGACCCAACATGCAGTAGGCGTTTCGCCGACCGGGGAGACGACCGACAAGTGGAACTCCGTCCCCGGAGTAGGTGATCGGTCCGTTTACGACCGAGGAGATCCCCGCGGTCTGAAGGACCGGGAGTCGATCGAACACCCGCATCATGTTGTCTTCCAGCCGATCGAGGTCCGGTGGTTCGAGCTTGTTGGCAAAGTCGACGGGGATGTTGTCGCGGCCCCAAGTCTTGCAGCCCTGTTCATAGATGCCGACGAGCAGGCCGTGGTGTTCCTGCCTGCTGTAGAAGTCATCGCCGGGATCCCGAATGAGTGGAACTCGTCGCCCGAGTTCCTGTAGTTCGGGCAGCTCCTCGGTCAGAAAGAACTGGTGCTCCATCGACGACACCGCCGACTCCAACCCGTAGAAGTTTCCGACTTGGTGCACTCGGTAGCCAGCCGCATTCACGATGCTTTCGCATTCGATATCGCCGCGATTCGTGTGGACGATCCATCCTTCGTCGGTCTGGGTGAGTCCCTCGCAGTCGGTGTAGCGGAATGCCTGTCCACCGTTCTTGCGGCCGGCGTGCATCAGTCCGACGACGAGGCCGGTGGGGTCGATGTCACCGTCGACCGGATCCCACAGACCACACGTGAGCCCGCTCACATCGAGTAGCGGGTGGGCCTCGGCCATCTCGGCGGGCGAGATGACCTCGAAGTCCACTCCCATCCCCTTCGCCATTCCCACAAAGTGTGAGTAACCATCGAGGTCCTGCTGGTCGTACCCGAGTCGGATGCCGCCATCATCGCGCCGATAGGTGATCGGACGGTCCGGATCAGCGGCCAATCGCGTGTACAACTCGCACGAGTATTTCTTCAGCCCCACCATGGTCTGGACGGTGCCAAACTGGGTGACCTGACCGGCCGAGTGCCAGGTCGTTCCCGAAGCCCACTCATTCCTCTCGATCATGACAACGTCGGTCCAGCCATGGGTCGTGAGGTGGTAGAACGTGCTGGCTCCGCCAACACCGCCTCCGATGACCACCACACGGGCGCGGGTAGGAAAGTTGTCGTAGTTCACCGAAGCCATACCCCCAACCTTCGTCGTGCGGCCATCGCTGCACAAGGCCCAAAAGCGCAGACCAGACATAACCGTTGGTTATAGGTACGATCGGCTCGGTGCGCCCACTACTTCGCCGCGTTCCTCAGCTCCATCGACTCGGCGTCTTTGATGCCGTTGCTTCCGCGGGAGACTTTACGTCGGCCGCTCGACAGCTCCAGATCAGCCAACCGGCGGTGTCACGCCACATGTCAGCACTGGCTCGCGAACTTGGCGTCGATCTGTTCGAACGGTCGGGACGCTCGTTTGTACTCACCGATCAGGGCCGGAAGCTGGCGGAGGCGCTCGACATCGCTTTTGCATCGCTCGAACGAACCCTGGTCGAACTCGACGACGAACCGGATGCCCTCGTGTTCGCGGTCCAACCGGCGATGGCAACGTCGTGGGTCGTGCCGCTACTCGATCAGCTCGAGGCCGCCGCTCAGGTCGAGATCCGCCTACGCATCTTCGAACGACGCGCCGAACTGGACTCCAGTGATTGGGATCTTGCGATCGTTCCTGGAACCGGTTCATGGGCAGGGTGGGATTCGGTCATGCTGTTCCGAGAAGCGGTCCGCCCCTTTGCCGCGCCCAGCCTTGCAGCCGAATTGGGTATCGACGCAGGCACTTCGCCCGCCATTCTGGCCACCTGCAATCTCCTCCATATCGACGACGACGGCCGACCGAACATGACCTGGAGAGAGTGGTTCGCAGAGGCTGGCCAATCACTGACGCCTGCCAAACCGAGGTTGGCGTACAACGCGTACCCCACCGTCATTCAGGAGGCCATCGCCGGCAACGGAATCGCATTGGGCTGGCAACACCTTCTTGGCGACATGGTGGAGCGTGGCCTCTTGACACCCGTCGGACCGATCGTGCAACGGCGCCACGGCGGGCACCATATGTGCTGGCGAACCGGCCGGGCCGACGATCGACACCGTGCAATTCTGGACCGCCTACGGGTGGAGATTCTCGGTTCCTCGGCCCCATTCTCCTAACGAGCCGTCAACTGATCATCGCCCCGTCCACCACGTACTCGTGGCCACTGCAATACGACGAATCATCCGAAGCCAGGAACAACACCAGCCGACCGACATCGGCCGGCGTCCCCAACCGACCGAGTGGAACCTGACGCACCAGCCGCGAGTCATCGGGGCCGCTCACCTGAGTGAGCATCGGCGTTTCGATATAACCGGGATGAACCGAGTTCACCCGCACGCCGTACTTCGCCAACTCGGCCGCTGCCGATTTCGTCATTCCTCGAACGGCCCACTTTGAAGCGGCGTAGGCATGAGCGATCGCCGCCGACTTCATACCGGCCACCGAAGAGATGTTGACGATGCTCCCGGTTTCCGCATCACGCATCGTGGGGGCCACCGCCTGCATTCCCAGGAAGACGCCGGTCTGGTTCACCGCAATCATCCGGTCCCAGTCTTCCCGAGCGGTGTCCAAGACTCCCCCGTGCTGGAAGATTCCGGCGTTGTTCACCAACACATCGATTTGGCCATGACGGCCAAGGGTCTTCTCGACGAGGCCCAACCAAGCGTCTTCAGACGTGACGTCGTGATGTGCAAACGAACACGTCTCACCAAGCCGGTCGGCGGTTTCTGCTCCACCATCGTCGAGCACGTCGGTGATGACAACGGTCGCTCCCGCCTGCACGAAGAGTTCGGCTGTGGCGCCCCCGTTGCCGCGGGCTCCTCCAGTGATCAGAGCGACCTTGCCATCGAGCCTGTTCATGGCCGGACCCTACCGTGGGTGTCAGACCGAGGAGAATTTCTGGTTTAGGTCGGCGTGAAGAATGGCGGCGTCGGCGACCGGTTCGGGGCGATGGAGATGGAACCCCTGCAGGCCATGACAGCCCAGGGCAATGAGCGCCTCGAGGTGTTCCTCGGTTTCGATCCCCTCCGCTACGACCCACATGTTCAGTCGACGGGCGAGCCCTACAACAGACTCGACGATCGCCGTATTGACGCTGTCGCTCTCGATGCTGTCCATGAAACCCTTGTCGATCTTCACAACTTCGAAGGGGAAGTCTCGGAGATGCCCAAGCGACGAGGCACCCTTACCGAAGTCATCCATCGCAAGACGGAAACCGGCTGCACGGAGCTGTCGAAGGGTTGCGCCCGTCCGGGCCACACTCTCGACCAGAGCCTCCTCGGTGACTTCGAGAACGATCCTGTTTGGGTCGAGGCCATAGAAGTCGGTCGTTTCCGCTAGCCGTCCACCCATGGACGGATTCGCCAACTGGCTCGGGCTCAGATTGACCGAGAGCTTCACGTCGTCGTTGGCTCGAAGCCAGGGAGACACACACTCGAAGGCGAGCGAGAGGACCTGATCGCTGATCGCCGGCATCAAACCGGCCCCCTCGGCAACCTCGAGGAAGTCCTCGGGACCCAGCCGTCCTCGGGTCGGATGGTCCCAACGGATCAAAGCCTCCACTCCCATGACCTTGCGGTCCTGTCCGAAGACTCCCTGCACGTCGAGGTCCAGTTGTCCAGCCTGAATGCCGTATCGAAGCTCTTCTTCGAGTTCGAACCGGCCGGTGATCGCCTCGTTGAGGGCATCGTCGAATACCACTGTCCGGTTGCGGCCAGCGTCCTTCGCCGCGTACGCCGCAGCGTCAGCCCGTTTCATGAGCTCCGCTGCCTGACGCACCTCCGGTGCGCTCCTTGCTACACCTACCGAGCAGGAGGTAACCAAGCGGCGACCGTCGAGGACCATGGGCTCACTGATGACGTCGCGAATCACCCGGGCCAACGGATCGATCGTCTGTTCTTGACTTTGATCGGTGAGCATGACGCAGAACTCGTCGCCGCCGAAGCGGGCGACAACGTCCTTGGACCGCACACATCCAACAAGTCGCTGCGCTACGAGCTTCAGCATTTCGTCACCGGTGGCGTGGCCGAGACTGTCGTTGATCTTCTTGAAGTTGTCGAGATCGAGAAAGGCGATGGCCACGTCTCGGCCCGCATCAAGTTCGGCCTGAAGTCGCTTCTCGAAGCTGGCTCGATTGGCCAACCCGGTCATGGCATCGGTCTCTGCGAGCGAACGAAGTTCTGCGGTCAATTGCAGCTCGTCAGTGATGTCACGTGCGGCGACATACACCGAATTGGTGTCGCTGTCGTGCTGCAGGCTCACCGAGAACGCCCGCTGGGTGCTGGCCGTGGCTGAATGCACCAAGAGGCCATCGGCCGGCGCTCCCTGTTCGGAGAGGGCGTCGTGGAGCGCACCGGTGGCGTCTGCGAAATAGTCAAGAAGGCTGCGCCCGGTCAGTTCGCCGAGGTCGGCGCCCGCAAACTCGGCGAAGGCGCTGTTGCACACGAGGATCCGATGGCCGTCGTCGACTCGAGCGAGGAGATCGTTGGTGATGGTGAAGAAACGATTTGCGACCTCCAGTCGATTCTTCTGGTTCTCAGCGTCGGTGATATCACGCTCGACCGTGTAGGCGACACTTCGTTCCCAGTCGACGATCGTGATGCAATCGAACAGAATCGGCGAGCCGTCGGCTCGGCGACCGGCAATGGTGAACCGGGCCCGGCCGTTGCCGGCAGCGATCAGTTCAGGAATGCCGTTCCAATCGGTCATCCAATCGGGGTGGATGAAGTCCGAGATCGGTCGACCCTTGAACGACTCCATGGTCTCACCGTGAATCTCGCATGCGGCGGGGTTCGCCTCGATGATCGTGCCTTCGAGGTTCGTGACAACCATGACGTCGTCGGTCACCTCGATGAACCTTCTCGAATGCGCCAAGAGATCCTGGCTGACCGAAAGCTCGGTGATCTCCCGGTTTACAACCAGGATCTCCTCGGTGCTGGGGATGAACCGGAGATACACGCTGAAAGTGGAATAGGTCGTGGTATCCGGATCGTTCAGTCTGAGCGTCTCCTGGTACTCGGGCGTCTCGGCGCTCAGAGCTGCAAGCGCGTCCGCGACGAGCGGGCGGTCCTCGGGGTGCACCAGCTTCACAACATAGGAACCGATCAACTCTTCGTTGATGCTCTCCAACCGTTCTCGGGCAGCGTCGTTGGTCCGAAGAATCGTGCCGGTGGAAGCCTCGGTAATGATCACGAGATCGTCGACAAACTCGAGATACCGCTCGGCCCAGTCGTCGACTGGTAATGCTTCCTCCGTCATTAGAACAGTCATCGACCCGAAATCGGCCCCCCTTGAACGAGCCGAAGTACTGCCAGTGCTGAGTCAGAGAGCCTAGGAACGCACTGTTGCAGCTGGAAAAGCCGAAGTAGCGTTCACCTATGAGCCATCCGCAGATGTTCGACGATACGGATCCCGTATTGGCCCGCCTTCGAGAGGTCTGCCTGGGATTTCCCGGGGCCGATGTGAAAATCTCTCACGGACGGCCGGCGTTCTACACCAAAAAGATCTTCGCCGGGTATGGAGCGGTCCTGAAAGGTGAACATCACACCGGCCAGTACGACCAGGCGCTCGTCTTCATGCCCGACGCCGCCGAGGCGCCCGCATTGGCCGAAGACGATCGCTTCTTTGTGCCCGCCTACTGGGGGCCCTACGGGTGGATGGGCCTCGACCTCAGCGGAACCGTCGACTGGGACGAAGTGGTCGAGTTGGTGGAGAGCTCCTATCGGGAGACCGCCCCCAAGAAGCTCATCGCAGAGCTCGATCAACGCTGATCCGCCGTTCGGATAACCCCTCACTTCGAACCGCTTCGACACGGCGGCTACGTTTCAGGAGGTGGAGCCGAAGACTACGTACGAATCGATCCTCAGCGGGACTCGGATGGTGCGCCCATCATGAACGCTGACGACTTCGAGTCTCTCAGCTTCGAGCGCCTCGACGGCCACGTGTTGCTGGTGACGATCGATCGGAACGGTAGCGAGTTCAACGCGGTCGACGAACAGCTTCACAGTGAGCTCACGCGTCTGATGCGGCTACTCAAGGAAGAACGGGAGGCACGGTGCATCGTGCTCACCGGTTCCGGAAGAGCGTTCTCTGCCGGCGGAGACTTCGATTGGTTTCCCGACCTACAGGAGCCCGGTCGGTTCGAGCCGCTTCGTCAGGAAGGCAAGAACCTCATCTGGGACCTGCTCGACATTCAAATTCCAATCGTGGCGGCGATCAACGGGCACGCGATGGGTTTGGGCGCCTCCATCGCACTGTTGTGCGACATCATCTTCGTCGCCGAATCAGCACGGATCGGCGATCCCCACGTGAACGTCGGGATCGTTGCCGGCGACGGGGGCACGGTGGCGTGGCCGCTGGCGATTGGACCAGCGTTGGCCAAGCAGTACCTCCTGACCGGCGACCCGATCTCGGCGGAGGAGGCCCATCGGATCGGTCTGGTGAATTTCGTGGCTCCGGACGACGAATGCGTTGACCGGGCGATCGCGTATGCGGGCCGCATCGCTGCAAAAGCCCCGCTCGCAGTCCAGTACACGAAGGTCGCCGTCAACAAGCTGCTGAAAGACGCTGCCAACACGGCGTTCGACGTTGCGACCGCGCTGGAAATCATGACCTTCCAGAGCGATGACCACGGCGAGGCGCTCGCAGCCATCGCCGAGAAACGGGACCCGACGTTCAAGGGTCACTAATCGAAGCCCCGAAGATTCTGAAAGTAGGCACAAGCCAAGATGAAGCTGTACGACGCAATGAGCACGCTTCGAGCCGTCCGAAGACTTCGGACCGACCCCATTCCCGACGACGTCCTCGAACGGGTGTTGGAGGCGGCATGTTGGGCCCCAACCGGCGGCAACATGCAACCGTGGAAGGTGGTTGTCGTCACCGATCCGGCGGTGAAGGCGGGACTACAGGAGATCTACCGCCCCGAATGGCAGCGGTACTCGGCGTTGTATCTCGCTCGTTTCGAGGGACAACCCGACGAGGTTGTGGATCCTCAACGGCGCGTCGCGAAGGCCGGCGACTACCTCGCCGACCACATGCACGAAGCCCCCGCCATCCTCGTGTTCTGTGCCAATCCCGGCGCTATGGCAATCACCGATGCCAAGCTGGACCGGATCAGCATGGTCGGCGGTGGATCGGTCTATCCGGCGGTCCAAAACGCCATGCTGGCCTGCGTGGCCGAAGGCCTCGGCTGCACGCTGACCACCCTCCACTGCTTCCGCGAACCCGAGGTCAAAGCCCTCCTCAAGATTCCGGACAAGTGGGCCACGGTCGCGCTGGTTCCGATCGGTTACCCGGTGGGACGCGGCCATGGGCCGATCACCCGCAAAGGATCCGACGTGATGGCAGCCCACAACTCCTTCACCTCGCCCTGGCCCGGCTAGAGGTTCGCTCCGCCGCTAGAGCTGCATCCCTCCGTAGGCGACGCCGCTGAGGTGGGCCATCTCGCGATCGAAGGTGGTGAGGTCATCGATCGTGAATCCAGCGAGGTCGTTATGTCCGCACGCTCTCGCCAACACCCCCATCAATTCAACGGTGGCGCCAAAGAACCTCTCGAGACGTTGGGCGGCGTCGTCGATCACGAGGCGGGCGCGAAGGTCGTTTCGCTGGGTTGCGATCCCGACGGGACAGTTGTTGGTGTTACAAGCCCGCATGCCGATGCACCCGATCGCCTGCAGCGCCGAGTTCGACACTGCAATGGCGTCGGCGCCAAGCGCCATCGCTTTTGCGAAGTCGGTGTGCGTGCGTAGGCCACCGGTGATCACCAGCGTGACATCACCCCGTCCCGCATTGTCGAGATGGCGACGGGCCCGAGCCAGGGCCGGGATCGTCGGAACCGAGATGTGATCCCGGAAGATGACCGGCGCCGCCCCAGTACCGCCTCCACGCCCGTCGAGGATGATGTAGTCCACCCCGATCCGAAGGGCGGCGTCGATGTCGGCCTCGATGTGCTGGGCCGACAACTTGGCGCCGATCGGGATTCCGCCGGAGGCCTCTCGGACCTGATTCGCTAGCTCGCGAAAGTCGTCCTCGGTCTGCAGGTCGGGGAAGGTCGCCGGGGAGATCGCAGGCTCCCCTTCGGTGAGGCCGCGCACTTCGGCGATCTTGCCCGTCACCTTGTGGCCGGGCAGATGGCCGCCGGTTCCCGTCTTTGCCCCTTGGCCGAATTTGAAATGGAATGCCTGAACATCCCGGACCTTGTCGATGTCCCACCCGAACCGACCCGACGCGAGTTCATAGAAATACCTGGAGTTCTCGGCGTGCTCCTCGGGCAGCATCCCGCCTTCGCCTGAACAGATCCCCGTTCCCGCGAGCTCAGCTCCCCGGGACAACGAGACCTTCGCTTCCTCCGAGAGCGCCCCGAAACTCATGTCCGAAACGAACAATGGAATTTCGAGCGACAGTGGCTTTTCAGCATTGGGCCCGATGACCACACCGGTGGAGACGTCCGTATCGTCGAGGAGCGGACGCTGAGCCAGCTGAGCGGTCACAAACTGGATGTGGTCCCACGACGGTAGATCACCATGCGGAACACCCATCGCCGTGGTCGGTCCGTGGTGACCGAGCTTGCTGAGGCCCTCCCCTGCCAGTTTGCGTATCAGCCCGACATGAGGCTCATCCGGGGTTCCGTGATGGTCCTGGTACACACCTTGATACGCATCGCGATCGTATGGCTGAGGATTGTCGGTCTCCCACGCCACGATCTCGTCGAAGTCGACCATGACCTGACCATCCTCGATCCACGAGGTGAACTTCGGTAGCCGCTCGTCATTGTTGTAGGCGGAGATCCCCGTGCGGAATCCGTAGTCCCAGCCGTGAAGCCCGCAGATGATGTCGTCGCCCCGAATCGAGCCGTCGGCGAGCAGGGCGCCACGATGGAGGCAGTGTCCGTAGAGAACCGAATGGTCATCGTCGAACCGAACGATGACCAGGTCAACGGTCGAGACGAGCGCACCGACGGGTTCACGGTCGGGAATGTCGTCCCAAGAGGCGATCTTGTGTGGTTTCACGGTGTGGCTGGCTCCTGAGTTGTGAGGACTCCCGGTCTACCACGGTCGGCGTTGGAAGCGATAGTGAAGGCCCGAGTAGCGTGATGGACGTGGCGAGAGTGATTTCGGTGCACCCGGTTCTGAACGTTCGAGACGTACGTGGGTCGGCGCGCTGGTTCGCACAGCTGGGCTTCCGACCCCTGTTCGCTGATGACGACGATGACCCGAAGTACGCGGGGATGGCAAGAGACAATGTCGAGATTCACCTGCAGTGGCATAGCGAACAGGAATGGTCCGACGGACTCGATGGGAGTGCGTACCGATTTCTGGTCGACGACCCCGACGAGCTGCATGCCGAAATCTCTACCGGCACCTTCCTTCTCGACAACCGCCCGGTCGCCGACACCGCATGGGGAACACGGGAGTTTGGGATTTACGACCCGGACCGAAACGCACTGTTTTTCTACCGAGATCTCTAGTTTTCATGTTGGGTCCCTCACTAGGAGTCACGCCATGATGGCCAGCATGGAATCAGTGGGGGCTCGATGATCTCGCGGACCAGTCTTAAACGAGGCGGCAACCTACGGTTGCGTGACGGCACCGCCCCGGAAGCGAGTCGGAGTCTGGAGAACCTGGGGTACGCACACATCGAAGCGGCCTTCGATTCCACCGACGTTGCGGCCCTCGCCACCGAGCTTGGTGACCTGTTTGACTCCACCGAACCCGAACCGCGGATGGAGGGCTCCACCCCTGAGGACTACTCCGACTTCCGATACGCAGCACTGAACCAGAGCGCCGCCGCGCAGAAGGCTGTTGCGAACCGCAGGATCCTCGAAGTCATCGAACCGCTGCTGGGCGAGGATTGTCATGTCATCTCCAACACCGCGTGGCGAAACCGGCCGACTCGGGAGAAGGCACCGTTCGATGTTGGCAATCCTTGGCACGTCGATGCCGGTCCCCATGTGCCCCGCGCCGCAGGCGTGCCCTGGGATGAACGAATCCCCTATCCGGTGTTCATGATTGGGGCCCACATTCTGTTGCAGGACTGTGGACCCGAGTCGGGTCCCACCGGTTTTGTTCCGCGGAGTCATACCTCAGGCCGGCTGCCGCCCGAACCGGAGGCGGATGGCATGATCAGCTACGAAGGCGATCGACCCGTTGCACCAATCGGCAACGCTGGCGACGTCGTGTTTTTTGTCTCCGACGTGTGGCACCGCCGAATGCCTACCACCGAAGAGGATCGTGGCCGATTTTTTCTGCAGGTGCAGTACGGCCGCCGCGACATCGCCCAACGCATTCGGCTGACCGCCGACGTCAACCATCTCTCGGCCGAAGCAATCGACCGGGCCGTTACCGATCGCGAACGGCGATTAATAGGGCTGCATCCTGCCGGCTTTTACGACGGTTAGCCATCGTTCAGCTTGACTCCACAACCACCACGCACCAGCGATGAAGCGGATGCCAAAACGTATGCCATAGTCGTGGCTACCAGTCGACACCTCGGGAGGAGTTGAATGGCCGCCGCCGCCAACCAGCATCGCTTCGATCAGGTCGAACTCGATCGTCTCCTCGGCCTGTTCGAGCAGGCCGGACCGGCGCGGCCCGAAGGAGCGGAAGACTTCTGTGAAGGGTTCGAGGCCTGGATCGCGGACGGGCTTGCGCCGCCCGACAAGATCGACGGCTTCAAGGCCGACCTACTGTTCATTCGCGGGATGTTGGACACTGCTCGGGGCGACTACGAGCAGGCGATCGATCACCTTCATCATTCGATCGCGGTCAGCAAGAACACCGGAAAGGTCAAACGTCAGATCTTCGGTCTGTGCGCGATCGCCACCTGTTACGAATACTCGGGAATGCAGTCGGAATCCTCGGGCTGCATTCTGGAGGCGCTCGACCTCGCCGAGGATCTTGGCGAGGACCCGATCCACTTCGCCGTCCTCCACAGCTTGACTTACCTCTATCAGGCCCAAGGCGCCTTCGAACTCATGCTTGAGTCGGGCATGCGCGCCCTCGCCATCACCGAACGGCTCAACGACCGTCAACTGGAGCTCAGAACCTGCAGCGCTATCAGCCTGGCGTACGGTTACCTGGATCGAGCCGAAGAGGGCCTTGAGTGGCTTCAACGAGGGCTCGACCTCATCGACTCCGATACGCCTCGGCATGTTCAGACCCTCATGAATCTGAACCTCATGTGGTTGAACCAACGCTGTGGACGTCTCGATGTGGCGGTGGCGCTGGCGGAGGCAAACCTCGATCAACTGGCCAATCTCCCGGCCCAGCACGCCGCCATGCTCTATGTCGACATCGCCGAACTTCAGCTTGAAGTGGGAGACCTCGATCGAGCCTCGGAGATGCTCGCGTTCGTCGACGGTATGTCCAACGCCGAATCGATGAAGGCTCATCAGATGAGCTACTACCGGGTTGCAGCTGATCTGCATGAGGCGCGGGGCGAACCGGCCGAGGCGCTGCGGATGCTCCGCAGCTGCATCGTGCTGGAGGAAGAGTTTCGGGGCCGACAGGCTCAGACCCGACTGGTCGCGCTGGAACGGCACTTTGCTGCCGACCTCGTGGCCAAGACCGATGAGGTCCACCACCTTCGAACCGTGGAACTGGTTGAAAAGAACAGGCAGCTCTCGGACCTGATTCATCAGAAGGACGAGATTCTGCACGTCGTAGTGCATGACCTCCGCAACCCACTCACGGCCGCACGCCTGCTGAGCGAGATGCTGATGAACGACCTGAGCGAAGGGATCGACCGCGACGCCGCCGACCTGGTCAGCTCGATCCAGTCCGCAACGGCGTCGATGAGTGAATCCATCAACCAACTGCTGGCTTCGCAAGACGCGCCGCACTCGACCGACCCGAGCGCTGTAAACGACATCATCGAGTTGACGCTGAGCGACGCACGGGATTGGGCGGAGGCCAGCGACGTGTCGCTCGAAACTTCGATCGACGCGGTCGGCATGGTGGCCGACAGCGCCCTACTCCGCCGAGCTGTCGGGGACGTCCTAGCGGTGGCGATCGCATCGGCGAGCCCGGGAAGCGCCGTGCAGATGAGCGTCGGAGCCTCAGACGACGGCACGCACATCATGATCGCCGGCGATGGTGTCGGGCCTCGGGAAACTCTGGACGGCGCGGACGGGTTGTATGTGGCACGGCGTCTGATCGAACGGATGAACGGTGCTCTCGTGTTGTCGCCCAACGATGAGTCCGGCTCGTTCAACGCCACGATCGACCTGCGGGGATAGAGCGAAGAAGGCCCCCGGGTGGAGTTGTCTCAGGCTGCGAGCTGGGATCTGATCCAACGGTTGGCAGGGTCGTCATCGCGGTTCACGTGCCAGTAGAGAAATCGCTGGATCGACGAAACCGGAATGGGGCACGGCCGGAGAGCCGCACTGGAATGGCGTTGTAGCGACACGGCGTACACCTCGGGCAGCGTGAGCAACAGGTCCGTGCGTCGTACCGTTTCCCAGGCGGCGAAGTGGTTCCGACAGCGCACCCGGACAGTGCGACGCAGACCTTGACGACTCAATTCAAAGTCTTCGGTGGACATACCGGTTCGGCGGCCCGACACCTGAATGTGCTGTTCGGCCAGGTATTTCTCGAGGGTCAGGGCCCGGGTCAATCGGGGATGATCGTCGCTCAACGCCACCACCAGCGGATTCGAGCCGATCTTCTGTCGCTGAATTGAATCGTCAAGCGGCAGCAATACGTCGATCGCCGCATCCAGATCCCCCGTCGCAAGGTCGCGCTGCAACGTCCGGCGATCCCCACGAACAAAGTTCAGCGATACCCCGGGCGCCGATCGAGCGAACTGCTCCATCAGCGGTGGGAGCACGACGGCTTCGAAGTGGTCCCGCACGCCGATCGTAAAACTTCGCTCCGATGTCGCCGGGTCGAAACGTTCGGTTCCAGTGAGACTGCTGTCGAGTAGCTGTAGACCCTGGCGTACGGCCCCGATCGCCTGGTTGGCGGCCGGGGTCGGGACCATGACCCGACCCTGCCGGACAAAGAGTGGGTCATCGAACAGTCGACGAAGCCGACCGAGGGCGTGACTCACCGCCGGTTGGCTGAGATGGAGCGTCCGGGCCGCCTTGGTCACGCTGCCCTCGGCATAGATCGCGTCGAATACCACGAGTAGGTTGAGATCGACCGGGTCCTCACCGTTGCGGATCATGAGTCCAACCGCACGACAACAGTCGAACTACCGTGCACCATTCGCATGGTGCATGAACCTAGATCAGCGGCATTCATTTGTTCGATCCTACGTCCCGCTCTAGATTGAATCCAGACTACGAAGTACCGGATCCCCACAATCAACAAAGGAGCCACCATGGTCGGCGGCGCATTGAGATCAGCAGACATGAACGACTTTGACCTTCGGATGTCAGCCGAGGTTCAGCCGCTCTACGACGCGGTCAAGAACTTCATCGCCACCGAGGTCGATCCCATCACCGCCGAGTACTACCGACTCGGTGAGGGCCGAGCCGATCGCTGGAGTTACGCCGACGGTCAGCTCGAATTGTTGGAGGGAGCCAAGGCCAAAGCCCGAGAACAGGGCCTGTGGAACTTCTTCCTTCCGAATGCCGAAACGGGCGAGGGTCTGAGCAACCTCGACTACGCCTACATCGCAAACGAACTCGGCAAGAACTCACTGGCATCGGAATGCCTGAACTGTTCAGCTCCCGATACCGGGAACATGGAAGTGCTCGAGCGGGTCGGCACCGCGGAGCAAAAGAAGCAATGGCTCGAGCCGCTGCTTGCAGGCAAGATCCGCTCGGCGTTCGCCATGACCGAACCGGGCGTGATGAGCTCCGACGCCAAACAGGTTCGCACCCAGGCCGTGCTCGACGGCGACGAGTGGGTGATCACCGGCGAGAAGTTCTACATCTCCGGAGCTGGCGATCCTCGCTGCAAGGTCATGATCACGATGGTTCAGACCAACCCCGACGCCGACACCTACAAGCAACAGAGCCAGATCCTGGTTCCGGTCGACAACCCCGGTGTCGAAATCGTCGGCCCCATGCATGTCTTCGGTGCCGACGACGCTCCCCATGGTCACATGCACATTCGATTTAACGAGGCCCGCGTGCCCAAGGACAACATCCTCTGGGGCGAAGGGCGCGGTTTCGAAATCAGTCAGTTGCGTCTGGGCCCGGGCCGAATTCATCATTGCATGCGATCGATCGGTGCGGCTGAGAAGGCCATCGAGATGATGGTTGATCGTGGCCTCAGCCGAGAAGGGTTTGGCAAAAAGCTGATCAACCTCGGTAAGAACATGGAGGTTGTGAGCCGGGCCCGGATCGACGTCGAGTCGATGCGTATGATGGTGCTTCGAGCGGCGAAGGCCATGGACACCCTCGGTAACGCCGAGGCTCGCATCTGGGTATCGGCCGTTAAGGCGATGGTCCCAGAGAAGTGCTGCGACATCATCGACGAAGCGATCCAGATGCACGGTGCCGCAGGCATCAGCCAGTGGTTCCCGCTCGCCGACATGTATCACGGCCAGCGGACCCTTCGACTCGCCGACGGACCCGACGAGGTGCACCACCACGTGGTCGCCCGGGCCGAGGTAAAAAACCGCGATAGCGAGCGCAGTGCCAACGACCGTGCTGTTGGTGCCGCCAGCGGCGCCACCTTCGCTGGCCCGTAGCCAACCGGTACCCGATGGCTCTCCAGCTCAGCTTGGGCCAGTTGCCGATCATCACCGATGATCCGGTTGCGGTCTCGTCCGCCGCTATCGACAACGGTGAGTTGACCGAGTCATTCAACCGGATCTGGCAGAAGGCGAGTGTCATCACCGACGACATCGCAGTCGTCGAGTCGTTTAGCCACATGATCGCGTTTCGCACCGGCGACGGGCTGGTGTGCTTCGACGCCAGCGGGACCGATTCGGGTCCCGCCGTGGTCGATGCGCTGCGCGTCTGGTCAGGTGACCCGGTCCGCAGCCTCGTCTTCACCCACGGCCACATCGATCACGTCGGCGGGAGCGGTGCCGTCGCAGCCGATGCTGAGCAGCGGGGTCATCAGCCGCCCGATGTTGTAGCCCACGACGCGGTGAGATCACGGTTCGAGCGATATCAACTCACCAACGACTGGAACAATCACATCAACGCCCGCCAGTTCGGTGGGATCTCGAAACGATCCAAAATGGGGATCGGGTTCGGAGCTGACTTCCTGCCGTCGAACGCCATGTGGCCAACGATCGAGTACAGCTCGACCCACACCATCACCGCGGGCGACACGGACTTCCAGCTGTTTCATGACCGCGGCGAAACCGACGACCACACCTGGGCGTGGATTCCCGAACACCGGGCGATCTGTGCCGGTGATTTCGTCACCTGGGTGTTCCCGAACTGCGGCAACCCGCAGAAGGTTCAGCGATATCCAGCCGAGTGGGCAGCGGCCTTGCGCAAGATGGATGCCCTTGGAGCCGAGTACCTGTTCGGCGCCCACGGCTTGCCGGTGCACGGAGCCGACCGCGTCCACCTCGTCCTGGACAGTCTCGCCAGTGCGCTCGAGTCACTGGTCGAGCAGACCCTCCAGATGATGAACAACGGCGAGTCCCTCGATTCGATCATCCATGCCGTATCGCTGCCCGACGATGCCATCAAGCCGTGGATGCTCCCGGTGTACGACGAACCCGAATTCATCGTCCGCAACCTGTGGCGCCTCTATGGCGGTTGGTGGGATCAGGACCCCTCGAACCTGAAGCCGGCTCCCCGTTCAGCAGTAGCGACCGAGGTGGCTGCGATGGCGGGGGGAACCTCGGCGCTGGTGGAGCGAGCCCTCGCATTGATTTCGAGCGACATCAAGGTCGCCTGCCACCTGATCGAGTTCGCGGTTCTGGCCGACCCATCATCGACGGCGGCACACGGGGCACGAGCCGAGATCTACCAACAGCGACGCAACGGCGAGCTCAGTCTGATGAGTAAGGGAATCTTCGCAGCCGCAGCAAACGAGTCGCGTGCGATCGTCGAGGACGCCCCAAAGTCAGACTGAGCAAACCCGCTGGAGACGCTCGAGGAACATCGGCCAGCCCACCTGATGAGAGGCAACGTGATCGATCGGAAGGTTGCGATGTTCGACGGTCACAATGGTCCCGGCGGCTGAGGTGGCGAGCGTGAACTCCACCTCGGTCGAGGCCGGCGGAAGCGAATCCGATCCTGCGTGCCCCCACGAAACGATCACGCGTTCGGAAGGGGTGACATCGATGAATCGACCCCGCACCGGGATGCCTTCGATATCGAGGGTGAATTCGCCGCCGGGTCGAGCATCGAGGACTGCGTAGTTCCCGATCCAGGACACCAGCAGCTCGGCTTGGGTTAGATAGTCGAAGACGACCTCGGGTGGGGCGGGAACCTCTATTGAGCAGCTAAAGACGTCGCTCACTGATTCTTCTCAATCGCGTCCCGGAGGGTCTCGAGCGCATTGGGCCACAGGTTCGCCACGAACGACCCGACCGAGTCGAAACCGTCGGGACGAACCGCATAGAGGTGACGACGCCCCTCCCGTCGCATCTCGACCAAGCCGGCGTCCTTGAGGACCTGAAGATGGTGGGAGACCGCCTGCTGACTGGCGCCGCAGCCCGCCGCTATCGCACCTACCGACAGTGGCTCATCACGGACGAGAGACAGAATCTCCTGTCGTTGAGGAGCGGCCAGCGCAGCGAACACATCCTCGGCTGGCATGAACCCATGGTGCCATCTAGGCCAAAGATTCACAAGTCATGACTTGTGAATTAAATTCACAAGTCCTAATTTGTACAAACGATGACTTGTAGATAACAGGTGTCGATCAAGGGAGAGCGAACGAATGGACATGCGAGAGATCAATGCGGGAGTCATCGCCGAGTTTCGCAAGAATGACGGCGTTCTGTCAGGGCCGATGGAGGGGGCTCCGATCCTGCTCCTCACCACCGTCGGTCGACGGAGCGGAAAGCCACACACCACCCCGGTCGGGTATATCGATGCCAACGGCCACCTGGCTGCTGCGGCCGCGAACGGCGGATCAGACAATCACCCGGACTGGTTCCTTAACCTTCAGCACGATGCATCGGTGCTGGTCGAGCTACCAGGAGTGACTATCGCGTCCGTCGCAGAGGTAGCCGAGGAACCGTTGCGGGACGAACTCCTCAACGTGTTCGCAGCATCGCTCCCTGGGATGTCGGACCACCTGGAGGCGTCTGCACGAGAGGTTCCGGTAGTCATCTTTCGCGAAGCGGACTGACCGAGGCTCAGCCTGTCGCCTACCCAACCAAATTGGATCGTGCGGCGTTTCTCAAGCAGCACTGCCGAGTTCCCGGGTCCGAATTCCATCGGCCACGCTCGAGGACGATCCCAAGAGGCCCACTAGCCGAGAGTCAATCCGATGCCTTCCGACACAACACCGACGCCCACCCTGTACGACTGGGCAGGCGGCAGCCCAGCCCTTGGCCCGGGCGGGTGCGTCGAGTGCGGCGAGCATCCGGCGAGACAGTCCCAGGCCTCTCGCCTCCGCCGATACGACGACGGCCAGTTCGGCCGCTCCGGTACTTCCGGCCGGTCGTACATAACGAGCGATTCCGACACAGGTCCCCTCGGAGAAGGCGCCGACGGCGACATGGTCGGTGCCATTCATGCCCGTGAGCATCTCGAGCATTGCGTTGGAGTAGACCGGCACCGACATGAAGAAGCGGTAGAACCGATCGATGTCGGAAAGGCGCTCGAACACGTCGATGATGAGATCCCGGTCATCGGAGTTGAGTTCGACGATGGTGATCGCTTGGCTGGCAATCGGCGGTGCAAGAAGCTGATTGGACATATCCCCATGCTGAACTCATGGGTGATTTGGTGCTTGGAGCTGAGCTGGAGAACTCCTGCAGGCCTGCTGAAGATGTTGCGGAGCGGTTATCCCGACTGACCGAGCACTCCCCCGACCAGCGACTTTGCCGACTCCTGCACCGCTCGTAGATGGTCGTGGTCGCGAAAACTCTCGGCGTAGATCTTGTAGATATCTTCGGTGCCGGACGGACGGGCTGCGAACCAGGCGTTCTCGGTCACCACTTTCAAGCCTCCGATTTTGGCCCCGTTGCCGGGGGCTTCGGTCAGAACGGCGGTAACCGGGTCTCCGGCCAGTTCAGTCTCGGTCACCTCGTCAGCTGACAGCGCAGCAAGTTGCTGCTTCTCGGCTCGGGAGGCTGGCGCATCGATCCGCTCATAGACCGGCGTACCGAATCGTTCGGTGAGCGCCCGGTAACGCTCGCTCGGGGATGAACCGGTGGTGGCCAGTATCTCGGCCGCCAATAGGGCGAGGATGATCCCGTCCTTGTCCGTGGTCCACACCGAACCATCGTGACGTAGGAACGATGCGCCCGCTGACTCCTCGCCTCCGAAGCCGATCGTTCCCTCGCTGAGGCCGGGGACGAACCACTTGAAACCGACCGGCACCTCCACCAGCTTTCTATCCAGCTTCGTCGCCACCCGATCGATCATCGAGGAAGAGACAAGTGTCTTTCCGACCGCGGCCGAGGAGGGCCAGTTGGACCGATGCTCAAACAGGTACTCGATCGCAACGGCGAGGAAGTGATTGGGGTTCATCAAGCCACCGTCTGGGGTCACGATTCCGTGCCGATCGGCATCGGCATCGTTTCCGGTGGAGATCTGATAGTCGCCCGATGAGCCGATCAGCGATGCCATCGCGTGGGGCGAAGAACAGTCCATACGGATCTTCCCGTCCCAGTCGAGGGTCATAAACCGCCACGTCGGATCCACCTCGGGGTTGACGACGGTCAGGTCGAGGTTGAAGCGATCGGCGATACGGGCCCAATAGTCGACGCTCGCTCCGCCAAGAGGGTCCGCACCGATTCGGATTCCCTCCTTGCCAATCGCGTCGAGGTCCAGAACATTGGGCAGGTCGTCGATGTACTCACCACAGAAGTCGTACCGATACGTCGTGTCGGCTGCGAGTGCACTGCTCAGCGAGACTCGGGAGACTTCGCGGTTCCCGCCCTCCAGCAGTTCGTTGGCGCGGTCTGCGATCCAACCCGTGGCATCGGAGTCGGCGGGGCCACCGTGGGCGGCGTTGTACTTGAAGCCACCGTCCCGGGGAGGGTTGTGCGACGGTGTCACCACGATCCCGTCGGCTAAACCTGCGCCCGGCCGTCGCTCTGCGTTGTGGCGGATAATGGCGTGAGACAGCGCCGGAGTCGGTGTGTACCGGTCGTCCGCGTCGATCTGAACCGTCACATGATTCGCCGCCAGTACCTCCAGAGCGGTAGCCATCGCCGGTTCTGACAGGGCATGGGTGTCCCTGCCGAGGAAGAGCGGCCCCTCGATCGACTGCGTGGCGCGGTACTCACAAATCGCCTGCGTTGTGGCTGCGATGTGCGCCTCGTTGAAGGATCCATCCAGACTGGATCCACGATGACCCGACGTTCCGAAAGCCACCCGCTGGGACGGATCTTCAAGGTTGGGTTGGGTTGTGTAGTACGTCGAGACCAACCGTGGAACATCGACCAAATCGCTGGGTGATGCCGAGTTTCCTGCCTGCTCATGGGCCATCAGACCAGTATGTCGCAATCGATGCGTACTGCCTGAACTCTCGGCGACTGTCACCCGGTTCAACTGTCCGAGAAAGTTTCAACGTTCTACACTCCGTCGCGGAAGAGGCAGGACGAGAGGGAAATCGTGGCGGAAGTACTGGGAATCGATGTTGGCGGATCGGGAGTGAAGGCAGCCGTTGTTCAGACCGACACCGGCGAACTCGTTAGCGAACGGATTCGAATCGCCACTCCCCAACCGGCTACCCCGGATGGGATCGCGGGTGTAGTGAAAGAACTGGTGGGTCGATTGGAGTACACCGGCCCGGTCGGCTGCAGCTTCCCGACGGTGGTGGTGGATGGCCAGGCACTGACCGCGGGCAACATCGACCCGTCATGGCGAGGCACCCAGGTCGACGAACTTTTCGCCGAGGCCACCGGTCAGCGGTTCGTGGTCCACAACGACGCCGACGTCGCCGGACTGGCAGAGATGTCCCTTGGGGCTGGCCGTGGATTGGGCGGCACGGTCATCATGATCACTATCGGGACCGGGCTCGGATCCGGTGTCTTTTTCGATGGCCAGTTGATTCCCAACATCGAGTTGGGTCGAATGCCTGGCAAGGACGGTGATCCGATCGAGTTCTACGCGGGCGACCGGGCGAGGAAGATCCATGACCTTGACTGGAACGAGTGGGGCGAGCGTTTCAACTATTTCCTTCAGCGTGTTTCGCGCGTGATGACACCCGCCCATTTCATCCTTGGCGGAGGGGCCAGCAAGAAGCTGCACAAGTTCTCGGACAAGCTTGATGTCGACGCGTCGATCAGCGTTGCTCACTTCCGCAACAACGCCGGAATTGTCGGGGCCGCTATCGCCGCTCAGGACATCTTGACGTAGTCGTTAGACGGTCAGATCTCGACGACCATCTTGCCGGTGTTTGCACCCGCGAGGAGTCCGATGAAAGCATCGCCAGCACCCTCGATTCCGTGCACCACCGTCTCTTCGGCCTTTATGGTGCCATCGGCGAGCCAGCCACCAACTTCGCGGACGAAGTCGTCCCGCAGGCTGCCGTGATCGCTGACGATGAAACCGCGAAGGGTGAGTCGTTTGCCGATGGCAAGAGTCATATTGTTCGGGCCGGGCGCTGGTTCGGTGTTGTTGTACATCGAGATGGCGCCACACAATGCCACCCGGCCGTGGACGTTGAGCGCATGGAGCGCAGCCTGCAGATGATCGCCTCCGACGTTGTCGAAGTACACATCGATGCCGTTGGGAGCCGCAGCGAAGAGTTGCTTGGCAACCGAACCGGACTTGTAGTTGAACGCCGAGTCGAAGCCAAGATCGTCGGTGAGCCAGGCGACCTTCTCGTCTGATCCAGCGGAGCCGACGACGAGTGAGGCACCCTTCAACTTGGCGAGTTGACCCACCAAGGATCCCACGGCACCTGCAGCTCCCGATACGAACACTGCGTCACCCTCGGCGAAGGAGGCCACGTCGAGCAGTCCGGCGTATGCGGTCATGCCGGGCATGCCGAGCACTCCGAGGTTCGCCGACAGCGAAACACCTTCGACCTGCGCTGCGGGCTGGGCCTGGGCGGCCGGGAGAACGGCAATCTCTCGCCAGCCGAGGCCATGGACGACGTGGTCACCAACAGCGACCTCCGGCGAGTTCGACTCGATCACTTCGCCGACGGCCCCGCCATCGAGAGGTTTGCCGATCTGGAATGGCGGCACGTAGGACTTCACGTCGTTCATCCGGCCCCGCATGTATGGGTCGACCGACATGAAGCGGTTGGCCACAACGATCTCGCCGTCCTGGGGTTCGCGGACCTCCGCTTCAACGACCTCGAAATTCTCGGGAACAGGCGCCCCGTTGGGACGGGAGGCAAGGTTGACGTGACGTGCGCTGCGGGTCATCGTCGCACCCTACCCAGACCCGCTCGAACCCTCCTGATCGCCGCAGGTGATTTCCGTCAGCTCCCCCTGGGCGCTAGAACTTGCCTTGGTTGACGAGCGCTTCGCCGCGTG
This sequence comes from uncultured Acidimicrobiales bacterium, assembly GCA_937958015.1. Classification (GTDB taxonomy): domain Bacteria; phylum Actinomycetota; class Acidimicrobiia; order Acidimicrobiales; family SZUA-35; genus JABDIY01. The sequence goes on along the minus strand of CALGOA010000139.1, from coordinate 28,273 downwards.
GCAACGGCTCCATGGTGTCCCAGTGTTCGACGATCAGACCGTCCTGAAGACGGAAGAGGTCGAAGACCGCCAGGTCCTCATCACCGATCTGGACGAGCGAGTAGGTGACGACAAAGTTCCCCTGAGCGAGAACCTTGTGGACGTACTTGTAGACCATCGACTTTCCCTCAGCCGCCAAGGTCGCCACGAATGCACCGAAGCCCTCCAAGCCATCGGCCACCTGAGGGTTGTGCTGGATATAGCTCTCGGTGGAAATGAAGTCTGTGAAGTTGTCTCCCCCACCGATCAGGATCTCATCCAGGAACCGTTGAACCGTTTCCCGGTTCGCCTCCGTCATATCCAGATCCTCAACGTCGACCGGGCCGTCGATCTGGGAGTGTCCCGAGGCCGTCTCATCGACCCACTCGGCGATGACGTCCCAGTGTTCGACGATTCGATCCTGCTCGTCGGTCTCGAACATGTCCATGGTGATCCACTTCGCCTCGCCGCCGTTGAGCGACTGTGCCGCGTGTACCCAGACGAAGTTCCCATCTTCTATTCCCCGGACGATACGAATGTCTCGCTCCGGGTTGTTTTTCACGAAGGGTTCGAAGAACTCGACGAAACCTTCGACGCCATCACGAACACCGGTCGAGTGTTGCGTATATCGATCCCCCGTGTACTTCGTGACCGCCTCCCTGGCGTTACCGTCGCGGATTCCCTCCATATAGAGGCCCTTCACGTTCTCGAGCTTTGTTCCCATTTTGAGACTCCTGTCCTTGTTTGGTCGGGGCACCCCCAGAGCGAACACCTGCCGAGGGATACCCTGTCGATTAGTTAAAACCTAGATCGACGTCGTCGGAGAAGGAATGCCAGTTTGCGTCAACATGCTTACCAAATTGCGACAGATCCTCTCGATGGCGCCGCCACCAAAGAACCCGTCGTCGATATCCCCTACCTCCCACCCTCAGCCGGGTTGCCGGTCGAAACGTTCTCGCTCTCAAGCCTTTTGGAACGACGACCCCAGCCCGATCTTGAGTCTCGGCAGCGTCTCCACTTCGAGCTCCTCGTGTGCTGCCGCTCCGGTTCAGGGAGTCACGAGGTTGATTTCCAAGACGTCGACCTGAGTCCGGGCCGCATCCTCCACGTTCGGCCAGGTCAGGTTCATCGATGGAAGGTTGACCCGCCCTATGAAGCAGACCTAATCATTCTCCGACCACTCGATACCCGTTGGAACTGGGCACCTGGACCCCACGTCATCACAACCGACGCCCAGTTGGAGCGGGATCTTCAGACCTTGAAGAGGTTCACCGATCCCAGCCGCTCGATTCCGTTGCCCGCCGCTGGATTGAAGGCCGTTCGCGACCTCTTCATCTCCGTCCTCAGACTGGATTCGCCCGAGGTCCCGGAGGCGAACTCACGGGCCAGCATCTACGCCGAGTTCGAGCGGTTGATGGCTCGAACGGAGCCACCGCCACGATCGGTGCACCGTTGTGCAGAACTTCTCGGATGCTCGGCCCGAACGCTGACTCGAGCGTGTCAATCGGTGGCTGGTGTCGCACCAAAAGAGCTAATCGACAATGCGATCGCGTTAGAGGCTCAACGACGACTGAGCGTCGGTGGCAGGTCGGCGACCGCCGTCGCAGCGTCCTTGGGGTTCGGCGAGTTGTCCCATTTCTCGAGATTCTTCACGCGGGTGACGGGCGAGAGCCCATCGGTCTTCGCATCAAACAGCCGGAACTAGAGGTGCACCCCACTAGTTACGACTCGAAACCTCGACCTTCCGCCTCGAGACGCCGCTGCAGGACCTGGCGGACCCGCAACCCGGCCCCGTCGGCCGCCAGGCCAATCTCGGCCGTCTCGTCTCCTCGGGGATCGAGCTCGACCTGACTCTGCAGGCGTTCGAGCAGGTGTTTGTCCTCGTCGAATGCCTCAATCACGTTCCGGCGAGACAACTCGATCGCATGTTCGTCAACCTCGGGAATATCGAAGGCGGCGGCCCAGTAGTAGTGAGTTCGACCGCGCAGACCCGGGGTCACGATGTGACAACCTCGCATGAGGAACTCATCTCGAGCGCCGGGTGCCGGCTCCGGGTCGGTGACGTGCCAATCGGAGAACGAGACCGCCAATGACGGCATCGTGCCGACCTGAGTACGTGCCACCGGCTTGGTCTCGCTGAAACCCATCGCATGGCAGAACAACGGACTGAGCGGTGCCGGGTCAAACGACTGTCGGTAGGTGATGACGTCTCCGTCGATCGTTGACTTGGGAATGCTGTCCCAGTCGTTCTGTTTAAACGTCGTTGCGTGGAGAAACGGCAGGTGTGTCAGGTCGAGGACGTTCTCTCGAATCAGAACCCAGTTGCAGGCAACGTCGTAGTATCCGCTCACCACCGACCAGTCCGGGTCTGCGGTGTACCCCATGTCGACCGGCGGTTCGTGATTGTCAATCTCGGCCGGGTCCCCCATCCAGATCCACACGAAGGCTCCGCTCTCCCGAAGCGGGTAACTGGCAATGTCACTACCGGCAGGGATGTTGGTCTGGGTTGGAACCAATTGGCAGCCGCCGTCGGCGCCGAAACGCATCCCGTGATACGGGCAGACGATCTGTTCTCCATCCACCCGTCCCTCTGACAGAGGCGCCCAGCGGTGCGGGCATCGATCGTCGAGCGCGACAGGGTCGCCGTTCTCGGTGCGGTAGAGGACCACCGGTAACTCCAAGATCCATCGAGCCAATGGCGTCGTTGTTATCTCGTCAGCCTTGGCCGCGACCCACCACATGTTCCGCGGGTAGTTGTCTCCAAGAAATCCGTTGCGTATCCGCTGGCTCATGCCAGTTCCTCCAGTGCTGCGGCAAGCGTGGCCGCCTCGTCGGGGTCCATCCCATAACTGTGTTCATCGTCCGGAAACGCTCCGGAGGCCACTTCGGCAACGTAGGTCTGAAGTGCTGCCGTGGCGACCTCATTGACGTTGCCGTAGCGTTTCGCAAATTTCGGCTTGAACGTGTCGAAGGACCCGATCAGGTCGTAGGCGTTCAGGAGTTGACCGCACGCCGCAGATCCGGCGCCTATTGAGAAGGTGAAGATCGAGACCGAGTCATCGACGGCTTTGCCAACCTCTCGAGGCACCGCCTCGATTTCCATCCCGATCGCCCCTGCCTCTTCGATGGCTCTAGCGTGATCGATGATCTCGATTGCCGCGGCGGCGGTCCGGCCCTGAGTCTTGAAACCACCCATTCGGTGAACCTGATGGGGAATCAGTCCGACATGCCCCATGATCGGCACCCCGGCATCGGCGACCGCCCGAAGAATGTTGAACTTGTCGCGGCCTCCCTGAAGCTTCAGAGCGTCGGCTCCGGACTCCTTCATCATTCGCAGCGAGTTCACCACGGCGATTTCCTCAGTCGCATATGAGCCATAGGGCATCGCGGTGATGCAGAACGTGTCGGGAGCGCCGCGCCTCACCGCTTTGGTGTGGTCGATCATTTGGTCGACGGTGCACTCGAGGGTGTTCTCGTGCCCGTACATCGTCATGCCCATACTGTCGCCGACTCCGACGATGTCAATGCCGGCGCGGTAGGCCCAGGTGGCTGTCATGAAATCGGCGATCGCTACCATCGACAGCCGCTCCCCTGCCGCCTTCTTGGCGGCAAGGTCGGGAACCGTGAGTTTGGGTTTTCTGGCGGCCTCGTTCATCGGTCCTCAACTCGGAAGGGAATGTCGGTCAGTTTGCCGGGCACGATTTCGTCGTCCAGTTGAACCTGGACCGAATCGCCAATCTGATGGTTCGCTCCCACCAGTCCGAACCCGATGTTGCGTTCGAGCTTGTAGCTCCAGGTGCCGTTGGTCATGTCGCCGATCTTGGTGCCATCGACGAGAACATCGAACCAAACGGAATGGCCGGGGCGCGGATCGTCTCCCTCGAGCACGATTCCGAGCTGATGTCGCGCCGGACCTTCGGCACTGATCCGGCGGAGTGCCTGGATGCCGATCACATCGTCGGGCACATCGAGGTCGACGAATCGCCCCAAGCGCACCTCAAACGGATTGGTCTGACGATCACAATCGCCACCCCACGACAGCAAGCCGTTTTCAATTCGCTCGCTCGGGGTCGGGTTTCCCGGCCCGATATCCCACGGTGCCCCCGCCTCCTTCACGATTCGCCAAAGATCGAGACCGCGTGACCCATCCGTGAGATACAGCTCAAACCCACCCTGCTTGGACCAGCCGGATCGAGCGACCTTCAATGGGATCCCGTCGATTTCAGCATCACCGAACCAGAAGTAGCGAAGGTCTCGAACCCAGTCGCCGATCAACGCCGCAACAACATCCTCGGCGTCTGGACCCTGGACCGCAAGCGGTGATACATCGGGCTCGGACACCTCGACCTGCATCCCGCGTTCTGCTGCAACACACCGGGCCCACAGACCCACGTCGGAATTCGCAATCGATAACCACCAGCAGTCGTCATCGATCTTCAGGGCGATGGGGTCGTTGAGAATCGAGCCTGCGTGATCGCACAGCGCCACGTACTTGCCCTGGCCGACAACCGCCTTTGACAGGTCCCGCGCTGCCAGCACCTGCGCCAGTTCGGATGCGTCTGGACCCCGAAGCTGAACCTGACGTTCCGCTCCGACATCCCACATTGCGACACCCTCGGTAAGCCGTCGGTACTCGGCCTCGGGATCGGTGTAACCCAGAGGGAGGAGCATCTCGTTGTAGGGAATGAAGGCCGACGCACCTTCGGCGATCGTGGCTTCATAGAACGGCGATCGCCGCAGTTGCGAGTGGATTCCGAGCTCAGGCATGGACGACCTCGTGAAGTATTGGAACGTGTCTTCCGGGAAAGTAGTTCCACTCGGAACAAATGTCGAGCAGCATCTAGAGTCAATTTTCATGGACGCCCCCGATCCCGAAACGATCTTTGACGAAATCGCCTTCCGCGACGCCTATCGAATGTCGTATCTGATCAACGCGATCATCGTTCCTACGTACGATCAGGTTCGCCGCGACTTCGGTGTAATCCGGGCCGAGTACCACCTGCTCATGTGTCTCGCCCACTATCCAACATTGAGCGCTCAGGATGTCTCGCGGATCACCCGCCGACCCCGAAACTCGATCTCGCGTGCGGTCCATCGGATGTTGGCAGAGGGATACCTCGATCGGTCCCCCGACCCCAGTGATGGACGTCAGGCCCTGCTCACCATCACACCGGAGGGGCGTGCGCTTCACGAGCAGATCGCAGCTCGACTCGCAGAGCGCCAAGAGGTGGTGCTCAGCCCTTTGGATGCCGACGAGCGGGTCCAACTCGACGGGCTGCTCCGACGGCTGGCCCGACACGTGGCTGATCTACCGGACGAGGGTTGACCCCCTCCAACGACGGCAGCCGAGGCCATCCACGCGACGATCGCGAGCTAACGACCTCCGCCGTCGACCCGCATCACCGTGCCGGTGGTGAAGGAACTGGTACGGCTGGCTAGATACAGAGCGGCACCTACGATCTCTTCGGGTTCGCCGCCGCGACCGACGGCGTAGTCGACTTGCGCGGTCTGATTAAAGACGTCCATATCCCAGGCGTTCGAGATGTCGGTGAGGAATGGCCCGGCAACGATGCAGTTCACCCTGACCGAGGGACCCAACGAAAACGCGAAGGATCGGGTCAGGGCGTTAAGACCAGCCTTGGCAGCACCGTAGGGTTCGGCATGCGGCGTCGGTTGCTGGGACGCGATGCTGCTCACGTTGATGATCGAACCGCCGCCAGCTTCAACCATCCGCTCACCTACAACCGCCATCAAACGGAATGGCCCTTTGAGATTGACTGCGATGACCTTGTCGAACAGCTCCGATGAAACGTCGGAAAGGTTTTCATAGAGGGGCGACATGCCCGCGTTGTTGATGAGAATGTCGAGCTTGCCGAAACGTTCATACGCCGCACCAACCAGTGCGTCGATCTGATCCCAATCGCCGACGTGGCAGGCATAGGGCAGCGCCTCTTGCCCCAACGCTTCGATCTCTCGCGCCACCTCAACGCATGGATCGATCTTGCGGCTGGCAACGATCACATTCGCACCCCGGGCCGCAAGAGCGAGGGCCATCTGGCGGCCCAGTCCTCGACTTCCGCCAGTTATCAGAGCGACCTGGCCGTTGAAGTCCAGTAGTTCGTCGGTCATACGACTTCCTTCGCGTAGTTGGGTCGGCATAGTTTGGCGGCGCTTTGATGGTCTCGTCGCCTGAAGTGGTATTCAAGACCCAACTCGATTGGAGACCAACGTGGCGTGGGATTTTGAGACCGACCCTGAATTTCAACAACAGCTCGATTGGATGGATGGCTTCGTGACGAACGAGGTACAGCCGCTGGACCTTGTACTGGGAGACGAGTACGACAAGTCCGACGAGTTGGCGCGGGAGCTGATCGGTCCGCTTCAGGATCAGGTACGGCACCGCGGTTTGTGGGCCTGCCACCTCGGGCCCGAACTCGGCGGACCCGGGTACGGCCAGTTGAAGTTGGCTCTAATGAATCAGATCCTGGGCCGATCGCGATTTGCGCCAACGGTCTTCGGTTGCCAGGCCCCCGACAGTGGCAACGCCGAGATCCTCGCCCACTACGGCAGTAACGCCCAGAAGGAGCGTTACCTCCAACCGCTCCTCGACGGCAAGGTCAGTTCGTGTTACTCGATGACCGAGCCCCACGGTGGAGCCGACCCCACGCTGTTCACCACCAACGCAACGAAGGATGGCGACGAGTGGGTGCTCAACGGAGAAAAGTGGTTCTCCTCTAACGCCAGGTACGCCAGCTTCTTCATCGTGATGGCGGTGACCAACCCCGACGTCAGCGCCTATGAAGGTATGTCGATGTTCATCGTTCCAGCCGAGACGCCGGGGGTGAACATCATCCGCAACACCGCCATTGGGGGTGAGCCGGCCGAGGCGGGTAGCCACGGTTATATGCACTACGACAACGTCCGCCTGACCGACGATCATCTTCTCGGCGACCCGGGCACCGCGTTCGCCATCGCTCAGGTGCGCCTCGGTGGTGGCCGCATCCATCACGCCATGAGAACCATCGCTCAAGTTGAAGCCGCATTCGACATGATGTGTGAACGAGCTCTGTCTCGACAGACCCGCAACGGACCGCTGGCCTCACTCGGTGTTGTGCAGGAACAGATCGCCGACACGTGGATCGAGATCGAGCAATTCAAGCTGCTCGTTCTTCGCACCGCCTGGCGAATCGACAAGTACAACGACTACCGAAAGGTACGCAAGGACATCTCGGCCGTGAAGGTGGCGATGCCAAAGGTCTACCACGACGTTGTGCTTCGGGCGATGCATCTACACGGTGCCCTCGGTGTCTCAAATGAGATGCCGTTCACCAAGATGCTCATCAACTCCGAAGTGATGGCACTGGCCGACGGTCCAACCGAGGTGCACAAGACCACGGTTGCCCGTCAGGTCCTACGCGAACACAAGCCGGTCGACGGTCTGTGGCCCAGCGCCCATCTTCCGGCCCGCACCGCGGCCGCTCGAGCCAAGTTTGCGAAATACCTCGACCGTGAGGCCGCCGACTACTAACCACCAAGCCGCAGCAGCGACGGGTGTCAGAAAAGGCCTCCGAGGGTTGGGTTGATTCCTTCCACGATCTGCTGGGCCCGGTCGGTGACCTCCTGCCGAGTCTCGGGATGGGTGAGGATCCAGAACCTGTCTTCAATCACTGCGTCGTGCACGGCATCGGCGACGTCGCTTGTGGGAATCCCGGCTGCGACCAGCTGTTCGATCTTGCTTTGTGTCCTGCTGGGCATCGACCCCGGGGACGGCATGTTGTGAGCGGCGCGGATCTCGGTCGGGAGGTTTCGGTCGCTCGTCGCGATGTTCGTGTCGACAAACGCTGGACACAGTACGGAGACGCCGACGTTGGTCTTGAGCATCTGCATTTCCTTGGACATCGTCTCCGAGAGCGCCACCACGCCGTACTTGGCAATGCTGTAGGGGCCCATCATCGGTATGGAGAGGTGGCCGGCCATCGATGCGGTGTTCACCACATGTGCGGCCTCGCCGTGGTCGATCATGTTGGAAAGGAACACCTTGCAGCCATAGATGACACCCCAAAGGTCGATATCTATCGTCCATTTCCACAGATCCAGATTGTTGAGATCGTGGACCGGTCCGCCGGCCCCAACGCCAGCGTTGTTACACAGCAGGTGCACGTTCCCAAAGCTCTCCCGCGAGAACGACTCAAACGCAATCACCTGATCGAGATCACTCACATCCAGCTCCGTGGCCGCAACCGGGAAGCCAGCATCGGTCAACTCGGCAACGGCGGCATCGAGTGTCGACCGTTCGAGGTCCCCCAACACGAGGTTCATACCAGCGGCACCTAAGCGGTGTGCCAGCGCCAGACCGATACCACTAGCTGCGCCGGTAATGACCGCGGTCCTGCCGTTCAGATCGTGCATACGGACGGTTGTATCAGCGTCATCGGCCTATCCCTGCAACGGACCCCCACTTCATCGCACTTGCTTCTGATTGCATGGCGACTGGGAGCATCGACCACACTGCGTCGATGACCGAACCAGCGCCTGAGTATCCGACGACCGGCTCCGCCTCCGTTGAGGTCGACGCCTCCGCCGAGGACGTCTACGCCTTCCTGATCGACCTCGACCGCCTACCGACGTTAAGCCCCGAGAATGAGCGGTGCGAGTTCCTAGGGGACGCCACCGCCGTCGCGGTCGGCGTCAGATTCCGGGGCTTCAACCGGGCCCGTGACTACGAGTGGCATGCCGACTGCGAAGTGACGGTCGCCGACCGCGGTCGGGCGTTCGCCTACGTCGTCCCGCCGAAGTTCGAGCATGCGACGACGTGGCGATATGACATCGTGTCGACCGGCCCGGACAGTTGCACCGTCACCGAAACGTTCGATGCTCCGTTGCTCTCGATGCCCGACGTGTATCCGGGCAGGATCGAAGGGCGCTGTGAGAACCTGCAGAAGGCGTGCGAGACAACGATGGCGAACCTGCGTTCCGCGTTCGCCTAACGACGGCTGACCGTCCTACCGGAAATGCTGCTGCAGGGTCCGGTTCCACTTGTTCGACGGCAGCGATGGGTCGAGCGCTGCCATCCCGGTACCGAACTTGCTGAGTCGAGTGGGGCGAGTCCCCTGCGACCACAGCTGGCGATCGACAACGCTGGGGGCACCGGCGCTCTTGGTTTCCACGATGAACTTGTCGAGACCGATGGACGCTCCGTCGGGTGTGGCACATCGCAGCCCCGAGTCGATGGTCATGCGGGTGACGTCGTCGAGGTCAACCACCGTCATTCGGTCATATCGGGTCGTCAGTACCGGGGCCAGCGACGAAGCGAGTTGGGGCCGACCCAACAGTGAATCGATGAAGTCCTGGGCCCCAGCATCCAATTTTCGCCGATCGCGGAACTCGTGAGACCGTCGAGTCTTCACGGTGGCGCCCCTCTGTCCCTTGGTCTTGATCTCCAACATCGTGGTGGACGAATCGACGTAGGAGCGGGTGCGAACCTTGAAGCGGCGCCGCCGCTTGTAGGCCGCGGCTCGAAAGCTCTCGAGATCCACCGTGTCGAAGTAGACCGATTCGTAGCCAAAGCTTCGTTGGCCATTCACCTCGAGAGCGGCCAATCGGTGACCGAGAGCTGACAGCAGCGAGACCAATTGTCCACCGTCGAGGATGTATTTGCGATCCACTCGGGTCTGCAGGGCTGCGGCACCGTTGATGCTGTCGAGCGAGATCGCCGGCAGCGCTGCGATCAGATCCTCGGGTTCCGCCCGATTGTGCGGCATCGTCATCAACGTCATCGTTCGGCTCCGACGATGGTGTCGTCGTGCAGTTCGTGCGAGTTCGTGGGCCGGACCCGCATCGGTGGCCGCCGGAAGCGAACGTCGACCGAGGTGGTGTCGTTTACGAGGTCGACCTTCTTGACGTTGAGTTTGAGGACCTCGGCACCCAGGAGGGTTTCGAGCCGCGTGATGAGGAGGTTCTCATCGGTGTAGGCCACATCGAGATTGACCGTCTGGTGACGGTTGCCGGAGAAGAGGTTCGGATGGTCACCGATGAACAGTGCAATCAGGATCGTCGCCATCAGCAATGGACCGACCCAGAGAGGATCGACGGCGAATCCGGCGAGGAGTCCCAGGGCCAACGAACTGAAGTAGTACGCAACCTCTTCCTGGGCGAGCTCCGAGCTGCGCAGGCGGATGATGGAGAGAACACCGAAGAGGCCCAGCCCAAGGCCGGCGCTCACGTCGCTGTTGGCCAGTGCCGTGGCGACGGCCATTACGCCGATGTTGAGTCCCAGGATCGCAACCACCATGTCTCGGCGTTGGTAGCGGGGGAAGTAGAGGCCGAAGACCAAGGCCGTGATGGCGATGACGTCGGCGCTGATGATCAGCAGGTGGGACATTGGAAGGCTCCTTTGATTGGTTGACCCTCACTAGACACGTCGAGTTTGAGAGAACTCTGTGAACCACCTAGGAGCTTCCGGACAGAAACTCACAGAGAACTCCCAGACAGCGTGCAGCCGTTCCTCAAATCGCTCCCGTTAAGTGAAGTTCGTGAAGGCGCACCGCCATCACGACCAAATCCCCCACACCGACCAAGAGGACGATTCAAAATGCGCTTCCCAACTCCCGCCAACCGCTCACTCACCGCCGCACTCCTCGCCGCAGCACTGTTCGCCGGTGCCTGCGGACAAGCCTCAGATGACATAGCCGTTCAGGAAACGACCACCACGACCTCCGACGGCGAGGTGGTGAGGGTGTCCTCTGCAGCCGGCTTCTTCGACAACAGCGTCGTACACGACATCGTCGTCGACTTCGATCAGGACGACTACGACGAAATGGTCGCGGTCTACGTGAGCGAGGGTGAGAAGGAGTGGATCGAAGCGACCATCACCATCGACGGCACCACATTCGAGAACGTGGGGATCCGGCTCAAGGGCAACTCGTCCCTCTTCGGACTCACCGCTGCGACGTCCGGCAACCCTGAGGACCTCCCGTGGCTCATCAAGCTCGACAAGTACGTGGATGATCAGAACTACGAGGGCATCAACGACATCGTGATCCGCTCCAACTCGACCGAAACCGCCATGAACGAGGCGGTTGCGCAGGAACTCCTCGCCCTCACCGGTCTTGCGGCCGAGGATCCGGTGGCTACGACGTTCATCGTGAACGGAAGCGAAGCCGAACTGCGGCTGGCGATCGAACATCCGGACGAGATCTGGGAAGAAGACAACTTCGATGCCGACGAAGCCGCCCTCTATAAGGCCGACAGCGAAGGCGACTACAGCTACCGAGGCACCGACTGGGACTCGTACGAGGATGTGTTTGATCAGAAGGTTGGCGAAGACGACCTCGATCCGTTGATCGAGTTCCTGGACTTCATCAACAACAGCGACGACGCAACCTTCGCTGCCGAGTTGGGCGAGCGGTTGGACCTCGAGAGTTTCGCCACCTATCTCGCCTTCCAGGACCTCATCCAGAACGGCGACGATATCGACGGCCGTGGCAACAATTCGTATCTGCACTACAGCTATGACGAGGATCGGTTCACCGTTGTCTCATGGGACCTCAACCTCGCCTTCGGCACGGCGAACGTCAATGGTGGCGGCCCCGGCCAGGCGGGCGGTGGTCGACCGGTGGCCGGGAACGTTCCCACCGATGACACCGCTCCCGCTGAGAGCGCCGTCCGCAGCCGGCCCGCAGGTGGCCCCGCCGCTGGCGGCGGCGGGGGTGGAGCTAGCGGTGGTGTTGGCGCTGGTGGAAGCAATGTCCTCGCCAGCCGGTTCCTCGCCGATGACACGTTCTCAGCAATGTATGATCAGGCCGTGACCGAGCTGACCGAGGCGCTCTTTACCAGCGGTGCAGCCGACGAGATTGTCAACCGGTGGACCGAACTCCTGTCAGCAGAAGCCGATGGTCTCGTGCCCGCCACCACGATCGATGCAGAAGCCGCTGCCATCTCCACCACGTTCCCGTCGGCCTGATGGCTGAGTCATCGCCGTTGGTACTTGTCGTCGACGACGAAGAGAACATCCGGTTCCTCGTCGAAACCGGCCTCGGACTGGACGGCATCAGGACCGTCGGAGCGGGCGACGGACGGCAAGCACTGGCGGCAGTGACCGAGCATCGCCCCCAATTGATCGTTCTCGATGCGATGATGCCCGAACTCGACGGCTTCGAAGTTCTGCGCCGTCTGCGCGACAGCGGCGACAGGACACCGATCATCTTTCTGACCGCACGGGACAGCACCGAGGACCGCGTGAAAGGCCTGACCGAAGGCGCCGACGACTACATGGTCAAGCCGTTTGCGGTCGCCGAGTTGGTCGCCCGGGTGCGTCTTCGCCTCGATCAGTCCGGTGTGGCCCGCCAGCAGACCGTGCTCGAGTGTGCTGATCTCGAGATGAACACCGAAGCCCACCGGGTGACCCGAGCGGGACAACCCGTCGAACTCTCCCCCACCGAATACAAGCTGCTCGAGGTGTTACTCACCAACACCGGCCGCGTGCTCTCCCGGGCTCAACTGTTGGAGCACGTCTGGCAGTACGACTTCGATGGTGACTCTTCGATCGTCGACACCTACATCAGTTATCTGCGGAAGAAGGTGGACACGGTTGAACCGAAGCTGATTCACACCGTTCGCGGTATCGGTTTCTGTCTGCGTCTCGACTCATGAGCCTCCGGGCCAGACTTGCGACGGCACTCTCGGTCGTCCTGGCGTTGGTCGTTGGGATGGCGATCGTTGTCGTCGTGCTGCAGCAAGACCGCCTCGTCGACCAACTCGATGAACGGTTGGAGAGCATCGCACCGCTCGAACGGCCCGACGGTAGTGCCCCGCCGCCAGGCGCTCAGACGGATCGGCAGGACGAACCCCGCCCGCTTGCTCAGGATCGACGACAGATTTCGGACCTGTTTATTGCGGTGGTGAGCCCGGATGGCTCGGTTGAACGGCTGGTGCAGGGCCAACTCCTTGATCAGGTGGTCGACACCTCGCAGTTCACAAGCATCCCCGCAACCCGAGTCTTCTCAACGGTCGAGTCGGCCGATGGGTCGGCGTCATTCCGGGTGTTGCACGAACCCGCGCCAGGGGGTGAGGCCTCCACCGTCATAGCGCTGCCCACAACCGATATCGACCAGACGGTCAGCCGATTGGTTCTCACCTTCACAATCGTTTCACTGGCGATCGCCGGTGTGCTCGGCGCACTGGCGTGGTGGGTCTGGCGACTGAGCCTGGTTCCGCTGGCCCGAATTACCGACACCGCCGATGCGATCGTGAGCGGTGATCGCGAACAGCGGGTTCCAGAGCTAAGTGACACGACCGAGGCCGGTCGAATGGCACGGGCACTGAATACGATGCTCGACCAACGAGATGAGTCAGACGACCGGCTCCGCCAGTTCGTTTCCGACGCATCCCATGAACTGCGGACACCGTTGACCTCGATTCAGGGGTATCTCGAGATCTATCGGGCCGGCGGCTTCCGCACCGAAGGACAACTCGACGATGCCGTTCGGCGTATGACGGACGAGGCGGACCGCATGGGCCACCTCGTTAGCGATCTGCTGAACCTGGCCCGCATGGACGAGGAATCGTCGTTGAACATCGAACCCACCGATGTCGGCGATCTCGCCCGCGACGTTTGCAGCGATCTGCTCGCAGCGCACCGAGGGCGAACCGTAACCGCCGATGCTCCTGAACGAGGCCAGCTCATGGCTTACATCGATGGCCAACGGGTCAAGCAGATGCTCACCGTGCTCGTCGACAACGCGCTCACTCACGGCCCCGAGGCCAGCGTGACCGTCGGGGCCCGGATCGAGTCGGGGCGGCTCGTCCTAACGGTGGCCGATGACGGGCCCGGCATGAGCGAAGAGGAGTCGACGCGTGCGTTTGACCGGTTCTATCGAGGCGATAGTTCCCGATCGCGTCCACGCGGTGGCAGTGGACTTGGGTTGTCCATAGCGAAGATGATCGCAGAACAACACGAAGGCCACATCGACCTCCACACCGCCAAGGGCGCTGGCTCCACCTTCACGATCTCGCTGCCAGCCCGCCGGTAGGAGCCCACTCCCCGGAGGCCGATCGAGACGGGCGATCAGACGTCGGCGGCCCTCGACTCGGCCACGGCGGTGCATTCACCTCGGATGTTGATCTCCACCCGAATCATGTTGGGGTCCAAGACGTAGATCTGCAGTAGATCGAACTGAGGTGACTCCGTGGTTTCGTACTCGATACCGAACGAGTCGAGACGTGAGCACGTGTCCAGGTAACCAGAAGCCTCAAAGGCAACGTGATCGATAGCGCCGGTTGGGGCCGAACGATCGCTTGCCGCGAAATTCAGATGAATCGCCGGATGATCATCGACCAGAAGCCACGTTCCTGGGACCGGTATGGCAGGGCGTCGCTCCGGCGTATCCACACACCCCAAGACATCGCAATAGAACGCAATCGTCTCCTCGGGCAATGCGGTCTCGATGTTGTAGTGGTCGAGTCGGTGCAGCGCCATGTGATCCTCCGATCAACTTTCTTGCCCCTTCGCCGCTCAAGGTATCGGCTCCTCACCAGCAAGGCCCTCAGCATCGGGACAACCAACCATTGGCGTTCAGCGGGCCGGGTGATGTCCGCCGATCGGCGGCCATCACCCGGACTCGACGCAACCCTGGCGCTCGTCCCCTACTTGGCCACGGAGTGCAGACCGACCATGTTTCCTTCGGTGTCGCTGATGATCGACACGAAACCGTGTTCGCCGATCGAGTACTTCGGTTGCACGACCGAACCCCCAGCACCTGCTGCTCGGGCCTCTTCCACGGCGCAGTCCTCGCAGGAGAAGTAGACCATCGAGCCGCCCGGACCGGGCTGGGCGTGTTCCAGTTTCACCACGGCACCACCCGCGCCATGGGAGGTGAAGTCGTCACCAAAGGCCCTCATTTGAACGCTCGGATCATTGGGATCACCCATGGGCGCCAACGAGGTGTCGAGCACCGTTTCGTAGAAGGTCTGGGCCCGCTCCATGTCCTCGACGTAGATATCAAACCAACCAATTTTCCTCATCAGCACTGTCCTTCCAGTTGTTCTGAAGGCCGTTTGCCTTCCTTCTGAGGACAACTAAAGCGGAATGGGTCGAAACCGGATTGTAGATATCAGACATCAAAGGATTTTCTGAACTGGCCGGGCGTGTAGCCGGTCAACTTCCGGAACGAGTGCGTGAAGTGAGACTGGTCTGCGAACGACAGCAGGTAGTCCTGGCGGAACGAATGTTGCACGCGCAACACTTTCAACAGATCGTGGGGAGAGAAACCGGTGGTTGACTTCAGCACTCGTTGGAGCTGGCGGGGTGACAGCGCGGCCACGGCAGCCATGTCGGCAACGCTGGTGACGTCGTCGAGGTTCGTCAGAATCGCTGCGGTCACGGGATTCTTGGCGACGAGACCAACGTCCAACAGGGTTTCGACGAAGTCGGCAAAGACGGCCATCTTGCCCTCGAACTCGAACTCCGCTGCGGCACTACTCACCTCGACGAGTGGCAGGTTGCCTTCGTAGGCCTCACCAACATAGTGATCGACCGAGGCCTCGCGATCGCCTCGCCACACCCCCGGGAACAACTGAATACCTACGAAGTGGAAGGACCGACCGAGGTCGAGCGTCGTGTGCGTGGTCTGAAGTTGGGTGACGCCGGCGATGCGGGTGTCCTGCTGGTTGAACAACAGATTGACGCACGCATCGGGCATGGCGTGCAGCGTGAAGTCATCGGAGAGGTCAGCTTCGGTGCGAAGCTCCCAAAAACAATGGACGAGTTCGCTGAGGGCCGCAGGCGGTCTGGCTTCGGTGTAGACCACCGACTCGGCCGTCTTGGGAATGCCGTCCTTCACCGGGTCGTACATAGGGAGATGAGGGTACGCGAACCCATCGCACCTCGGATGCCCGACCCACCTACTCCAGCACCGCCTGAGTTTGGCTTGTACGAGTCACAAGTTTGCCGTCGGCGTTGGTGATATCGGTCTGCACCACGATCGTGCGGCGCCCGGCGTGCACCAGTGATGCGGTGATCGTTGCATCCCCCTCGAGAAACGGGCGGAAGAAGTTGGTCTTGCTCTCGATAGTGCTGGTCAACGCCCCTTCGGGCAGGTTCAGTACGGCGCATAACGCACCGACCGTGTCCGCGAGCGCCATGAGGCATCCGCCGTGCATGGCACCGCCAGCTGTGGTGCGATCCGCCGACCAGGGCGCGCGGCCAACAACCGTCGACTTCGTCCCGGAGAGGATCTCGACCTCCAGTTCGGCGGCGAACGTCATCCCGCCGTGCACCATGGCCGTCAGTTCTTGATCGACATCACTCATGGATCGAAGCTAATGGCTTCGGATGTGGCCGGCCAAACAGTTCACGTCTCTCCGGCAACCCGGGCTGGGTTAGGGTCGTTCATGGGCCTAGGGGGAACCTTGCGACGACTTCGGGCCGAGCCCGTTGTCGCTCTGGCCACCGTTGTAACGGTAACCCTGGCTCTGGTCCTGCTTGCCGCTGGTCCGATCTACTCCGAGGCGTTGTCGGTTGCTGCGCTGCGTCGAAGTCTCGTCGATGCCCCGACGGCAACCACTGCCGTGGACGTCTCCATTCTCGTGCAGCCCGCTGAAATCGAACCCGTCGAGCGTCTGGCGAACGAACGCATCGAGAGAGCATTCGGGGATGTCGACTACGACAGTTACCGCTCGTTGCGCTCTTCGGAGTCGTTCGAGTTGCCGGACCAGCCAAACGACGACCGCATCGACCTTGCATCCGTGGTCTGGTTGGAGTCGGTGGAGAGTGAGATTGAGCTGACCGCAGGAACGCTGCTGACCCCATCGGACGCAACGGTGCCGGTGCTGGTCGACGCCGATGCAGCGGCAACGCTCGATCTTGCTATCGGACGATCCCTCACCGTTCGTCCCCGTTCGGGTACTGCCGATCCGGTCACCGTCGAGATTTCCGGGCACTATCGGGTCACCGATGCCTTCGGGCGTTTCTGGCATGCCCGGGACGGGCTTGTCGAGCCGCTGACGTTGGGGGCTTCGTTTCGGACGGTAACGATGCTGACCACGCGGGAGGCGATGCTGGGTGGCCTGTCGTCCCGGCCCGAGGTTGGGACGCTTGCGATTCCCCGATTCGATCAGGTCGGCCTTGATGACGTTGCACCGCTACGGGCGAACCTCTCCAGCCTCGAGAGTTCGCTCAATCGGCAACGGACCCTCGACTCCCCCGAAGCGTCATCGGAGTTCGACGTTGTTACTTCAGCACCTTCGGTATTGGTCGGCCGTGATCGCACGCTCACCGTTGCCCGTTCAGTCATCATTGCCGTCGTCGTGCAGCTGGCGGTTCTGGCGGCCTTTGCGCTGGTGCTGGTCGCTGGCTTGGGGGTCGACGCACGGCGATCCGAAGCAACCACGTTGCGAGCTCGGGGAGCCAGCGCCACGCAACTGCTCGGCCAGGCCCTTGTCGACGCGTCGATCATCGTCGTGCCGATCGCCCTTGCGGCGCCGTACCTTGCGTCGCATCTCGTCGGGCTCGTCGATCGGTTCGGACCCCTGGCCTCGTCCGGCCTAGTGATCGATCCGAGGATAGGAAGCGAACCGTGGGTTGTGGTCGGATTCGCCTCGGTTGCGACTATCACGCTGCTCGCATGGCCGGCGTTTCGGGCTGGGCGTATCGCTGATGCGTCCGAACAACGCCGTAGCCGAAGTCGGATTGCGGGAGGGCTGCAACGTTCGGGGATCGACATCGCTATCGTCACGCTCGCAGTGCTTGCGTACTGGCAGCTACGAACGCTCGACGACGCCCGGGCCACGACTGTCCGCGGCTGGTTCGGCGTCGATCCTCTGCTCATTGCGGCGCCGACGTTCGGTTTGGTGGCGGGTGCGTTCGTCGCACTCCGAGTCGTACCCGTAGCCGCTCGGATAGCCGAGAGAGCGATCGACCGAAGACGTTCGGCCACAATGGCCCTCTCGGGTTGGCAATTGGCCCGCCGACCGCACCGCTACACCCGCACGGCCCTGCTGCTGATCATGTCGGTGTCGATGGGAACCTTCGCAACGGCGTACGAAGCGACTTGGACTGCGTCCCAGGCCGAACAGGCCGCTCACGAGGTCGGCGCTGAGGGCCGAGTGGTTCCGAACCGGCGCACCGGCGACTCAATCGCTCCCCTGCAGCTGGTCTCAACGCTTGCCGCGGCGCCCGGGGTTGGCACGGCAATGGCGGTGGTCGACACCGACCTCAACCTGCCGGTATCGGACAAACCCGGTCGCCTGATCGCGTTAGATGCAGACCAGCCCAACATCCTCACCAAAGCGTCCGCCGGTAACGAGAACCTCCCCCTGGCGCTTCGGGAGCTCGCGGCCCGACGTCCTTCCCTCGCCGGTCTCGAGTTGCCCGGCGAACCGGTTCGTTTGGAGCTCGCGGTGGACGTGGTGCCAGCCGAATCCCCCATTGAGACCGACGGGGTTGATATCCCACTTGCGGGTTCGATCAGCCTGCTCCTCCAGGATGGAAACGGTCTGTTGCATCGGTTGAATGCTGGGCAGATTGGTGTTGGGCGGGTCGTCCGTTCGATCGAACTGCTCGGCGAGGGCTCCGGCACTCCGACGTATCCGCTGTCGGTCATCGACATTCAATTCAACACTGCGACGCAGGGCCCAATCGACCGGGATGTTGCGGTTGCCATAGAACCTCTGGAGCTTGTCGACAGCGATGGCAACCGCAGCTCGATCCCGCTCGATGAAACGGCCTGGACCTCAAGCACAGAGACCCAGGGTTTTCTGTCCCAGCCTGCGAACATCAGTTCCACTGGACAAGCCCCGGTGGGCGGGCTCGGTTTGCGGATCGGTTCCGGGTCCTCGTTGCTGAGCGTGGTGGTGATCCACAACGTCACACCGTCTAGCACCGTCACACCGTTCGACGCATCACCGGTATCGATTGCCGGTGTCGCCACCTCGTCGTGGCTGGAAACGTCCGGAGCCGAGGTCGGAGAGTTCATCCCTATCCCGTTCGGACGTGGTGACGATGTGCTGGTGGAGATCACCGGGGTTGTGCCGGCACTGCCGACCGTCGACCCCGGTTCCACCGATGCCCTTCTGGTCGATCTGCCGACACTGCTCTGGATCGAACGTCAGCCCGGCCGAACGGTGCGAAGGATCTCGGAGTACTGGATCACCGTTGACGACGCATCCGCGGTGGTCGACCCGCTGACCCGACCACCTATCGAAGCGGTCGAGGTACAGCTGCTTCGGGACCGAGAGATCGAGTTGACCTCGAATCCGCCCGCGCTCAGTGCAATCGGAGCAATGACTCTTGGATTCGTTGCGGCGGGTGTTTTCGCCGTGGCCGGATTCGTTGTCACCGTGATGGTCTCGGCCCGTGAACGTCGATCCGAGTTCGCACTGCTGTACGCGCTCGGCCTCACCGAACGTCAGCACCGCCGTTGGATGCTCTCCGAACAGGTCATACTCGTGGCAACCAGCCTGATCATCGGCACTCTGCTAGGCCTTGCGCTGGCCCGACTGATCCTGCCCGTCGTCTCCCTCTCCCAGGACGGAACCGGCGTGTATCCCGGTGTCATTGTGCGGTATCCGTGGCGCCGAATCGCCCTACTGGAGCTGGCATTGGTTGGAGGCCTGCTCCTGGGCATGGCGGGCGTCCGCCTGCTTCAGAGCAAACGCCCGGTAGCCAGTTCGCTCCGGGGAGTTGGTGCGTAGTGGCATCCGGACCCGGCCGCTTCCGCAGCCTCGGCACAGCCACGTGGTGGCAGCAGATGAGATCGGATGGCCGCGCGAATCTTGTCATAGCGGTGGTCGTCTTCGCCACGGCCTTCGCAGTTGCGCTGGCGCCGCGGGTGATCGAACACGCATCGAGACTCGACCTCTCTGAGACGGTGCGGACGGCAACACCGGAGCAGCGAAATCTCAGCTTTGAGGCCCGACGCCAAATCGGGGCAGGTGCGCCACGGGACCCGTTCTTCAACATCGACGTAGTGAGTAGGAACCTGCGTGACGATCACATTCCGCCCTCGGTTTCGAACGTGCTCAGTAGCGACCAGTGGGTGTTCGACACTCCAGAATTTGTCGTCAGTTCGTTTCCCGATCAACTTCAGGGCCCCTTTCCGACAACGATTCAGCTTCGGTACCAGAGCGGAATCGAGGATCACCTACGCCTGGTGGAAGGTGCATTGCCGACCGCTCAGGACGACATTGTGCGACTTGAGGGACCCGACTGCCCGAACGAATCGCTCACCAAGGATCAGATCGAAGCGTTCGAGCCGCTGGAAGACCAGGACTGTTCTCTCGTGGAACTACCCCTGTTCGAGGTAGCGGTGACCCAACAAACCGCCGACGACATGATGGTCGCCATCGGCGAGCTGCTGACGTTGTTGCCGTCGGCAACCGATCTGTCTTTCCAAAGCCCCGAGGTGAACATCCAGGCGTTGCGCTTCGTTCTTCGGGTGTCAGGAATCATCGAACTGGACGACGAGGAGCTGGAGTACTGGTACGCGGACAGTTCGTTGCACCGACCCCGCATCACCGAGAATCCCGACTTCAGGTTTGTGTTCGCCGTGGGTCTGATGAGCCCTGACCAGTACCGCCCGTTCCGAAACGCCGCTCGAGGGGTCGATCTAGATTTTGCTTGGCGATTCCTGGTGGACCCCGAGCTGGTGGACCGGGCCGAAGCCAGTGAACTGGCCGCCGACATCGAGAGGATCGGGCCACCCGACGTTCAGGTCGTGACCCTGCTCCCAGAACTTCTCAACGAACACCTTGCCCAGCGGCGATTGACCGTTCAGCTTCTGTCGATGGCGGCGGTCGTCTTCGCCGTCGCTGCCTTCGCAGCTGTATGGACCGTGGCGATCGTCGATGCGGCGCGTCGGCGGGCGACCACCGAGCTGATCGTTGATCGAGGGGCATCGCGCAGCCAACTGGCCGCCCACGCTCTGCAAACCGGCGTCTTCATCGCTTCGCCCGCGGTTTTGACCGGAGCCGTCGCTGCGGTGCTGCTGCTTCGGAAGACGTCGGTTCTGCCATCGGTGTTGCTGGCTGTCGGTGTCGGAGTCGTCACCATCGCAATCGTGGTCGTCACGAAGCTGCCCCAACGGACCGGTCGTGAGGGGAAACGATTGCGGCTGCGCCGCCTGGTGGCCGAGGTGCTACTTATCGGGCTCGCCGTTGCGGGGGTCGTGTTGCTGCGGCGCCGGGCGACGGATGTCGCTAGCTCGGCGGCCAACGGTTTCGACACGACGCTCGCTACAACACCCGCATTGATCGCGTTGGCCACCGGTGTTGTTGCGCTTCGGTTGATCGGTCCGCTCGCACAGGGGCTCTCAATCCTTGCCAACCGCCAGCGGGGTGCAAGCTGGATGATCGGGGTCCGACGACTCGTCGACCAGCCACGGTCCCTCCGCACACCGATCCTCACGATCTCCATCGCATCGATGGTCGCCGTGTTCGCCGCCGTCGTCTACAGCTCGGTCGCCGACGCCCAAGAAGCCGCCGCATGGCAAACCGTGGCCGGAGAACATCGCATCGAGACTGCCAACCCGAGGTTGCCGCTTCCCGAACAGGTGCAGGAAGCCGTCACTTCGTCCGATGGTCGTGTGGCGTTTGGCTCCACGATGCGGTTCCAACGGTTCAGCGGTGAGTCGGGCGACTTCGTCGCCGATGTAGTGGCGCTCGACGTGGCGGAGTTTCAGGCACTGGTGGAGAATTCACCGCTCGCAGACCAGGTCTCGGCCGCACTCGACGGGGTGGCCGGCGCGGTCAGCGAGTCGGAACCGTTGCGCGCGGTGCTGGTTGGGAATTCGGAACATCGGGAGCGCCTCGACGAGTCGGCGTCACTCATGATGGGAAGGTATGCCATCGATCTGCAGTTTCTGTCCGCCACCGACCACTTCCCCGGGGTCCCCTCCAACAGGCAGGCCGTTCTTGTAGATCGGGCGCTGCTCACCACCCGGACCGATGATCGTACGACCGCACCGACCGTGGCACTCCTCGGCCAGCCGGGCGAACTGGATGACCGGGTCCGGACCGTCGTTCAGCAGCAGATTCTGCCGCCTCACATCACCTCGCGTGAACAACGGTTTCTGGCGCTGGCCGGGGATCCGCTCTCGACATGGACTACCAGGTCACTTCTGTGGCTCGGCGTTGCCGGCCTCGTTTTTGCCGTCATCACTTCGGGAGCGGCTGCCGTGCTCACCACCACGGCGCGACAGCGGGATTTGGGTGTGCTGGCGATCTTGGGTCACGAGCGACGTTCGCTCGGTCGCCTGGTTGCCATCGAGTTGCTGCCCGGCATCACAATCGCTTCGATTCTCGGAGCGACCGCAGGAGGGGCGGCGGCGCTCCTGCTCAGCGACAATCTCAGCCTGGGCGCCTTCGCCATCGATGCCGGGTCGCCCTCGGTGCGACTGAACTGGTGGGTTGTTCTACAGGTTGTTGCCGCGCTGGCGGTGGCCGTCGGCGTGACGGTCGCGGTGACGGTCCGTTCACTTCGGCGGCTCGATCATGCGATGCTGTTGCGAAGGGAGAGTCAATAGATGGCTGGAATGACCGATCACCCGGGACAACGAAACGGGTTACTGAGCATCGAAACGGAACGAGGCCGCGACGACGCTGTCATCACGTGTGAGAACCTCGTCAAGATCTACCAGCAAGCCGACCTCGAGGTCATCGCCCTCCAGGGCCTCGACCTCACCGTCCAACAGGGCGAGTTCACCGCAATCGTCGGAGCATCGGGCAGCGGAAAGTCAACACTCCTCGGAGTGTTAGGCGGACTGGTGACGCCGACCGCCGGTGCGGCCCGGGTCGCAGGACATGACCTGCTACAGCTCTCGGTACGAGAACGAACCCAGTATCGGCGCAGCGAGGTGGGGTTCGTATGGCAGCAGACCGGTCGGAATCTTGTGCCGTATCTCTCTGCCCTAGAGAACGTTGAACTGCCGATGCGTCTCGATGGCCGACGGCGGCGGCATCGCCGTTCGTTCGCATCGGATCTCCTTCGCAGCGTCGGACTGGCGGGCCGCCTGCATCATCAGCCGTCGCAACTCTCGGGTGGTGAGCAGCAGCGGGTGGCGATCGCTATTTCCCTGGCGAATAGCCCCAAGGTGGTGTTCGCCGATGAGCCGACCGGCGAACTGGATTCCGAAACAGCCGCTGAGGTTGTCGGCGTCCTCCGGCAGGTGAACCGGGAAGGCGGGGTCACCGTGTTGGTCGTGACCCACGATCATGATCTCGCAGGGCAGGCCGATCGGACCGTCTCGATTCGCGATGGCCGGACGAGCACCGAAGTCCTGAGGCGGGCCCGCCTTGACGCCGATGGTTCGACGGCTTTGGTGGCGGAGGAGTTCGCGGTGCTCGACCGGGTGGGCCGGCTGCAACTTCCCGACGAATATGTCGAGGCCTTGCAGCTGGAAGACCGTGTGCGACTGACACTCGACTCCGACCGGATCAGCGTCTGGCCCGACCGGGCGGATGCTCCAGGATCCCGGAATCGCCCCCATGGCTGACCACGCTGTGCTCGACGCCGTCGCACTGACCAAGGTGTATCCATCGGGAGACTCGACCATCAGAGCCGTCGATGGCGTGAATCTTCGAGTCGGGAGTGGATCGTTCAGCGTGGTGATGGGACGGTCCGGCAGCGGCAAGACCACGCTGCTGAATCTGCTGGGTGGCTTGGATCAACCGACTTCGGGTGAGGTGCACCTGAACGGCGCAGCCATCAGTGCGATGGGAGAATCCGAACGGGCCGCAGTTCGCCGGACCGAGATCGGCTTCATCTTTCAGGCATTCGGTTTGTTGCCGATGCTGACGGCTGCCGAGAACGTTGAAGTGCCGTTGCGGCTCATGAAGGCGGACCCGGAGGCACGTCGAGCGAGGTCTAGGGAGCTACTGGAGTTGGTTGGCCTGGGGCCGCGTGCTGGCCATCGTCCCGACGAACTCTCCGGTGGCGAGCAGCAACGTGTGGCGATCGCTCGGGCGCTTGCGAACAAACCACGGCTCCTGCTGGCGGACGAACCGACGGGTCAGCTCGACTCGCGAACCGGCGCTGACATCGTGCGGATTCTCGCCGACCTCGTGGCCACCGAAGGCATCGCCGCATTCATCGCGACCCACGATGCCGCCCCACTGGCACATGCTGACCAGATACTCCGGTTGAGCGACGGCAAGCTGTCGGCTGTTGACGAATCCTGACAACCGGCGCCTAACCGGGTGCTCTGGTGAGCTACTCGGTGGTCGACCCAAGCGGTCGAACGGCCCGAATCAACTCCTCGTGGAAACCGAGCCGTGCGTACAGTGCTCGAGCCTGTTCGTTCGCGGAGAAGACGTTGAGGCTCATCATCGCCGCTCCACGTCGGCGAGCCTCTGCATCGAGCTCCGCCATCAGCCGTTGTCCAACGCCGTGACCATCGACAGACGGGGCGATCACGATCGCCAGCAGATGAGCGTTGAGTTGTCCGTTGAAGGGATCCGGGCCGTACGTCACGATTCCGGCGCCGACGACCTCAACATAGTTCGTCGCTACTCGGACCGATGTGTCGGCCTCCTCGCCAGCTGCCCACGATCGCAGGCCCGCCAGATCGGGGCGCCACAGATCGTCCCGTTTACGGCCGGGTGGTAACGGATCGAATGACGCAAGCCGCGGAAGCAGGACCTCGATGGCCTCGAGATCCTCAGCGATCGCTGGTCTGGTGTTGATTTCCATCACGAGACAGATCCGTTCGCTGCGACCATGGCCGATCCTGCGCGCTCACCCACATGGCCACGATAACCAGAGTCGAGCGCTTGGATCGTGAGCGATCTACGTGCTGCGCTGAAGTTCGTCGAGAGCTTCGGCGATGCGCTTTGCCCGAGTCTCTTCTCGTTTCGCCGAAATCAACCGGTAGAGAATCGAGCGTTTCCCTGTCGGCGACAGAGCGTCGTACGCCTCCTGCGCCCCTTTCGACGCGTGTAGCGCAGCTTGCAGATCCGCCGGAACGATGAGCGCATCGACCGGCTCCAGGAACGCCCACGCTCCGTTTTCTTTGGCCACATCGATGGCTCGTTGTCCAGCGTCAGTCATCAGATCCGCTTCGATGAGCTCCAGGACGTAGTGTTTGTTGACCTTCGACCAGACGCTCCGTGGTTTGCGGGGTGTGAAGACCTGCATGTATCGCTCGTCGTCGATCGGTTTGACCTTGCTGTCGATCCAACCGAAACACAGTGCCTCCCGTACGGCGTCCTCCCAGGTGAGCCTGCGCTTTCCCGTCGAAGCTCTGTAGTAGATGAGCCACACGCCGTCGCAGCTCGCATGGTTCTGCTCCAACCACGACCGCCAGCCCCTCCGGGTCTTGGGGTGGATCTCGTTGAGACCGGACTCGAACGACGCCATCTCAGTTGGGAAGTTCATTATGAAGAGCGCCCATTGCGTGACCCTAGTGGCCCCCGAGCGAGGTTCGAATCCGAAGAGCGAGGCCTTCTTCCGAGGCAAAAAGCACCCCACGGTGGTTCATGAAGGTGGAGTCGGCCCGATTCAGATCCAGCGACCTTCCGTGCATATCGGTTGCGACGGCCCCGATCTCGTTGAACAGACAGGCGGTGGCGGCGAAATCCCACAGGCTTCCTCCGCCGCTCGGGCCGGGAACCTTGAAGTAGCAGGCCGGCGGGTGGGCGAGCACGTTCCATGCGTTCATGACGGCGCCCCCGGTCGTGTGAAGCTGGACTCCGGTCCGCCCCATGTCCGACGCAATCCGGTCCAGTGCGTCGAGGACAGCATCGTGGTCGTCGCTGGCACCGAAGCTGCGGTCGGCGAACACTGACAGCACCTCTCCCCCGGGCCGAGGTTCGGTTTGCCAGGAACGGCGATCTTGGAACGCTCCGACACCCCGGATCGCATGCAGCAACTTCGCCTCGACGGGGTCGTAGATCACGCCGATCCACGGAACACCGTCACGCCGGACCAAGGCGATGGAAACGGCGTACCCCAGGGATCCCTCGATGAAGGGCAAGGTGCCGTCGAGGGGATCGATACACCAGAAGTAGTCGGCCATATGACGCCCACCGTCGTCGTCCTTCTCTTCGGTTAGCAGGCCAAGCCCGAAGCGTTCGAGCGTCGGCGTGATGTGATCGAGGATGATGTCCTCGCTCCGGCGATCGATCTCGGTCACCACCTGAGACGCAAGGCTGCCGCCACCGGCTTTGTGCTCGACCTCCAGGGGGCGCGATCGAGCGATCATCTGCCCTGCTTCGACGGCGGCCGAAATCGCAACGTCGGCGAGTTCGTTCAGGTGGGAGGTGGAGAGTTTCACGGTGTCTCCGGAGACCCCAACGCAGCCAACACCTCGCGGGCCAGCCGTTCGCTGTAGCGGTGGAGCTTCCAGTGGCCGGGGCTCCATCCCTGCAGGAACCGATAGAAGTCGGTCCACGCCACCGGATACAGAGCCCGCCAATCCTCCTCGAGCGCTGCGAAGTCCACCGTCCTTCCAACGTGTGCCAACGCATCGGCCAACAGGTCGAAGTATCGGTCGAGCAGATCTGGACCCAGACGTTCGCTGTCGTCCTCGTCGAGACAGCTACTGATGAAGTAGGCGACGTCCTTCATGCCGCAGCCACCCCCGACGTATTGGAAGTCGACGGCGGCCGCTTGACTCCCGTCGGCGCTGAAGCAGAAGTTGGCCAACTTAGCGTCTCCATGCACCAGGGTCTGGAACGGACTGTCGCTGAGCTGGCGATCGATGGTCGCCGCTGCCGCCTTAAGTGGGCCATCGTCGAGTGCGTCGAACTCATCGGGGCGGGTGGCCAGATGCCAATAGGTACCGGTGGGCCAGAGACCCTCAGGCCGCACGCCCAGGAAGGTGGCATGGAAATTCGCAAGCCACGTAAGGCAGGCCTCGATTTCAGCGTCGTTCACCCGCTGGCGTCGTCCCGCGAAACCCGATGCGTCAAGATCCTCCATCACCATGATGACCTGATCGGCCCGAGTCTCGAGGGCCAGACGACCGGGCACCCTGCACGTGTCGGGGCACCTCTGGGCGTACCGGTCGTACCACGTGGTTTCCACCCGGTAGGACTGCAGCTTCCTTTCGTGGGAAAGGTCGGACGTCCAACCGTACGGATGATCACGTTGGTCGGGCCAGCGGACATGTTTGACGATGACGCTGGACTGCGCCGCCCCGTCCAGATAACAACGCAGGATCTGCCCGTAGCCACCCCAAAGGCTCTGGACGATCTGAGTGTCCAGGATCGCACGGGCGCCGGTCGTCTCGAGCACTACCGCCTCGATGTCAGCGGCCACATGGTCAGGCCCGGTCACCAGCAAAGAATAGCGGTACCGCCGCTCCCTCTTGGCCAGCAGGTCCCACCCAGCCGAATCCGCCGTCAGAGCTACGATCGGTCGGATGGTGGACGAAACGGCCATTCACGACACTGTTGAGATCTGCACAGATTTCCTGCGCGGCTTTGCCGACCGGGACTGGCAGGTCGTGGTACCGGACCTGGACATGACGATCGCAGCGATCGTTGCTCACATTGCGGATGGTTGCCTTTGGTATGCGATCGACCTGACTGCTGGCGGCAGAGACCTGAACGCTGCGGACCACGCTGTTAAGGACAACGCTGCGAACGGCGATCTGATCGACACGCTCTGGACCTATGCCCATGTGACGGCTTCGGTCGTCGGCACCGCTTCGGACACGGCGCGGGGGTTCCACCCGATGGGTGATGCCGATCGATCCGGTTTCGCCGCAATGGCCTGTGACGAGATGCTGATTCACACCAACGACATAGCGGACGGTCTTGGAGCGGAGTTCCGACCACCCCCGGAACTCGCCGACCATGTACTGCGCCGACTGTTCCCATGGGTCGAAGCGTCTGGGGACTCCTGGGCTGACCTTCGTTGGGCCAACGGCCGGACAGAACTGCAAGGCAAAGAGCGGTTGAGTAACTGGGCGTGGCATTGCGCCCCGCTGGAAGAGTGGGACGGCGAGATCGCACGACGACCCCAATGAGGAGCAGGCGCCTGAAGGCGATCAGGGCGGCCAATAGGCTCAAGCGGGCGCTAGCTTGCCCTGGTGAGAAACGGCATCGAAGTGGCGAGCGTCGTCCGCTGCCGTGCACACCGGGCGAAGAATGATTCTGGACCAGCACCGCATCACGACTCGAGGTCGACAACAGCCACAGACATGACCCGCTGATGCCCGTCCTTCTGGCGCTGGCTGCGGCTGGTACGTACGGTGTGGCTGACTTCCTCGGCGGCCTCGCCACCCGCAAGACAGCTGTTGTCGCCATCACCCTGATCACC
>CALGOA010000138.1 GCA_937958015.1 uncultured Acidimicrobiales bacterium | reverse complement strand
CGGCACCGTGTCGTCTGTGCCTTCCAGAGTTTTCACGGCCGCACGCTGAACACACTCGCCGCTACCGGTCAGCCGTCGAAGTGGGAGGCGTTCATGCCGCTGCCCGACGGGTTCAAACACGCCGTTTGGGCCGATGTCGAGGATCTGGAGCGTCAGATCGACGACACCGTTTCGGCGATCTTCCTCGAACCGGTTCAGGGCGAGGGCGGCGTGAACCCGGCGACGATCGAGTACTTCGCCGAGGTGCGTCGCCTCTGCGATGAGCGGGATCTCCTCTTCATGGTGGATGAGGTGCAGGCCGGTTTGGCTCGAACCGGTAAGTGGTTCGGCTTCCAGCACTTCTTCGCCGACGGCGAGGGTCCCGACGTGGTCACGATGGCCAAAGCGCTCGGGAACGGCATGCCCATCGGTGCCTGTTGGGCCACGCCGGAAGCCGCATCCGCATTCGAGCCGGGGGACCACGCCACGACGTTTGGTGGACAGCCCATGGCCACATCGGCAGCGCGGAAGACGCTGGAGATCATGCTGGAGATCGACGCACCGGCCCTCGCCCAACATCGGGCCGAGCAATTGGTCGACGCCGTCACTGCGATCGACGGTGTTACCGGAACCCGCGGGCTGGGACTGCTCATGGCGGTAGAACTCGCCGAGGGCATCGATGCCAAGGCCGTTGCCGCCACCTGTCTCCAGAACGGTTTGATTCTCAATGCGGTCACCGCAACAGCACTTCGTCTGACCCCGCCGATCAACATTCCTCCGGAACTGATCGACGAGGGAGCCCAGATCCTGGCGAAGTCGATCGCCGCGGTGAGCTCCACCAAGGGAGGTGTCCAGTGAGACACATA
This sequence comes from uncultured Acidimicrobiales bacterium, assembly GCA_937958015.1. Taxonomy (GTDB): domain Bacteria; phylum Actinomycetota; class Acidimicrobiia; order Acidimicrobiales; family SZUA-35; genus JABDIY01. The sequence continues at coordinate 11,644 of CALGOA010000138.1, read as the reverse complement.
CTTGAAGTCGATGACCTCACGGTCGACGAGCTGAAATCCATCGTCCACCATGCCCAGCTCCCGCCTGACCAGTTGGGCCGTCCACTTGAAGGCGAAGGGGTGGCGTGTTACTTCGCCAAACAGTCCGCCCGCACCCGTAACTCCACCGAGATGGCGGTGGTCCAATTGGGCGGTCATCCGGTGTACATAACCGATGGCGAGGTGAGCCTGGGTCAGCGCGAGTCGGTATCGGACGTCACCCACACTCTGGCGTGTTACCACCGGATCATCTGCGCTCGGGTGTATGGCCATGAGGTGCTCGACGAGATGGCCGACGTGGACATCGTGCCCATCGTGAATCTGCTCTCTGACGCCGCGCACCCGCTCCAGGCGATCGCCGATGTCCTCACGATCATCGGCCAGTTCGGCACCGTCGAGGGCAAAGTCGTTACCTACGTCGGCGACGCCAACAACGTGACTCGGTCGCTGGCCCTTGCGGTCGGCATGCTCGGAGGAGAGGTGCGGGTCGTCAGTCCTCCCGGCCAGAAGTTCTCTGAGGTCGATGCCGATCGCCTGAGGGCTTCGGGAATCGATTTCGCATGGAGTGATCGAGTCGAGGATCTCGTCCCCGGTTCCGATGTGATCTACAACGACACGTGGATCAGTATGGGGGAAGAGGACATCCGCGACGAGAAGCTTCTTGCTTTCGAGGGGTTTCAGGTCAACGAAGCCATGCTCGCACTCGCCCCCGACGCAATCTTCATGCACTGCCTTCCCGCCCATCGCGGCGAGGAGGTCACCGACGCCGTACTCGACGGACCGAACAGCCGGATCTGGGCTCAGGCCGCGAACCGGTTGCACTCGGCCCGCGCCGTCCTGTGGTTCCTGGCCACCCACCCCGACAACCAACGCTGGAGTCCGCAGCCAAAATGAGCCTCTCCAAGACTCAACGCCAGCACCGCATAGGTCAGCTGCTCACCGCCCATCAGGTGACCAGCCAGTCCCAGCTCGTAGAACTCCTAGCCTCCGTTGAAGACATCGTGGCAACCCAGGCCACCGTGTCCCGAGATCTCGACGAGATGGGAGCCGTGAAGATTCGCATCGCTGGCGGAGCTTCGATCTACGCAGTTCCCGAACATCCGGCCGACCAACACACACCAACCGAACATCTGCGGCGACTGATGGGAGAGTGGGTCGTCGAAGCTGACCGCTCCGGGGACCTTGTGGTGCTTCGGACCCCGCCCGGATCAGCGCACGTCGTTGCGTCGGCGCTCGATCGATCCGGCCTCGAACACGTCCTCGGCACCGTCGCCGGCGACGACACCCTCCTCGTGATCAGCAGCGAAGGGCTCGGCGCTACCGTGCTCGAACGCATGGCAGCGATGAGCGGCTTAGCCACCAACCAATGAACCCCACTTACCGAAAGAAACCCACGTGACTTCAACCGATGTCAACCGCGTCGTTCTCGCCTACTCCGGCGGTCTCGATACCTCCGTCATCCTTCAATGGCTGAAGGATGAATACAACTGTGAGGTGGTCACCTTCACCGCCGACCTCGGTCAGGGTGAAGAGCTCGAGCCGGCCCGCGCCAAGGCGGTCGAAATGGGCGTGCCCGACGAACACATCTACATCGATGACCTCCGTGAAGAGTTCGTTCGCGACTTCGTGTTTCCCATGTTCCGGGCCAACACGATCTATGAGGGGGAGTACCTTCTCGGCACGTCCATCGCTCGTCCGCTGATCGCCAAGCGGTTGATCGAAATCGCGCGGGAAACCTCGGCCGACGCCATCAGCCACGGCGCCACCGGCAAGGGCAACGACCAGGTCCGCTTCGAGTTGGGAGCGTACGCCCTCGAGCCCGGTATCAAGATCATCGCCCCGTGGCGCCAGTGGGACCTGCTGTCCCGCGAGAAGCTGTTGGCGTATGCAGCTGACCGGAACATTCCGATCGAGATGAGCCGGGGTTCAAAGAGCCCCTTCAGCATGGACGCCAACATGCTGCACATTTCCTACGAGGGTGGCCCGCTCGAGAACCCATGGACCGAACCACCGGCCGAGATGTGGCGCTGGTCGGTCTCGCCCGAGGCGGCACCGAACGAGGCCACCTACCTCGAACTCACCTACGCCCACGGCGACATTGTGGCCATCGACGGTACGTCGATGTCGCCGGCCGAGGTTCTGATGTACCTGAACAAGGTGGGTGGAGAGAACGGCATCGGCCGACTCGACATCGTCGAAAACCGCTACGTCGGTATGAAGAGTCGCGGTGCGTACGAAACACCGGGTGGCACGATCATGATGCGCGCCCATCGCGCCATCGAAAGCATCACCCTCGATCGCGAGGTCGCTCACCTGAAAGACGAGCTGATGCCCCGATACGCCAAGTTGATCTACAACGGCTACTGGTGGAGTCCCGAACGCGAGATGCTCCAAACGGCGATCGATCACAGTCAGGCCCACGTCAACGGCGATGTTCGCCTGAAGCTCTTCAAGGGCAATGTCGAAGTCACCGGGCGTCGCTCCAACGACTCACTGTTCGACGAGAACATCGCTACCTTCGAGGACGACGGCGGTGCCTATGACCAGGCGGACGCCGAAGGGTTCATCAAGCTGAATGCGCTCCGCCTTCGCACCCTCGCAGCCAAGCGTGGTTGAGGATGACCGATAGATCACAGCTGTGGGCTGGCCGGTTCGATGGGGGACCCGCCGAGGCGTTGCAGGCGCTCAACGATTCGCTTCCGTTTGATCGGCGGATGTTCGCACAGGACATCGCCGGGTCACGCGCTCATGTCACGATGCTGTCCGAAGTTGGGATCCTGACCGACGACGAGCGAAACAAGATCCTCGGTGCTCTCGACGAGGTCGAGGATGAAATGGCATCGGGTCGTTTCGAACCGGCCAGTGGGGATGAAGACATCCACACCGCCGTCGAACGCCGCGTCACCGAAATCACGCCCGAGGCGGGGGGCAAGATCCACACCGGCCGTAGCCGAAACGACCAGGTCGCCACCGATCTTCGGCTCTGGACCAAACGCGAACTCGCCGAACTGGCGGCGCTCGTCGTCCAGTTTCAGGAGACCCTTCTGCGTCGAGCCGAGGAAGCTGGCGCAGCGTATCTGCCGGCCTACACCCACCTTCAGCAGGCGCAGCCCGTGACGTTGGCCCACCATCTGCTGGCTCACTGCTGGGCGTTGGCTCGCGACGTCGAGCGGCTTCTGCAGACGCTCGACCGGGTCGACGTGTCACCGCTGGGCGCCGGTGCGCTCGCCGGGTCCTCGCTGCCGCTCGACCCCGTGCGCACCGCCGATCTCCTCGGGTTTGGGTCGGTATTCGACAACTCGCTGGACGCCGTGAGCGACCGCGACTTCGTGGCCGAGGCCCTGTTCGATCTTTCGCTTCTCGGGGTTCATCTCAGTCGCATCGGTGAGGAGCTGATCCTGTGGAGTTCCACCGAGTTCGGTTTCGTCGCCCTCGATGACGCCTTTAGTACCGGGTCATCGATGATGCCCCAGAAGAAGAACCCCGACATCGCTGAACTCGCCCGCGGCAAGGCCGGTCGGTTGATCGGTCATCTCACCGGATTCCTCACGACGCTGAAGGGTCTTCCGTTGACGTACAACAAGGACCTTCAGGAGGACAAGGAGCCGCTGTTCGATTCATGCGACACGATCCGGCTCACACTGCTGGCGTTGGATGGGATGGTGGGGACCGTCGTCTTCAAGACCGATGTGATGGCAGCGCAGGCGGACAATCCGTTTGCGGCTGCTACGGATCTTGCCGAGTTCCTGGTCGGGAAGGGCATGCCGTTCCGCGACGCCCATCACGTCGTGGGTGCATTGGTGCGCTCGGCGCTGGCTGGGGAGGGGTCGCTGCCGGATCTTGTAGCGGCAGACCCGCAACTGGGCCCGGAGGCTGCCCAGCTGTTGGAACCGGGGGCGTCCATGGCGAACCGAACCACCCGCGGAGCCGGCGGCCCCGCTGCTACCGCCGACGAGCTGGACCGTTTCCGGGCCGCCCTGGTCGCATCCAAACAGAGCCTGCGCTAAACCTCGGTTGACGCCGCTCGCTGCTCGGAGATCCGGCGCGGTTTCAGCGTTGGCTGGGCATGCTGGGATCATGCCCAGCCTCGAAGAACTAGCTGCGACGATCGAAAGCGTGCCCTCGGTGCTGCGGTCACTGCTGAGCCCGCTGGATCCGGATGTTCTGCAGCGCCGGCCCGAGCCCGGCGAGTGGTGCGCCCTCGAAGTGATCGGGCATCTGATCACTTGTGAGGGGCCAGCGTTTCGGGGTCGGATTCAACGCATCGTGGAGGGTGAGACCGAGATTCTGAACTTCGATCCCAATGCTGCGCTCGTCGGGCGGGGATTCGAATCCGCCGACCTCGCCGACCTGATCGATCAGCTCGAGGCCGAACGGGCCGAGTCGGCCAGCTACCTGCGGACGCTGGCTCCAGAGGACCTCGACCGAAGCGGCGAGCACTCGAAGTACGGGACGATGCTAGCCGGTGACTTCGCGTACGAATGGCCGTTCCACGACCAGGATCATCTTCAGCAGATCCTGGCCGCGGTCAAGCCTCGGTATCTGGAGTCCATGAGCCCCCAGATGCGTTCCGCGATGGGTGTCGCCTGAAAACCTCGATCCCGATCCGCTGGCTCTGCCAGAGTTGTAGGCATGGCAGTAGGAACTCTTCCTCCCACGATCCACGTCGACGAGCTGCTCATGCGTCCGGTCGAGGAATCGGATCGAGAGCCGTACCGCACGATCCTGAACACCGATGACAGCATCGCTCGATGGACCACGATTCCGTATCCCTATGGCGATGCCGACTTCGATGCCTTCCTGAATGATCCGGGCGAGAACAGCTATGTGATCGAGTGGGACGGACAGGTTGCGGGCGGGATTGGCATACGCATCGATCACGATGCCCAAACCGCACTCATCGGATACTGGCTGGCGCCCGAGGCCCGTGGTCATGGAGTGATCTCACGGGCTGCAGCTTCGTTGTGTGAACACGCATTCGACATCGGCGTCCAGCGCATCGTCGCCGAGGTGATTCTGGGCAACCTCACATCCGGGGCGGTTCTGGATCGACTGGGGTTCACGCTCGAGGGAGTGGCGCGGTCGGTCCATGCGCCCAGCTGCGGACTCGAAGGCGGCCGCATCGACGAGCAGATCTGGTCGCTCCTTCCGGGCGAGCTCGTGAAATAGTTTCCGTCGAGTGCGGTTACAACCAGACGTGAACATTTCGATCCTCAGCTCATCGCAACGAAGCAACTCCGAGACCCTCCGAATCAGCAAGTACATCGGTGGTCGCATCGACGCCGCCGGCGGAACCGCTTCGGTTCACGATCTCCATCAGCTCGCGCTGTCCACCGATATCGAAGCGGTGTGGCAGTCGGGTGGTCCAAAGGCGATCGTCGAGCAACTCGAGGCATCCGATGGAGCGGTCTTCGTGACGCCCGAGTGGCACGGAATGCCTTCACCGGCACTGATGAACTTCCTGCTGCATATCGGCGAGTCGTTGGCGCATAAGCCGGTGCTCCTGGTCGGAGTATCAGGGGCCCGCGGCGGCGCCTATCCGATTGCGGCGCTGCGGGCCACCGGTTACAAGAACACCAAGTACCTCATGATCCCCGAACACCTGATCTTTCGGAACGTCAAGGAACTGGTGCAGGACGGTGATCCGGTGTCCGACGACGACAAGTTCATGCGTCGGCGCACCGACTACGCAGTGGCCCAGTTGCTCGCCTATGCACGCAATCTTGGCGCCGTCCGTTCTGAGCTGCCCGAGACACCGGACGACTTCGGCTTCGGGATGTAGCTCGTGCCCGGTTGGCTGCAGACGTCGATCCTGTTGTCGGTCACCCTCACGGTGATCCTCAACGTGTTGCCCCGCCTGTTCCCGGGTGCAGCTGGTCGGGCTTCAGCTGCGGCGGAGCGTCGACTCCAAACCCCGGTCGACGACGATGACACTCGACCATCGGTGCGGGTGTTTTTTCCGTGGAAGTGGATGATCGGAATCTCGGTCGTGGGAACCCTTCTGCTCAACCTGCTGTAGTCGCTATCGCTGGGGCGGCCGGCCCGTTCGGACGAAACGAATCGACTCGTTGACGTTGCGGGCCACGAAACGTTCCCGTCGTTCGCCTCGTATGAGTCGCGCCGCCGCGAGAAGTGGAAGCGCCGAATCGGTGGCCTGGGTCTCCTCAAGAGCCGCTCGGACGGTTTTCACCAGGTGGGCGACCACGATGAACGACCCACCTCGGTCGTCCATCGCCTCATCCAACAGTTCGTCGGCAAACCCGACGGGATCGGATGTCACCACATCGCCATCGCGATCGTCGATCGGTTGCGGGGCGGTTCGCCGTTCGAGGCGACCGGTGTCGAACAGCAACCAGAGCCCATGCAACGCCATTCGGGCCGCGTGTGGACCGGGGTGGTTGTTCCAGGCCCAGCGCGTCGCCCGGGCGTGGGTGAGGCCGTGGGTAATCGACAGCCAGTTGAAGTTGCTTTGGGCATCCCGTTCGTTCGCAAGGTCATAACGCAACATCCGTCGCGCCGACCCGAGTGATGCGATGTCAATCAGTCCTTCGACACCAAGACCGTCGGCGGCGAGTTCCACGGCTCGACCGATGCCCGGGGCATTGGCATCGAGATACTCGGCGATGATCGAATCGGGCATCGACGGATCCGTTCGGGTCGTTGACGCCAGCGCGTCCAGATCGACGTCATCGATGGCGCTGGTTGTCTTGCGCATGTAGGGCAGGACATCCTCTCGGGTCATCAGCGTTAGGGATCGAGTCAGCTGAGGGAGAAGCGCTGCGGCGGAGTCCTCGCCGATGCGATCGAGAAGTTCGAACGTCTTCTGCGCATAGATGGATCCGTGCCCATATCCGAGGTGATGGCGAGATGCGGCCTCGACCAGTTTCGGTCGGGCGTCGAGGGATGTCATGGTTCCGACGGTTGCCATCGCACCCACGAGATCCTCCGACTCGATGAGTTCGACAACGTCGCCGCGGTCGGCTGGCGCAACCTCCATCGGCTCACGTCCTCGAGTCTGTTCGGACAGGCCACTGAGGCCTATCACCAACGGGAGCACCCGGTCGTCGCCGTTGCGCTCTTCGGCGATGGCAAGGCAGTCGGCCGCCAGTGCCATCTCGTGGTCGGCGCCGTCTTCGGTCATGGCGATCGTGGCGTCGATTGCGACCGCCATGATCTCGGCTGGCGTTGCTCCGTTGTCCAGAAGTCGTACCGTGTCGCGCGACAGTTGACCGACGTAGTTGTTCCGCAGAGCCGAACGAAGGCTTGGCCACAGGACTTCGAGCTGTTCGGCTTTGGTGGGCCGCTGAATCGAGACGTGCACGTCACCGTCGGCGCTGACCGATGTCGGGTGGCAGGCCACGTTCTCCTCTCCGATCACACACACGCCATCGCGAACTCGGAACTTCCAGTTGTGCCAGAGGCAGGTCACGACCGGTTCGCCCTCGCCGTCGACACCCAACTCACCGGTGACCAGTCCGTAGCCCTGATGCGGGCAGGCGTTGTCCAGAGCGAAGACACCATCGTCGGTCCGGACGACGGCGAGGCGTTGGTCGTCGACGGTCAGCATCTTCATCTCGCCGACCTCGATGTACCGCTCGTGTGAGGGGTCGAGGGATGCCAGGACAGGATCGGTTTCGCTCATACAGAACGTTGTACTATCTCAACAATTGTTGAGATCAAGACGAACGTGAATTTTTGCTCGGCGTCAACGGGAGAGTGAGGTTTGGAAGTGAAACGGAGTACCGCCCAGGAAACCCTCGCGATCGGTGAGATCGCCGAGCGAACCGGCCTAGCGGTGTCGGCGATCCGGTTCTACGCCGACAACGGTCTCATCACAGCGGAACGAACCGAGTCGGGCCATCGTCGCTTTCGACGCTCGGCTATTCGGCGGGTGTCGTTCATCCTCATCTGCCAGCGGCTGGGTTATTCCCTGGCCGAGATCGCTGAACATCTTTCCTCGCTGCCCCCGGGCAAGGCACCGACCGAGGCACAGTGGAGTCGGATGGGCGCCCAGTTCGCCCGGGAGGTCAACGAGCGCATCGCCGCGCTGGAACAGCTTCGCGACAAACTGAATGGCTGCATCGGCTGCGGCTGCCTCTCGCTCGAGGCCTGCCAACTGTGGAACGCCGAGGACGGCGCTGCCGCGTTTGGAGCCGGGCCGCGTTATCTGCTCGGGAACTCCTCGGATCAGCTGCGGTGAGGCTTGACCGTTTGGAGGCCTCGCCCGATTCGGCCATTGGCCTTTTAGGGGCGACGTTTCGCAGAGGTGATGTAGGAGGTGTGATCGTGGAGACCGAGTTCTATGACCGAACCGACCCGGCGAGCCACACCTTCAACGGACCCACTCCGCGGAACCAGCCGATGTTCGAGCGAGCGGGGCACCTCTACGTCTACCGCTCGTACGGAATTCATTGGTGTGCGAACGTGGTGGTGGGTCCCTCCGGACATGGGAGTGCCGTGCTCATCAGAGCGCTTCGGCCCTCCATTGGGACCAAGGCGATGTGGGAACGGCGACCGAAGGCCCGCACCGAGATCGATCTGTGTTCGGGTCCGGGGAAGTTGTGCGCCGCTCTCGGCCTCACCGGCGCCGATTCCGGCATCGATCTGTTGGCGGATGGACCGGTGGCAATCGAACTGGGCGACCCGCCGGACCTCGACGCGGTTGTGGTCGGCCCCAGGGTTGGGATCTCGAAGGCGATCGATGCTCCCTGGCGTTTCGCCCTTCGGGATCCGAACGTGTCCCGTCCGCGTCTGTAGCAGGGGTTACTAGGGCTGGTCGAACACGACAAGGCTGAGGTGCTTCTTGCCCTTTCGGACCAGAGCAAACCGGCCATGAAGGAGGTCTGCGGAGTGGATCACATGGTCGGTGGGAACCTTGACGTCGTTGATGCTGACACCGTTCTGCTTGAGCAGTCGGTTGGCCTCGCTGTTCGACGCGGTAATGCCCGACTCGCTCAGAAGGGGGACCAGGGCACCTTCACTTCCGAGTACCTCGCGTGATGCGTTGAACGTCGGGAGCTCCATCGCCAGCATGGCGAGTGCGTCGGCCGATAGGTCGGCAACCGACCCGCCAAAGACAGCTGCGGTTGCCTCTTGGGCTCCGGCCGTTGCCTCGGGGCCGTGGACGAGGGTGGTGAGCTCCACCGCCAAGCGAGTCTGGGCCACCCTCTTGTGGGGGGCTTCTGCATGTTCTGACATCACCGCATGAACATCGGCGACTGGCATCAGGGTTAATTGCAAAAGCAATTTCTCGATCTCGGCGTCCTCGATCCGGATCCACGACTGGTAGAACGCATACGGGCTGAACTTCTCTGCAGACAGCCAGATGGTCTCTCCGCCAGCGGTCTTGCCGTACTTGGATCCGTCCGAGCGGGTGAGGAGCGGCCATGTGAGGCCGTACGCAGAGCCGCCGACCTTCTTGCGAATCAAGTCCATTCCGGTGACGATGTTGCCCCACTGGTCCGAACCGCCCATCTGCATTTCACACCCCTCATGTTCGAACAGCCAAGCGAAGTCGTACGCCTGGAGGAGCATGTAACTGAACTCGGTGTAGGAGATGCCGTCGCTGCTCTCCATGCGCGACCGCACGGAATCCTTGGCCACCATCTGGTTGACGGTGACGAACTTGCCGACGTCACGAAGGAAGTCGAGGTAACTGAAGCCAACGGTCCAGGCCCGGTTGTCGAGCAGCGTGGCCGGGTTGTCCGTCGAGTCGAAATCGAGAAACTGCTGAAGCTGGGGCAGGATGCCGCTGATGTTGGCGGCCAACTGTTCGTCGTCGAGGAGCGAACGCTCCGCCGACTTTCCAGAGGGGTCGCCCACCATGCCCGTAGCGCCACCAGCCAGCACGATCACGTTGTGTCCGGCGTCCTGCAGTCGACGCAGCATGAGAAGGCCTACGAGGTTGCCCACGTGAAGGCTGTCTGCGGTCGGATCGAACCCCACGTAGGCCCGCACCGGCGAGGAGGCCAACCGTTCGGCCAGTCGGGTGGCATCGGTGCTGTCATGCACGAGGCCGCGGGCGTTCAGATCGTCGAGGAGGTTCGGGTCGATGGACACGTAGGACAGTGTGCCTCAGCGATCGAGTCCCGCCGACCGAGTTACGGCAGAATGGGGGAGTGCCCACCGCTCCCGCCCCCGATGATCTGCTGATGGACCACGAGGTTCGGATCTCGCCGCTTCGGATGATCCTTCGCGTCGTGGTCGGAATCGTCGTGCTTGGCTCGTTCGGGGTGTGGATGTACGCCCTTAGCGGTGCGGCCCGCCAGGCCCCGCCAGACGAACTCGACAGCACCCGTGCCCTCATCGAGGCCAACGAAGCCGGCGAGGCGTACACCGAGGTGGATGGACTGCCCGCCTACGCCGAACGGGCAGAACGAATCTGTCAGGCCACGATCGACAACCTCCCCGATGCAAGCCGCGCCACCAGCGGACCCGAACGGGCCGAACAGATTCGACTTGCCAACGCCCAGCTGTCGGACATGATCTTGCAGTTGCGAGGTTTGCCGGTTGCAAGCGAACGCGACGACACACTGCGGAACCTCTTCCTCGACGATTGGGAGGTTCTGATCTCCGATCGGGACCGGTACGCCGACGCCGTAGAGGTCGATCCGTCGGCCATCTTTACGTTGACGGCCGTAGCGGACAACGAGCGTCTCGAGCGCCGCCTGACCCGCTTCGCCAGGACTAATCTGATGCTGCCGTGTGGGGCTCCAGCTGACGTCTAGGGCTGAACCCATTTCCGCAGGTCAGACCACCTGTGAGAAATATTCGAAAGAATCCTGTTAACGGAGTTGTCCAACCGGCCGATCGAAGTTATCTTAGTTCTTCGCACAAACGGAACGGAAAGCGCCTCAGGCGCCAGAAACGACCGGAGTAAGCGAACCGGGCCCGCACCCGCAGCAACGAAAAGTGGCAACACTGCTCGACTGCGTACTTGCGGCCCTTGCACCTTGAAAACGGAATAGACGAGAACGCAGCGTGTGCGGAGGGCATCACAACCTAACCAGTGATGCACTTCCGTCAATCAAAATAATACAAGCCGCTCGGCTCGCAGGTGGTACTGCGAAACCGAGCAACCGGATCACGCCGAAGGTCCTTCCCGGACGTTCGGCATGCTCTCTGATGGAGAGTTTGATCCTGGCTCAGGACGAACGCTGGAGGCGTGCTTAACACATGCAAGTCGAACGAACCCGAGACTTCGGTCTCAATGGGTGAGTGGCGAACGGGTGAGTAACACGTGAGAAACCTGCCTCGGAGTACGGGATAACCCAAGGAAACTTGAGCTAATACCGCATACCTTCCAGACACCGCATGGTGATTGGAAGAAAGATTTATCGCTCTGAGAGGGTCTCGCGGTCTATCAGCTTGTTGGTGAGGTAATGGCTCACCAAGGCTTCGACGGATAGCTAGTCTGAGAGGACGAATAGCCACACTGGAACTGAGACACGGTCCAGACTCCTACGGGAGGCAGCAGTGGGGAATCTTGCACAATGGGCGAAAGCCTGATGCAGCGACGCCGCGTGAGGGATGACGGCCTTCGGGTTGTAAACCTCTTTCAGCAGGGACGAAGCGAGAGTGACGGTACCTGCAGAAGAAGCACCGGCCAACTACGTGCCAGCAGCCG
>CALGOA010000137.1 GCA_937958015.1 uncultured Acidimicrobiales bacterium | reverse complement strand
GGCGAGGTCTTCGAGGACCTCAACGCGAATGGTGTTCGTGATGGCGGCGAGCCCGGCATTGCCGGTGTCACCGTGACTCTGTCGGGCAACGACGTGAACGGAACGCCGGTATCGGTGACCGCCACGACCGACGGTGCAGGTGACTACCTGTTCGACAACCTGATCGGTGGCACCTACCAGATCGCAGAATCCCAGCCCGCCGGTTTCGCCGACGGTGCCGACACACCGGGAACCTCCGGCGGTACCTCAAACGGCACCGACACGATCACCGGTATCGCCTTGGCTGGCGGCGAAGACGCCACCGACTATCGATTCGGCGAGGTCCAGGCTGCATCACTGCAGGGCAGCGTGGTCATTGATCTCGACAACGACGGCGAGGCGGATCCGGGCGAAACCGGTATCGCCGGAGTCACGGTGACCCTCACGGGCACCGACGACCTCGGCGCTCCTGTCTCGGCAACGACCACGACCGACGGCGCCGGAGACTATCGATTCGACGGCCTGCGTCCCGGCACCTACACCGTGGTCGCCGACCAGTCGCCGGCCTTCTTCGACGGCTCCGAGACCGCCGGCACCGAAGGCGGCACCGTCTCGGCCAACGACACCATCTCAGGCATCGTCCTGGGGTCGGGCTCGGCCGGTGACGACTACGACTTCGGCGAGTTGCCAGCTGCTGCGGTCAATGGCACCGTCCTCGACGAGACCGGTGCGCCGATCTCCAACGTGACGATCACCCTCACCGGCACCGACGACAACGGGAACCCGGTCAGCGTGACCGTGACGACGATCGGTGACGGTTCGTACTCGATCCCCGGCCTCCGACCCGGCACCTACACGGTGACCGAGACCCAGCCCGTCGGCTACGGCGATGGCCCGCCCAACAGCTTTGGGATCACACTCGATCCCGGTGAGACCGAGACGGTCGACTTCGTCGACAACCTCGGATCGATCTCCGGTTCGGTGATCGAGGACGCCAACAACAACGGAACCCGAGAGGGAAGCGACACCGGGCTTGCCGGAGTAGTAGTCCAGCTCACCGGCACCGACGCTCGAGGCGGAACAGTCAGCCTGACGACCACCACCGACGCAAACGGCGACTACCAATTCGACGACCTCATCGGTGGTACGTACACCCTGACCGAGCTCACCGAACCCGCCGGATACCTCGACGGCGCCGACAGCGGGCCACTTGGCACCCCGGGCACCAATGTCAACGGTCGGGACGAGATCGCATCGATCGCTCTCGGCGATGGAAACGACGAAACCGACTTTGTGTTCGGCGAAGTTCTGGCCGGCACGATTGAGGCTGCCGTGTTCGTCGACGACGACAACGACGGAACCGTCGACGCTGGCGAAGCCGGTATCGCGGGCGTCACCGTGACCCTGACCGGCACCGATGATCGCGGGGCAGCTGTCTCGACGAGCGGCACCACGGATGCGAACGGCGACGTCAGCTTCGGCGGACTGCGTCCGGGAACCTACATCCTCACCGAGACCCAGCCGGCAGCGTTCGGTGATGGCATCGATGCCTCGGCAGACCCAGGCGCCAACACCACCACCAACGACGTCATCTCGAACCTTGTGCTCGGCAGCGGTGAAACCAATAGCGGCAACACCTTCGGTGAAATTCCTCCGGCGGGGATCAGCGGCATGGTCGAAGACACCGCTGGCCGTCCGATAGCCGGCGTGACGATCACCGTCACTGGAACCGACGATCTCGGTAACCCGGTTTCGGTCACCACCACGACCGCCCCCGATGGCACCTATTCCTTCACGGGACTTCGCCCCGGCGACTATACGGTGACCGAGAGCCAGCCTGCGGGCTACGGCGACGGCGGTTCGAACGTCATCTCCGGAATCACACTCACCCCCGGCTCCTCCAGCCCGAACAACAACTTCGTCGAAACACTAGGCTCGATCGCCGGTGTCGTATTCGAGGACACCAACAACAGCGGAAGCCAGGAAGGCGGCGAACCCGGCATCGGTGGTGCATCCATCTTCCTCACCGGCACCGACGCCCAGGGGGCTGCGGTCTCAACCTCGGTCGTCACCGCAGCTGACGGATCCTGGACGGTGGACGATCTGGTCGGGGGCACCTACACGATCACCGAGGCGCAACCCGCCGGCTTCATCGACGGTCTCGACGCGGTCGGCACGGCCGGCGGCACGCTCGGAAACGATGTGATCTCCGGAATCAACCTCGGCCCGGCAGAAAACGCCACCGGATATACGTTCGGCGAGATCGACGTCGCCAGCGTGAGCGGCTCGGTCCTCGACGACCTCGGCCGTCCGATCAGCGGCGTGACCCTCACGTTGTCCGGCACCGATGACACGGGGGCGACGGTCACCGCGGTGGTAACTACCGGTCTTGACGGTGTCTACTCCTTCAACGGTCTACGCCCCGGCACCTACACGGTGGTCGAGACTCAGCCCGTCGGTTACGGCGATGGTCCCGAGTCGGTTGGCTCGACCGGTGGCGTCCTCAGCGCCAACGATGAGATCAGCTCGATCACGCTGGCTGCCAACGAGGATGCGATCGACTACAACTTCGTCGAGACGACCAGTTCACTCTCGGCAACGGTGTTCGTCGACGACGACAACGATGGAATCTCCGACGCCGGCGAGACCGGCCTTGGCGGGATCGACGTGACCATCAGCGGCACCGATGACCGCGGAGCTGCGGTTTCCATAACCACCGCAACCGCCGCCGACGGTACGGTCACCTTCGACGGTTTGGTGAGTGGCACCTATTCGGTGACCGCCGCCCAGACCCCGGCGTTCCTCGACGGCACCGACACCGCAGGCACCGCAGGCGGTACCGCCGGCAACGATGTGATCAGCGGTGTGACGGTCGGGACCGACGTGGACGCAACCGACTATGACTTCGGAGAGATTCCCGCCGGTTCGATCTGTGGTGTGGTGAGCGACGAAAACGGTGGAACCATCGCCGGTGTCACGATCACATTGACCGGCACTGACGACCGGGGCAACCCGGTGACGATCACTCGTACGACCGCGGCTGACGGTTCCTACTGTTTCGACGACCTGCGTCCGGGTACCTACACCGTCACCCAAACCCAGCCACCGGAGTATGGAAACGGCAGCCCGAACGATGTTCCCGTCACCCTCGACCCCGGTGAGGACGAGACCGTCAACTTCGAGGAGACCTTCGGGTCGATCGCCGGCGTGATCTTCGAAGACCTCGACGGTGACGGCGTCCGCGACGCAGGTGAACCCGGCATCCCCGGAGCTCCAGTCTCCCTGATCGGCACCGACGCCAACGGCAATCCCGTGAGTATCCCCGCAACCTCACAGCTTGATGGTTCCTTCGTCTTCAGCGACCTGGTCGGCGGCACGTACTCGATCGTCGAGACCCAACCCGCTGGTTATGTAGACGGCACCGACGCCGCCGGCACCGCGGGCGGTACACCGGTCAACCCCGGCGACCTCATCAACGGAATCACCCTGCCGGGCGGTCTCGACGCCTCCGACTACACCTTCGGCGAGCTGCGACTCGGCTCGATCTCGGGTGCGGTCGTTGAGGATGCCAACAACGATGGTCAGGCCGACCCGACCGAGACCGGAATCCCCGGTGTCACGGTCACCTTGACCGGCACCGATGACCTCGGCGCCACGATCAACGAGACCACGACGACTGCGGCAGACGGCAGCTACACCTTCGACGACCTACGACCGGGTACCTACATCGTGAACGCGGCCCAGGATCCTGGGTACCTCGACGGCAACGAAACCGCCGGCACCGCCGGAGGTAACACCACCGCTGATGATCCGGGCGTTCCCAATGACACCATCGACGCCATCTCGCTCGAGTCGGGCCAGGACGCCACCGACTACGACTTCGGTGAACTGACCGGCGCCTCGATCTCGGGCACCGTGACCGATGAGAACGGCGATCCGATCGACGGCGTGTCGATCACCATCACCGGAACCGATGATCTCGGCAACCCGATCAACATCACCGTCGTGACCGGAACCGACGGCACCTACGCCTTCACCGGTCTGCGCCCCGGCGACTACACGGTGACCGAGGCCCAGCCAGCCGGGTACGGCAACGGCTCACCCAACGTGGTCCCCGTGACCCTGCCCTCGGGCGGGACCGAAATCGTGGACTTCCTGGAGACGCTCGGTTCGATCGCCGGTGTGGTCTTTGATGACCTCAACGGCGACGGCGTGCGAGACGCCGGCGAGCCCGGCATTGGAGGCGTCGAAGTGACGCTCACCGGAACCGACGCCCAGGGCGACCCGGTCACCTCGGTGCAACTGACCGATGCCACCGACGGCACCTACCTCTTCGACGGTCTTGTCGGCGGCACCTATACCGTCACCGAAAGCCAGCCGACCGCCTTCCTCGACGGCGACGATCTGCCCGGTACCGGAGGCGGCGACGCCAGCGTGAACGATGTGATCTCGGCGATCGCACTCGGCGCCGCAGCCGACGAAACCGACTACGACTTTGCCGAGCTCAGTCCCTCGTCGCTCTCGGGCACGGTCCGTACCGATTCGGGGGATCTCATCGAGGGTGTGATCGTGACGCTCACCGGTACTGACGACCGCGGCAACACCATCAACACGACCTTTATCACCGGTCCCGACGGCACCTACCTCTTCGATGACCTCCGACCCGGGCTGTACGCCATCACCGAGGCCACCCCGACCGGATTCGGCGAGGGTGGTGAAACCGCCGGAACCCTTGGCGGTACCGCAGGAGGCAGTGCCATCGTGGATATCCCGGTTGGACCGGGTGAAGACGGTATCGACTACGACTTCGTCGACACGCTCGCCAGCCTCAGCGGTCTCGTCTATCACGACGTGGATGAGGATGGCACCTTCAACGGCACCGATGCCGGCATCGTCGGTGTGGAGATCACATTGACCGGCACCGACATCAACGGCGCCCCGGTGTCGGCGACGACCAACACTGCGGGCGACGGCACCTTCTCCTTCGAGAACCTTCTCGAAGGCGACTATACGATCACCGAAACCCAACCGTTCGGGTTCTCCGACAGCGTCGACACGGCCGGCTCGCTCGGTGGCTCGACGGCAACGAACGACTCGATCACCGGGATAGCGGTTCCCGCCGGAGTCGACGGCACCGACTACGTCTTCGCTGAGACCGGCAATGTGATCAGCGGTCAGGTGTTCCTCGACAACGACGGCGACGGAATCCGAGACCCCGAGGACACCCTGTTCCTGCCCGGAGTTGTCATCGAGTTGCTCGATGCAGCTGGCACGGTCATCTCGACGACGGTGACCGACAGCAACGGTGGCTACCTCTTCAGTGGCATATCGGCCGGCGACTACACCGTGCGCGAGACCCAGCCGCCAGAATGGGGATCCAGCAGCCCGAACGAAATCGCCGTCACCGTGGGAACCGGAGGACAGAGCGGACTCGACTTCGCCGAGAAGCCCGGGTCGATCAGCGGCGTCATCTTCAGCGATGCCGGCAACGACGGCACCAGCAGCGGCGACACCGCAATCGCGAACCTCGAGGTGAACCTCGTCGACTCGACCGGCACGACCATCGCTACGACGGTGAGCGGACCCGACGGCTCCTACAGCTTCACCGGTCTCGAGGCTGGTGACTACGGCCTCATCATCGTTCCACCGGCCGGCCAGACGTTTAGTCCTCCCGAAACCGGTGACGACGATCTGATCGACAGCGACTTTGACCGTCTGACCGGCACCGTCTTCATCGAATTGGATCCGGGCGAGGACGAGATTCGGGTCGACGCTGGAATCACACCGATCTTCTATGACCTCACGGTGGACGTGTCGGTGCCTCTGCAAACCTACGAGATCCGCGAAGAGGTGCCGTTCACGGTCGTCGCCACCAACCTCTCGAATGCTCCGACCCCGGAGAACGTTCAGATCCTCATTCCGCTACCTGCGGGTGTGACCCTCCTCAGCGCCGCCGGCGATGGCTGGACGATCACCCCTTCGGGCACGGTTCTGTACGCAAGCTTCACCGGCGTATTACAGCCCGACCAGGCGGCGCCGCCGATCACCATCCTCCTGTCTCGTCCGACCGTCGGGTCGATCGACCTGCCGGCAACGGTGTCGTTCGAATCGGGCACTCTCGTCGAGACAAACGGGTCCAACAACGTCGACAACGTGGCGGTTCAGATCGTGTCCCGCACTTCACCGATTCCGGTGCCGTCGCTGCCCGTCACCGGCGTTACGACACTGCTGCTGGTCCTGGTCGGCGGTTTCATGATGGCCTCGGGTCGTGGGCTCCTGTTCTTCGCCGGCAAAAAGCGGGATGAGGAAGAGGACGAAGAAGAAGAAACTGAGAGCACTGGCGACTGATGCCTCAACAACGACCATCGGTCTCCGATAGATGAGTACGCCAAAGCGCCCTTGAGGTGACTGGGCGGAGTGCATTGAACGGCACTCGGATTCTCTCCCCTTACCGAGGATCGTTCACCGGCCGGGCCTTCGGGTCCGGCCGGACTGCTTTTGCGACGTTGAGCGGCCAGCGCTGGTCACCGAATCCGGCCGTGGGCAATTGTCACCAGAAAATGTGTTGGTCGCGTGAACCCATAACCACTCATCAAGCGGATCGGAAGATCGCGCAGTAGTCTGACGGGCGCTTCACGAATCGACCCGGAGAAGAGACCGAGCCTCTATGAAGAAACTGCAGTTCATCAGCGGTCTGGCCATCGTGCTGTTGTCATTCGTTGGCTTGACCGCACCGGCCTGGTCTCAAACTGAGCAGGAGATCAACGGAAGGCTGCAGATCCGAACAGCCGACGGTGAGCGGGTGCCGGCCGAAGGTGTGATCATCACGGTCGACGGTGTCGGAGAAGCGATTTCCGACGCCGATGGCGTGTGGTCGGTATCGGTACCCGAGCCGGGCATCTACACCGTCTTCGTCGACGAGGAGACCCTGCCCGACGGTGTATCGCTGCGAACGGTTGGCCGCTCGAGCCTCGAAGTGGAGGTAGAAGCAGGGAAACCGAAGACCGCACTTTTCTCACTCGTCGAAGGTGAAGGAACCGCCGCTGGCACGAACACCAGCGAGGGCATTACCGGGCGTCGGATCGCCCAGCTCACCGTCGAGGGCCTGAAGCAGGGCCTCTATCTGGCCATGGCTGCCGTGGGCCTGTCGCTCATCTACGGCACCACCGGACTCGTCAACTTCGCCCACGCCGAACTGGTCACCTGGGGCGGGTTGATGACCTACTTCTTCAACTACTACGGCCTCGCTGGCATGATCGGTTTCCTCGCCCCGTTACCGGCTCCCTTCGGCGGGGGTTCGAACCTGATCTTTGCCGCGTTCTTCGGAATGATCGCCGGCGGTGCGATGGGGTATCTGCTGGATCGATTCCTGTTCCGGACTCTCCGACGGCAGGGTGTCAGCCTGATCGCCCAGATGGTGATCACGATCGGCTTGTCGATTCTGATGCGGTACGCCTTCGTGTACTTCTTCGGTGGCTCACCGCGATCGTTCCGGAACTTCACCGCCCAGAGCGCTATCGACATCGGCCCCGTCCAGATCACGCCCAAGGACCTCATCGCGATGGGCATCTCCACGGTCGTGCTTCTGGCCATCGGTGGTCTGCTCACCTTCACCCGAATCGGCAAGGCCATGCGAGCCGTCTCCGACAACCGTGATCTCGCCGAATCCTCGGGCATCGATGTCCAACGGGTTATCTCGACCGTCTGGATCTTCGGTGGTTCGGTGGCAGCGCTTGGCGGCGTGTTCTTCGGACTCGATCAGGTCAAGTGGGACTTCGGATTCCGAATTCTTCTTCTGATCTTCGCCGCAGTGACGCTCGGCGGCTTGGGCACGGCCTATGGCGCCCTCGTCGGAGCGATCGTGATTGGACTTGTCGTGAACCTTTCGACACTGTTCATCGATCCGGAGTTGAAAAACATGATCGCGCTGTTGTCGATGGTGCTGGTTCTGATGTTCAGACCACAAGGCCTTCTCGGCAAGGCGGAAAGGATCGGCTGATGAACTGGGACCTCATATTCACACAGATGTTCTCGCAGGCCTTTGGCGTCAACGCCATGGTGTACGCCCTTGCTGCGATCGGTCTGAACATTCACTTCGGCTATACCGGACTGTTGAACTTCGGTCAGGTCGGGTTCATGGCGGCTGGCGCCTACGGCGTCGCGATGACCGTCTTCTGGCTGAACTGGAACTTCTGGCTCGGCATCGGTATAGGCGTGATCTTCTGCGTCGTGCTGGCACTGATTTTGGGTGTACCGACGCTGCGACTTCGAGCGGACTACCTCGGCATCACCACCATCGCCGCTTCGGAGTCCATCCGGCTCTTTGTTCGGTGGCGAGGCAACCGGGAGCGCACCGGCGCCGCCGAGGGCATCAACGACTTCGCCGATTCGTTCTTCGCTCTGAACGTCTTCGACAAACCCGGTAACGAGAGTTATCAGTTCCTCTTCTTCGAATATCGAGCAAACGACCTGTGGGTCATGCTCGTCGGCTGGATCGTCGTCGCCTTCTGCGTGCTGATCAACTGGCAGCTGATCAGGAGCCCGTGGGGTCGAGTTCTCAAGGCGATCCGCGAGGATGAAGACGCAGCACGATCGCTCGGCAAGAACGCATACAGCTACAAACTTCAAGCGCTGGTCCTGGGCGGAGTCATCGGTGGTTTCGGCGGCATGCTTCAGGTGATCAGCAAGCAGTCGGTACAGCCCGACACCTTCAACCCGGTCATCACGTTCCTGATCTGGACCATCGTCATCATCGGCGGCGTCGGCAAGGTGTGGTCGCCGGTCGTCGGGTCGATCATCTACTGGGGCCTTATCAGCCTCATGATCACGTTCATGCGAGAGCTCATCGGAACCGGAGCCGGCCCGAACCTCGATCGATTCCTGAACCTCAGCATCCTCAACGTTGACCAGCTGCGATTCGTGATCTTCGGTGGTGCGTTGATGCTGCTGATGTGGTTCCGGCCCCAGGGGATCTTCGGATCCCGAGAGGAGATGGCTCTCGATGACCGATGACAAACGAGCACCGATTCTTGGCGCCACCGCAGGTGGTGGGGGAGCGGGTGCCGCAGTTCAGGAGAACATCCACAATCCGGTCGAAGGTGTCTTCGACACCGTCGAGGCCGTGCCCGGCAGCAAAAAGCCTGACACGATCCTGACCGCGCAGAATGTGACCCGGCGATTCGGTGGCCTCAAAGCTGTCGACGTCGAGACCCTGCACGTGCAGCGTGGCGCCATCACAGCACTCATTGGTCCCAACGGTGCCGGTAAGACCACCTTCTTCAATCTGCTGACCGGTTTCGACAACCCCGACGAGGGTCACGTCGAGCTGAACGGCGTGTCGATCGACGGCGTCGCTTCGCACAAGCTGGCGGCCAAAGGCATGGTTCGTACGTTCCAGCTCACCAAGGCGTTGTCGCGACTCACCGTGTTGGACAACATGAAGCTCGGCGCCAAGAATCAGCCGGGCGAGAACTTCCTCAAGGCGCTCGTCAGCAGCATGTGGACCGACCGTGAAGCTGAGGTTGATGCCCAGGCTCGTGAGTTGCTGGCCCGCTTCAACATGACCCACATGGCCGACGAGTTCGCCGGAACGCTCTCAGGCGGTCAGCGCAAGTTGGTCGAAATGGCTCGTTCGCTGATGACCGACCCCGAGGTTGTGATGTTGGACGAGCCGATGGCCGGTGTGAACCCGGCCCTCACCCAGTCGCTGCTGGGACATGTCAAGCAGCTTCGGGCCGAGGGTCGAACCGTGATCTTCGTGGAACACGACATGGACATGGTTCGGGAGATTTCGGACTGGGTCGTCGTGATGGCCGAGGGTGAGATCATCGCCGAGGGCACCCCGGATGCCATCAGTGCCAATCAAGCGGTGGTCGATGCCTACCTCGGTTCGCACCACGACTCTGAACTCGACTTCGGCGAGGATTCGTAATGGCTGACGACTATCTGATTCACGTTGACAATGTGGTGGCCGGCTATGTGCCCGGCGTCGACATTCTGAACGGCTGCTCGTTGACGCTCGGCCACGACGAACTGGTCGGCATCATCGGACCAAACGGAGCCGGTAAGTCAACCCTTCTCAAGGCTCTGTTCGGTCTGTTGAACATTCGTGAAGGCACCGTCACCTACAAGGGCGAAGACATCGGCGGCATGACCGCTCACGAATTGGTCAGCCGAGGCATCGGGTATGTCCCGCAGAACAACAACGTGTTCCCGTCGCTGACCATCTCGGAAAACCTGGAGATGGGGGTCTTCCTTCGCCCGAAGACGTTCAAGACCCGCCTCGATTTCGTGACCGACATGTTCCCCCGGCTGGGCGAGCGGTTGAACCAGCGGGCTGGATCACTCTCGGGCGGCGAACGTCAGATGCTGGCGATGAGCCGAGCGCTCATGATGGATCCCGAGGTCCTGCTGCTCGACGAACCATCGGCCGGTCTGTCGCCGGTTCTTCAGGACCAGGTCTTCATCAACACGAAGAAGATCAACAAGTCCGGTGTGGCCGTGGTGATGGTCGAGCAGAACGCAGCTCGCTGTTTGCAAATTTGCGATCGCGGCTACGTGCTGGATCAGGGAACAAACGCATATACCGACACCGGTCGAAACCTGCTGACGGATCCGAACGTGATCGCCCTCTACCTTGGAACGCTCACACAACACGGCTAATTTACGACGCATCTGTGACTATGTCATTTGTCCTAGCCAGCGTTTCCCCAGCTCAGAGAAGTTCTAGACACGACCTCCGTTAAGGTTCTGCGGCTATGCCGCCCGCTGGAAGCCCCATCGTGCCTACAGTCTCTACCATCGGGCGTTCGGCCAATGAATCTGGTCGATCCAAGTTAATGGAGAGAGGTCCAAACGATAATGAGTAAACAACTCCTTAAGATATTGAGCTTGCTTATGGCACTTGCCATGGTCGGCGCAGCATGTGGCAGCGGTAGCGCCAGCGATGATGCCGCCTCGGACGACAGCGTCGAAACCGACGACTCGGCCGCAGACGACTCCGCAGCAGATGACGACGCCATGGAAGATGACGCCATGGAAGACGACGACGCCATGGAAGACGATGGCGACGATGCAATGGCCGACGACGGCGCGGTTGATCCCGATGCTGAACTCGTCATCGGCACCATTCTCCCCGTCACCGGTGACCTCGCATTCCTCGGCCCGGCCGAAATTGCCGGTTCCGAACTTGCGGCCCAAGACATCAACGCCGCTGGCGGTGTGTTCGGTAAGGACATCGTTCTGATCCAGGGCGACTCCGGCGACACCACCACCGACACTGCGTCGGTCGAGGTTGACCGCCTTCTGTCCGAAGGTGCCGATGCCATTCTGGGTGCAGCGTCCTCCGCCGTGTCCAAGACCGTCATCGACAAGATCACCGGCGCTGGAGTCATTCAGTTCTCGCCGGCGAACACCTCGCCTGACTTCACCACCTACGACGACAACGGCCTCTACTTCCGTACCGCCCCGTCCGACCTGCTCCAGGGCAAGGTGCTTGCTGACGAGGTCCTCGCTCAGGGCAACGAGACCGCTTCGGTCCTCTTCCGCCAGGAGTCCTACGGCACCGGCCTCGCCGATGCGTTCATGGAGAACTTCGTTGCTGCCGGTGGCACCATCGATGAGTTCATCCCCTACGCCATCGACGTCGAGAGCTTCGACGCCGAGGTTGACACCATCCAGTCCGCTGGCTCTGATGCAGTCCTCGTCATCGGCTTCGCCGAGTCCGCCAACATCATCACCACCATGCACGAGCGTGGCATTGGCCCAACCTCAGGTACCAACGTGTGGGGCGTCGACGGCAACGCCGGCCTCCAGGGTGAAATGTCGGATCCCTCGATCCTCGAAGGCATGAGCCAGACCGTCCCCTCGGTCGACCTTGGTTCGATCTCGGAGTTCATCGACCGTCTCGTCACCGAGATGGGCGGCGAAGAAGAGACCGCCTACGGTGCTGAGACCTACGACTCGGTCATCATCGTTGCTCTCGCCGCCGCAATCGCCGGTAGCGACGGTGGCGAGGCGATCGCCGCCGAGATCAACGGCGTCACCAAGGACGGCACCAAGTGCACCACCTTTGCCGAGTGCATCGAGCTGGTTAACGCTGGCACCGACATCGACTACGACGGTCTTGGCGGACCGTACGAGTTCGTCGACGCTGGTGAGCCGGCCGCAGCCAGCTTCCGCATCGACACCTACGGCGTCGATGGCGCCGACGCCGACCAGGCTCGCTACGTCTTCGCTTCCTGAGCAAGACCACACCAAATAACTAAGTAAGACGAAGGGACCCGGCCGAACGGCCGGGTCCCTTCACGTTTTGCCACCGCCGCCCCCTCGAGGAAGTGTGGGTCCCAGACGAAATTTGGCCGCCCGGCGGTTGGGAGGTTTACCGGTCTGCGTCGGGTGATCGGACGGACTCGAGTGCTTCCCACACCCGGCGGGGGGTGCAGGGCAGTTCCATGTGCAGCACTCCGAGGTGTGAGACGGCGTCGATGACGGCGTTGTGAACGGCCGGGGTGGCTCCGATGGTGCCTGACTCGCCGACCCCCTTGAACCCAAGCGAATTCATGCTGGTTGCGGTCTCAGACACTCCAAGCTCAAAAAGCGGGAACAAATCGATCGACCCGATCGCGTAGTCGGCAAAGTTGGCCGTGATCGGATTGCCCTCGGCGTCGTAAGCCATTTCCTCGCCCAGGGCCTGAGCGGCCCCGCTCGCCATACCGCCGTGAATCTGTCCTTCGACGATCATCGGATTCACCCGTACGCCAGCGTCATCGACGCCGATAAGTCGTCGGAGCCAGACCCTCCCGGTTTCGATATCCACCTCAACGACGGCGATATGGCAACCCGACGGGAATGTGTTTCGGTCACCGGCGTCGTAGTACTCACCGCAGGACAGCTCACGTTCGGAGCCGAGACCGTCTGCGGCCAGTTCCTTCCACGAGACCAAAATCGATGGTGTCCCTCGCACTGTCAGGCCGCCGGTGCCGACGATGATGTCAACTTCGGCTGCCTCAAGTCGGTCAGCTGCCAGCGAGCGCGCTCGATTGAGCACCGCCGCCGAGGAATTGTGGACGGCCAAGCCCGCAGTCTGCAGCGATCGGGAGCCGACAGCCCCAACACCGGTGGCAATCGCGTTGGTGTCGCCCTCGATCACGGTGATCGTCGACGGGTCCATTCCCAAAACGTCGCCCGCAATCTGGGCCCATGTTGTGGCGTGACCGTGGCCCTGACTGGTGGTGCCGGTCACGACGGTCGCCGTGCCGTCGGTCTCGATGCGCACGGCGGCTTCCTCGCCCCCGCCGCCGTTGGTCATCTGCAGGTACGAAGCGATGCCAATACCCAGCAACCGTTCCGACCCATCCTGACGACGTTTCCGTTGCTCGGCGCGAAGGTCGTCGTAACCAGCACGCCCGATCGCGGTCTCGAGATCTCCCGGATAGTCCGCCTCGTCGTATACAGCTCCCGAGGAGGTCGAATACGGCATCTGGTCGGATCGAATCAGATTCCGACGCCGGACGTCGGCCGGATCCATTCCCACCTCGTGAGCGAAGCGGTCGACGGTTCGTTCGATGGCGGCGATCACTCCGGCTCGGCCAGCACCTCGGAACGCAGACGTGGGCGGGCGGTGGGTCAGCACGGAGATGGCGGAGAATTCCACGTGGGCGATGTCGTAACAACCACTCGCATGGTGTTGTCCGAAGGCTTCACCCAGGACCACTCCCACCAGTGGAAACGCTCCTCCGTCCTTCACTAGGTCGACGGAAATCGCGGTCATTCGACCGTCGGAACCACCGGCAATCTCCACATCAACCCGTTCACCCCGTCCCTGCGTGGCGGTCAGGAAGTACTCCGAACGGGTTTCGTTCCATCGCACGGGTCGACGCAGCAGGAAGGCTGCTGCAGGGACGACGAACTCCTCTGCGGTGCGGCTTACCTTGCCGCCGAAACCGCCACCGACACCTGGCGCGACGACACGAATGCACTCGGGTTCCAGCCCGAGGATGTCGGTTAGCGCGTCACGGAAGCCATGCGGTCGTTGGGTTCCCGACCAGACGATCAGGTCGTTGCCGCCGAAGTGGGCCGCCACCGATCGGGCCTCGATCGGCACCGGAGATTGCCGAGGATTCCAGTGGCGCAGCCGTACCCGGACATCGGAGTCCTCGAACGCAGCGGGTGTTGCACCGGTGGTGAACCGGGTCTGTTCGATCGCCGAGACCTCAAGTGCGTCATCGATCGTCAGCACCGGCGTGAGTGGTTGGTACTCCACGATCACCGACTCGGCGGCGTCCACCGCCTGGGCCGCAGTGTTGGCGAGAACCGCAACGACCGGTTGTCCCACAAACTGCACAACGTCGGTTGCAAGTAGCGGGCTGCGCCCGGCCTCAGGGATCGCGGATCCGAGATGGGTGGAAGCAAGTCCTCCAAGATCGGCCGCACAAAACACCGCAACGAAACCGGGATGTTGGGCGACATCGGCGACGTCGATCGATTCGATCCGGGCGTGGGCGTAAGGGGAGCGCACGAACGCTACGTGAGCAGCGCCCACGAGCCGGTCGTCGTTGATGTCGGCGGTGAACGGCGTCAATCCCTGGAGGAGAGCGGGGTCCTCGTCGCGAAGCAGACGTTGCCCGGTGCTCGGTGTCACCGCCGAACCTCGTCGAGAACGTCGGCGTAGTGCATCGCCGCCACGTCCGGGTGCGACCGGAGGCGAACCTTCAGATTGTTTTCACCAAAGACCGTATGGATGGCCTCCCCCTTGAGATCGACCATGTCTGGTCGTGCCGAGCTTTCAAGATCCGCCGGTAGCGGCAGCGGACCGAACTCAGACTCGAACGACGGGTTGAAAAACAGGGCCGCCGACAGTCGATCCCGCCCATCCCGAGGCGACAACACCCGGTGCGGAGTGGCGCGTAGATACCCGCTGGTCGCCGACTGCAACATGGCACCAAGATTCATCACATACGCACCGGGCATCGGCTCGATGGTCTTCATCTCACCATCGATTTCCACCTGCAGACCGGGCACCTCGTCCTGCAGGATGAATGTAAGGAGGCCCGAGTCGTGATGCCGACCAACACCCTGATGCTCCACGCCGTCGACGGCTGGGTAGTGGATCAGCTTGGCGTGAAGATCATGGTTGGGCAGGAAGAACCCATCGAAGTGGTCCGCGGGCAACCCGAGCCCTCGGGCGATCGCTCGCATGATGTCGAGACCGAGTTCGAGCGTCGCCTCCAGCCACGCCAAGGCAACGGGGGCAAGTCCAGGAAGGCCCGCCGGCCACTGGTTAGGGCCTCGCAGCCGCAGATAGGCGGGACGATTGGTCCGCGGAGCCTCCTGCTCGGGTCCGAAGTCCAGCTGATGGCGCCAGTCTCGAGCGCCCGCGGTCTGCTCATCGCCCAGGATCGTATATCCACGGAAGGCGGCCGAATTGCCG
This sequence comes from uncultured Acidimicrobiales bacterium, assembly GCA_937958015.1. GTDB lineage: Bacteria > Actinomycetota > Acidimicrobiia > Acidimicrobiales > SZUA-35 > JABDIY01. The sequence goes on along the minus strand of CALGOA010000137.1, from coordinate 27,543 downwards.
ATTGCCAGCGCTTCCCGTTCGGCGGGAGGGAGAGCGAAGAACGCTCTCGCCTGAAGCTTCAGATTCTCCTCGAGGTCCGGATCGATCCCGTGTCCCACGACGTGGGCGAAACCGACGTGGTGAAGCACGTCCCGGAGAGTGGCGATGAAACGGTCGGCTGCGAGCCCGGACCGATCCTGTCGGAGCGTGGAGATGTCGAGAACCGGGAGATCGGTCATCAACCGACGATAGCGCCTTCACTTTTGACGCTCATCGGGCGGAGCGCCGGGCCCGATTCACGATCATCCGGGCGTGAGATCGCAATCGAGAGGTCACGAACGAGTAGACCTCCGTATTCCGAGGGTTGTGTCGAAGGGCGCAAGCGGCGAGCGCAAGTCCCGAGGTCCCCTGGCATGCTGTCGATCGCCCGACCCAGCAGATGGGGTCGATTGTGGGTGGGCATGATGACACTTGTCAGTGGGTTCATCGATCGGTGCCCTTCCAGGCGGTCGTTTCACATCTTCAACCATTCGGCCGCCGTTCGAACGATACCGCCCCCGCCATCGGCGCTCATAGAGTTGGAACATGACGACGATCGACCTCGATCTGCCCTGGGACAACACGTTCACCGCTGAGCTGCCGGCCGATCCGGTGGAGGGGTCGGCGCTTCGACAGGTTCCCGAGGCGGCGTTCAGCCGAGTGGAACCGACCGCCGTGGCCGACCCGCACCTGATCGCCTGGTCACCGGAGATGGCGGAACTATTGGGTCTGTCGCCAGAGCAGGTCACGTCCCCGGAAATGGTCGAGGCTTTGGCGGGGAATCGGCTCCTGCCCGGCATGGACACCTTCGCTATGAACTACGGCGGCCATCAGTTCGGAAACTGGGCCGGTCAGTTGGGTGATGGACGCGCCATCGCCCTCGGCGAACTGGTCACTCCGGACGGCTCCCATCAGATGATCCAGCTGAAAGGGGCCGGTCCCACCCCCTACAGCAGGCGGGCGGATGGGCGAGCCGTACTCCGCTCGAGCGTGAGGGAATTCCTCTGCAGCGAAGCGATGCACTTCCTCGGAGTGCCCACCACCCGAGCACTCAGCCTCGTCCGCACCGGCGACGATGTGGTTCGGGACATGTTCTATGACGGCAATGCGGCCCCCGAGCCGGGCGCCATCGTGGCCCGGGTGGCGCCGTCGTTCATTCGGTTCGGCACGTTCGAACTCCCGGCGAGCAGGGGAGAGGGAGCAACGCTGAAGGCGCTGGCGGACTACACGATTCGGCATCACTTCTCGGACCTGCCCAACGCCTTGAATCCGGACCGGGATACCTACCTGGCGTGGTTTGAACGGGTCTGCGAAACCACGGCGACGATGATCGTGGACTGGATGCGTGTCGGTTTCGTCCACGGCGTCATGAACACCGACAATCTCTCGATCCATGGGATCACCATCGACTACGGGCCCTATGGATGGTTGGAAGACTTCGACCCCGGATGGACTCCCAACACCACCGACGCCCACATGAAGCGGTACCAGTACGGAAACCAGCCGGGTATCGCTCAATGGAATCTGGTCCGTCTGGCCAACGCCATCTACCCACTCGTCGATGATGTCGAGCCCCTCCAGGGTGTCCTCGACGCCTTCGCAGCCGCCTTCCTGGATCAAAACCGCATCGCCTTCGCTCGCAAGCTCGGTATCGCCGAACCGGTCGAGGCCGACGACGAACTGATCGAGTCGCTCAACGGTGTGCTTCAGCTCGCCGAGACCGACATGCCGATCTTCTACCGGCGGCTGTCTGAGGTCGACCTCACCGCACTGCGCGAGGATGAGATCCCCACCCCGCTGCTGGAGGCCTACTACCAGCCTGATCAACTCACGACGTCGGTAGTCGGAGCGGTGAACCTGTGGCTCGAGCGTTATCGAGACCGGGTCGATGCCCAACCCGACCGGGAGCTGATGAACTCGGTGAATCCCAAGTACGTGCTCCGCAACTACATCGCCCAGGTGGCGATCGATGCGGCCGCCGAGGGTGACTACGCCGTCCTCAGCGAGGTGTACGACGTGCTGCGGCGCCCGTACGACGAGCAGCCGGGTATGGAGAAGTGGGCGGAGCGACGACCCGAGTGGGCCCGGACCCGGCCTGGTTGCTCGATGCTCAGCTGTTCCAGCTAGTGGCTAGGGACCGTGGCACGCCTTGAACTTCTTGCCGCTGCCGCAGTGACAGGGATCGTTTCGTCCCGGCTTGTCGGAGCTTCCGGCGTTGTCGGCGATGGCGGTACGGACCGACGCCGCCCGAATCGGCTCGGTATGGCCACTCAGTGCGGCCTCAACCCATTCGGGTGAACCAACCTCGGCGCCGTTCACCCGTTCGTTCACCGCTGGTGCGGGCACGAGGAAAATTGCCGCGCTTGCGCTGCTGCGGACCTGATGCCGCCATGCGTCGGACAACTCCGGCAGGTCCGCCTTGAGCACACCCTCGCCGAGGGGATCCAGCAGGACCACATCGTTTTTGCGAACCTCACACACCCAGCCGAGGGCGTGCCCCAACTGGCTGTCGGCCATTCGGGATGCGCTGGAGGTGGGCCAGTCTGACGGAGAGACTCCGTCGTCCGCGATGAACACCAACGCTGCATAGGGGCTTACGAGCTCACGCACGAAGGCGCCACACACGGCATCCTTGCCGCTTCCTGCTGGCCGAATGTTCTGCACGATCAGAAAGCGTAGACCGCAGGCTGTTCGGCGGTGACCGTGCGGGTGTCGCCGTGTACCGACACTTCGACCGGGTCGCCTTCCACCGTGACGGTGGTGTTGGCGTGGGAGAGTTCCACGTGGATCCGTCGTCCGTGCCGATACAGAGAGAACGACAGTCCCTCCCACTCCTTTGGCAGGCGAGGGGAGAAGCTGATCGGTTTGTTCGGTTCGTCGGAACCGGGATCGTGGAAGCCGGCGAAGCCATACACTGCGCCGGCCCACGCTCCGCCGGCGTTAGCGATGTGAACTCCATCGGACGCATTGCGGTGGGTATCAGCCAGATCGAGAAACAGCGAGGACCGGAAGTACTCGAGGGCCAGATCCTGATGCCCGACCTCAGCCGCCATGATCGACTGCACGCATGCCGACAACGAGCTGTCGCCGGTGGTGATGGGGTCGTAGTAGTCGAAATTGCGACGTTTCTGCTCGAGGGTGAACTGGCTGGAACGTAGGAAGTTGGCCAACACGACGTCGGCCTGCTTCAGCACCTGGAACCGGTAGATCACGAGCGGATGAAAATTCAGTAGGAGTGGATACTTGTCATCGTCAACGCTGTCGAAGTCCCACGGTTCCAGCGAGAGGAACGCATCGTCCTGGGGGTTGATGCCCAGTTCTTCATCGAACGGGATGCACATCGCATCGGCGGCGCGCCGGAACCCGGCCAACTCTTCTTCGGTGATGCCGGTCCGGCGAACGAGCGCGTCGAAGGCGTCGGGCATCCGCTCCTTCAGGTCCTTACAGACACCGGCGGCAAAACGCAGGTTGAAGCGGGCCATCACGTTCGTGTAGGTGTTGTCGTTCTTGACCGTGGTGTATTCGTCGGGACCGGTGACCCCGTGGATATGGAACGATGTCGATCCGTTGTTCCCGTAGAAACCGAGGTCCTCCCACATTCGGGCGGTTTCGATCAGGATCTCGGCGCCCTCCTTGCCCAGGAACTCCCAGTCGTCGGTGGCGTCGATATATCGTTTGAGGGCAAAGGCGACCGCAGCATTGATGTGGTACTGCGCGGTGCCGGCTGCGTAATACGCCGATGCCTCCTCGCCGTTGATCGTGCGCCACGGGAACAATGCGCCCCGCTGGTTGAGCGTGCGGGCTCGTTTCCGGGCGGCGTCGAGCATGTTCCAGCGGAACCGAAGAAGTTTTCGGGCGGTCTCGGGTTGGGTGTACGCGAGGAACGGGATGACATAGACCTCGGTATCCCAGAAGTAGTGGCCCTCGTACCCGTCGGCGGTAACGCCCTTGGCGGCGATGCCCTGTTCCTGGGTTCGGGCCGATGCCTGCGCCAATTGGAACAGATTCCAGCGAATCGCCTGTTGGGCCGGATCGTCGCCGTTGATCTCGATGTCGCTGTAACGCCAGTAGGCGTCGAGCCACTCGCGTTGCTCACGGTGTAACGCCGCAGTGCCGGTCCGGGCGGAACGGGCGAGTGTCCGTTGGCATCGATCGGCCAACTCGGCGGCGGGAACGCCGGTCGATGAGTGGTACGCGACCAGCTTCTCGATCCGGATCGGTTTGTTGGCCTGGCCCTCGACCGTGAACACGGTCTTGGCCTGGTCGTTGTCGATCACGTTCTCGACGATGTGTTCGCAGTCGGTGTCGAACAGATGGCGGTAGCCGGCGGCGACGGTCATTCCGCTGTTCGTGCACCGGTAGCCGAGGACCAGATCGTCTCCGTCGTTTCGTTGTTCGCGGGGTTGGAGCACCCGGTGATCGAACTTGCGAGCCTTGCGCGGGTCCTGGCCTTCGCCGAGGGCGGCGGCCTCGACGTAGTACTCGTCGGTGCCATCCTGCCGGTTGAGGAGCTGTGAGGAGATGACGATCGGTGCCGAGTCGTCGAGCAACGTGACCTCAAAGCTGAGGACGGCGAGGTGACGGTGCTCAAATGTCACCATACGTTCGCTTCGAACCCGAACCCGCTTACCGGCCGGGGTCCGCCATACGAGATCACGGGTGAGCACTCCCGCCCGAAAGTCGATGGCTCGTTCGTAACTCTCGAGATCGGCTGACGCCAGGATCAATGGCTCGTCGTCGACATACAGCTTGATGAGTTTGGCATCAGGAGCGTTCACGATCGTCTGACCGACTTCAGCGAAGCCGTAGGCCGACTCGGCATGGGAGATTCCCCATGTCTCGTGGAAGCCGTTCAGCACGGTTCCGTGGCTGTGGGCTTCTCGACCCTCTTCCGGGTTGGCCCGCATTCCGATGAATCCGTTGCCGATCGCAAACAACGTTTCGGTCAGGCCGAGGTCGTCGGTTGAGTATTCGGTTTCGACCAGCCGCCAGGGGTCCAGTGGGAAACGATGCTGGGGGAGGGCCTCGGGGGCCTGCTTCGCCTTCATCGTTTCCTATCGGTCGCGATCGTCACTGCCTCGACCAGTTCGTCCAGATCATCCACGACCACATCGGCGCCATGTTCGATCAACGATTCCGCCCCCGATCCGCGGTTCACTCCGATCACCAGACCGAAGTCTCCGGCCCGCCCGGCCGCGACACCACTGACGGCATCTTCGAACACCACCGTATGGGCCGGATTCAGATCGAGGCGTTGGGCGCCCAGCAGGAACGCGTCAGGCGCCGGTTTGCCGGGCAACCCGAGATCGGCGGACACGACACCATCGACGATCACACTGAAACGGCCCTCGTACCCTGCACCGGCCAGCACCGGCACTGCGTTCTTGGAAGAGGACACGATGCCTTGGGGGACACCCAACGCATCGAGGGCATCCAGTAGGGCGTCCGAGCCCGGGTAGGGCTCGATCCCGTCGCGCTCGATGATTGCATTGAACTCGTCGTTCTTCCGGTTCCCCAGTGCGCAGACGGTCTCGTGTCCTGGCGCATCGGAGGGGTCGCCTTCGGGCAGGGTGACCCCCCGACTGGAGAGGAACGACCGGACGCCGTCGTACCTCGGTTTCCCATCCACGTACTTGTGATAGTCGGCCAGTTCGAAGCTGGACCGATCGTCGATCCCGTCGCCGTGTTCGGAGAGGAACCAGTTGAATAGTGACGCCCACGCCTGTTCGTGAACGACCGCCGTGGGGGTGACGACGCCGTCGAGATCGAACAGCACCCCTTCGATGGAGGTCCAGAAGTCGGGGGAGGAGGGATCCGTGCCGGGCATCCGACAATCGTATCGGCCGACGCCCTCGGGCTATCGGGCCATGAACTGAACAATCGCATTGCCGAACGGGTCGCCGTGACCGTTGACGGCTTTGGTCCACGCCCGAGCCTGATAGGAGCCGACCGGCAGTGACCCTCGGCTGTTTCGGTAGTTCCAGACCGTCACGCGAGCGCCGACGGTCTGTACCGGTACTCGGTTTGTCACCCACGAATTCTGCATCTTGCCGGTTGAGTCATTCCAGTATTGCCTGGTACCGGTGTTGCGAATCACAAGATCGACATGGCTTACACCCTTGCCGGCGGTCGCCCATCCTTCGATCAGCGGTGTTCTGCCGGTCGCCTGGTTCGTGGTGGGGGCGGTGATGATCGTGGCGGGTCCCTTGGGATTCACGGTCGGAATGTCGTCTCCAACTGGTTCGGGGTCAGGTGCGGGCGCAGGAGCCGGAGCAGGGTTGACGCCCTTGTCCACATCGACTCGATCCAGGACGACGCCGTCGACGGTGATCATCTCGAACGTCAGCCGGGTAGTGGTGGCCCGACCGCGCACCGCTCCATACCGTTTGACGTGGACGGCCTTCTGGTCGGGGTGCCGCCATCCGGAGGTGCCGGAGAGGCTGGAGCCCCCGGTTCCGGTGGTGATGTACGGGATGCCGCCGATCTTCAGCCGCTCATAGACATGGTGGTGACCCGAGAGCACCGCATCGATGCCCCACTGTTCGAACGGCCAGCGGATCGTCTTGAACTGGCCGTAGCTGCCATATGCGCTGAAGTGGTGAACCACGATTTTCCACGGGGCATTCGACGCCGCTGCGGTGCGCTTCAGCCACTGGGCCTGCTTCGAATCGACCTTGTTGCCGTCGGGTTCCAGGTAGTAGTCGTCGACCACAAACAGGTGGACGTCGCCCTTGCGAACGTCGTAGTAGCGACCGTTGCCGGGCAGGGTGAAGAAGTCCTTCCAAGCTCCCCAGCAATCGTTCATGTCGCAGCTGAGAAGAGGCACGCCCGGATGACCCCAGTCGTGGTTTCCCAACGCTGGGTAGAAGGTCTGATCGTTGATGAATTGGCCGTAGTAGTTGCCGACCTTTCGCTGCAGAACCTCGTACGACTGCGCCGCTGCGCCGGAGTAGACGTTGTCGCCGGTCGTGCCGACGAAGGCCGGGTTCCAGCTCTTGATCAGGTTCGAGACCCGACGTTCGGCTGAACTGTCACTGCCGTAGTCGCCCACGATGCCGAAGACGGTCTCGGTTTGGGACTCCACGAGACCGGGCGCCTGGGCCACCAGAGCCGCACCGGCGGTGAGGCCAGCGGCCCGTTTGAGGAACACGCGTCGACTCGAGCGTTCGTAAGCACTATTCATTTGATATCCATCCCACCGGTCGCCGTATTGTGCGTCGCTCACCGTAGTCGGAAACAACGCTCGGTGACAATGGCTGCCAAATTTGGGAACTCTCATCTCAATGGGAGATCCAACTCAGACGTGACTGGCGGTGACTTCTTCGTTTCAGCCCTCACCGACACATGGGTCCGTCCGATGGTGGCATCATGGTCAGAGTGCGGAGAATGGTTCGACGAAGCTTGACGATCGCCGTCCTGGGCGCTGTCGTCGCGACGATCCTCGCTATTCCCGATGCACCGGCTGACGACGGAACCACCGCAGCCTCGAAATCGAACGTCCCGACCGCCGCCGCAGTAGCAAATCCAGCGGTGTTTGTTGCCGACCCCGTACAGACCCTGCTGGGCGATCAGGCCGAGGAGCTCCTCGTCGGTCACGCCGATGTACTTCGCCTCTACTGGGCCTTCTTCGGCCGAGACCCCGACGCCGACGGGGCGCGTTACTGGATCGACCTTTTCGATCAGGGCGCCTCGATCGACGCCATCGCGTTTTCGTTTTCCGGTTCGGAGGAGTTCAACGCAAAGTACGGCGTCACATCCAATGAAGAGTTCGTGCGGATCGTGTACGGCAACGTGCTGCAGCGAACCCCGGACCCGCAGGGATATCGCTACTGGGTTGAACTGTTGGACGAACCGTCGGTTCGGCGAGTCGATGTCGTCCGTTGGATCTCGGCCAGTTCTGAATTCATCAACGCCCACCCCTACCGGAGCCCCTCGTTGCGCAACGCCATGGGTGGTTCGGTCGACATGACCCGGGCGGTCGAAGCGGTCGAGGCCATAGTGGGTGGACGTCCTGCCGCGTCGTTACCCGAGGATCGGTCGCCGTCGCTCGTCGCCGCGATCGATCTGTTGAACAAACGATTCGGGCGATTCAGCACGGTGACCGCCGACGGTTGTCAGGGCGGCGACTGTCGTTTGTCCATCTCCGAGGTCGGTTTGGCTCAGGATCTCACCGTCACCCTTGCGGACGGAGTGGTGGCGGAGATCCGGTTCGACGACACCGCCGATGCCTGGGCCGCCGACGCAGTGCGCACCGCGGTAACCGGGCGTGAAGTGTTCGGATCTCGAGGTCTGACCGACGGAGCCCGAAAGACCCTGGCGTCCAACGTCCGGCGAATCACGCCGACCACCGGTGCCCTTGGCCGCTCCAACGCATCCTTCGACAGTTGCGAAAACTCACTTATCCAGTCCAGCGAGCCGGGCGGGTCCGACGTGGCTCGGCGCGCCTGTGGATTCGTCGTCGCTGGTCCCGTGCACTTCGTGCTGGTCGAGGCGGTGACCCACAATGGTGTCTTCGCGGGCATCAACGTCGAGGTGCCCAGTCAGTACACCGAAACCGCCTATGAGCCGTACGCCACCATCGGCGACGTCGTGCTCCACCACCCGGCGCATCGGGTTGAACGGATCGGCTACCACGAGTCCGGTCACGATGGCGCCCGCCAGCATGAACGGCTCGACATCGACACCGTGACCACCACGATGGCCAGTCGCAATCGCGGAACCGGGTCGCGAACTGCGGCCGACATCGCTGTGCATCCCGACGACGAGATCCGTTCACCCGTCACCGGCACGGTGAAACGGGCCGGCAGCTACACCCTGTACTGCCAGTACCGGGATCACTATCTGGTGATCGAACCCGACGCCCGACCCGGATACGAGGTCAAGGTGCTGCACTTCGAGGGCCTTGCGGTTGAAACCGGCGACCGAGTTGTTGCCGGAGAGACCGTCGTGGGTTCGGCAGTGCGGATGCTGCCGTTCGTTTCCCAGATCGACAAGAGCACGGCCGACCCGTCGAATGGCCACATCCACATCGAAGTGGTCGACATAAGTATCCCGGACCGTCCCAGCGGCGGTGGGTGCTGATCCCGCCGGTACACTTGTCGGTTCCCTGTGAACCCCCTTCTCGAACCGCAACCGGACCCAAACGGCACCTCGGCCGACACCAATCCCATGGCTGAGGACCCATTTCTTTATCGCTGGCAGGTCGACGCTCTGTCCAGCTGGTTGCGATGTGGCCGCCAAGGTGTGATCGAAGCCGTCACCGGTTCTGGCAAGACCAACGTGGCGATCGCAGCTGCCGAAGACGCCATCCGACGCGGCCTGTTCGTGCTGGTCGTGGTGCCCAGCCGTGTCCTCATGGAGCAGTGGAGTGAACGCCTGGGTGAGGCGATGCCCGAGCTCACGATCGGACGCCTCGGCGACAGCGGCACCGACCGTCCACCCGACTGCGACATCCTGGTCACCACGCGGCATTCCGCCGCCAGTCGCAAACCGGTGCCGCCCGATGGCAAGGAAGGGCTGCTGATCGCCGACGAGTGCCATGGGTTCGGTGGCAAAGTGCTGCGCAAGAGCCTCATGAAGGAATACGTCGAGCGGCTCGGCCTCACCGCCACGCTGCAGCGTTCCGACGATGCGGTCGACACCCTCCTGCTTCCGTACTTTGGTGGCATCTGTTATCGCTACGGGTTCGGCGAGGCCATCGCCGATGGCGTCTGCGCCCAGCCCCGAGTCGCATTCGTTGCGGTTCCTCTAACGGAATCCGAACGGGCCGACTACATCGCCACCGAGCAGACACTGGTGGATAGCCGCCGGGTGTTGCGGTCGATCAAGGACATGCCCCAGCAGCCCTTCGGTGCGTTTCTCGCCGCGGTGCAGTTCCTTGCTGCCAACGATGGTGGACCCCACGGTCGGGCGGCCAACGACTACCTCGACGCCTTCGGAAACCGGCGCGAGATTGTGGCCAACAGCCAGGCCAAGTACGAAGCGCTCGGCATCTTCGCCGACCCGATAAATCAATCCGACGGTTCGCTGCTCTTCACCGAGACGGTGCGAGCAGCCAACCACGCGATCAATCGGCTCGATCCTCACACCACGATCGAGATCATCACGGGCGAAACCCCGCGCCGTGAACGTGAACAGATCCTCTCCGACTTCCGCGAGCAGCGCCTCCGGGCGGTCGCCGCGCCGAAGGTGCTCGACGAGGGTGTCGACGTACCCGACGCCAATCTGGGCATCGTCGTCAGCGCCAGCCGCACCCGTCGACAGATGATTCAGCGCATGGGCCGAATCCTGCGACGCAAGAAGGAAGGCAGCGGCGCCCGGTTCGTGATCATCTTCGCCAGCGACACCATGGAGGACCCCACCGCCGGCGCCGATGCCGACGGGTTCGTCGGTGAAATCCAGGAGATCGCAGAAGACGCCCAGGTGTTCGCCCCCGATCGTTACGGCCAAATCGCAGAGTTCCTCGACTTCAGCGGCCCCGAGAAGGTCAACGAACCGAATCGAATCGGACCGCTCACCGGCACCGTCGATCTGCTCGAGGCCTTCCAGCTGGCCGACCCGGCGGAGCGATATTCACTCGCCCATTTCGTCCCGTGGACCGCGCCCTATAACGAAGACTTCGCCGAGATGTTGCCGGTCGATTCCACCTTTGCGGCACTTCCAGAGGAGCGTCGCCCCTACCGTGAGCTCGACCTCACCAACCTGCCCGAGGTCCTTCAGCCCAAGAAGCGCAAGAAAGAGAAGAAGCTCTCTACCGGTGAAGCGCCACTTCGAATGGTGCAGACCTCCGACGGTTTCGCTCTTCAGTGTCTGGGGTGTGGAACGCTCTCGGCCAGTACGCCGTTCAAGTTCAAGGTGATGGAACAGACCGTCGAGTGCGGCTGCGTCGGCTGAGATGTCGACCGGTCCCCAGCCCAGTCATCCCTCGGCGGACCATCTGCGATTCGATCGCAACGATCTTCACCGCTTCATGCAGACCGCATGGCCCGAGCGGGCCGACGCGTACGACCCCGATCGATTCTCGATCTTCGAGCCCTCGGCCTGTCGATATCACTATCCGGTCGGGGTCGATGACCTCCGGCCCGGCGAGACCGTCAGCGGTCCCACGCTCATGCGGCTCGCAGACACCGTCGCCTACGCATTGATCCTCGGACACCTTGGCGATGCCGCGCTGGCGGTCACCACCAGCCTCTCGATCGACTTCCTTCGGCGCCCGGTCGGACCCGTGATCGTTACCGATTGCCAAATGGTCAAGCTGGGCCGTTCTCTGGCGGTCTTTCGAGTGGCCATGGTCTCGACAGCCGACGACGGTGAACCCCGTCTCGACCGTCCCGAAGCCGTCGCCAACGTGACTTACTCCCTCGCACTCACCTGAGGGACCGTTTCGAGCGAGTGTTGCTCGTCGATTACTACCCGAAGGTAACGGGGTGGTATGGCGACTATTGGGGTCATCGCCGCCTAGCGTTTTGTCAATGAATCGCCGAACGAAGATCATCGCCAGTATCGGACCCGCTTCCGACGATGAGGCAACGCTCAAGGACATGATCGAGGCGGGGATGGATGTGGCGCGCATCAACCTGTCCCATGGCACCTTGGAAGACGGTCTCGAGCGGTACCGACGAATTCGCTCCGTCGTAGCCACCACCGAGGCGAACGTCGCCATCCTGGCCGACCTTCCCGGACCAAAGATCCGTTTGGGCCTCTTCGAAGAGAAGCGCCACCTCGATACCGGTGCCGAGTTCTTCCTCACCCCCGGCGATGGCCCGTGTACCAAGGACACGTTCACCGTCGACTATGACTCGCTCCTCGGCGATGTGCTGGTCGGGGACCGGCTCATCGTCGGTGACGGCTCGGTCGTGTTCCAGGTCACCGACTCGCTCCCGGACAAGCTCAAGATCAAGGTGCAGTACGGCGGAAGTGTGATGGGTAAACCCGGCCTTCACATTCCTTCGGAACGTCTGAAGCTGGATACGCCCACCAACGAGGATCTTCGGCTGCTCGATGCGTTCGTCACCGCGGGTATCGACATGGTGGCCTTAAGCTTCGTCCGATCCGCCCACGACGTTCGTCGGGTCGGCACCGAACCGGCCCCACGGGGTCCGCTCGTCGTCGCCAAGATCGAAACCAAGGCGGCGGTCGAGAACCTCGACGGGATCATCCTCGCCTCCGGCGCGGTCATGGTCGCCCGTGGTGATCTCGGAGCAGAGCTCTCGCTCCACGAATTGCCCCACCTGCAGAAGGACATCATCGCCCGCTGTATCGCCCTGGGTCGTCCCGCTATCACCGCCACTCAGATGCTCGAATCGATGATCACCGCCCCGGCGCCAACCCGAGCCGAGGCGTCCGACGTCGCAAACGCAGTTTTCGACGGGACCTCCGCAGTCATGCTCTCGGCCGAGACAGCCGTCGGCAACGATCCCGCCAACGTGGTTTCCACCATGGCGGCCATCGCCAAACGAGCCGACGAAGAATTCGACTACGAAGGCTGGGCCCACCACATCAAACGCGATCGCCTCATCGAACCCCAATCGGTCGATTCCGCCGTGACCGACGTGATGACCATGGCAACCTGGCGAGCCGCCATGGAGATGGGGGTCAAGGCCATCCTCTGCATCTCCCGCAGCGGCTTCACGGTTCGCGCCATCGCCCGGTTCCGGCCCAAGGCGCCGATCCTTGGCTTCAGTCCCGAGGAACGCACCGTTCGCCAACTCTCCATGAGCTGGGGTGCAACCGCCATCAAGATCGACCGGATCGAAAGCAACGACGAATCGGTCCGCAACGTGCTGAACATCGCCAAGGACGAGGGCCACGTGCGCTCGGGCGACATCGTCGCCGTCCTCGGCGGCTCCAGCGCCACCATAGGCGCCACCGACACCCTGCGTATGGTCCGCTGTCCCTAATTTTTGCCTGCGCTCGCCTTCGTTGCGCGCCGGTAGCCCTCCACTTCCGCTTCGCCGTCTCGTTCCTCGACGGCGTCCGCTTCCAGTTCCGGACTTCCGGGCTTCACTCCGGGTCGCTTCGGCCACGTTTCACGGAGCTGTGATATTGCCTGCGCTCGCATCGTGCGGTGCGTGGCGAACGCGCTCGAAACGCTGTTTGGTGGTGCGAACCCGTCTGAAATGATCGAATAGAGCGGTTCGGGCGGGTTGACGATCGAACAGAGCGGTTCGGGCGGGTTGGCCGTTAGGTCTCCAGGAGGGTGGTGAGTCTTTCGAGGCAGCCGATCCAGCCGCCTTCGTGGCTCTCTCGGGCCGGCTCGGTCGTAATGCCGGTGTGGGTGACGGTGATGTGTGTGCCGCCATCGGCCTCGACGAATTCGATCGTTACCCGCTCCGACGACGGGTTGGGATCCGACTCGACGAACCAGGTGTGGACCAGTCGGTTCGGCACGTCGATCTCCTCATAGATCCCGGCTATCCAGATCGTCGTGCCGTCGGGCAGGAGGTTGGCAAGCCGGAAACCACCGCCCACCCGTAGGTCCACCTCGGCCTCGGTGCAGTCGATGCCACTCGGACCCCACCAACGGGTCAGGTGTTCAGGTGTGGTCCAGGCCGAGAACACCCGATGAATCGACGCCTTGATGTGTTTCTGGACGACCAGAACGGGCGGCTGAAGGTCCCTCATGCGGATTCGGTCCCTTCGATATAGTCAGCCAGCGAGTCGAGCGTGGCGGTCCAGTGTTTCCGACGATCGGTCAGCCAGGACTGTGCCGTGTCGAGTGCCGGTTCGTGAAGGGAGCAGCGACGGGATTTTCCGTGCCGGGTTCGATGAATCAGACCGGCGTCCTCGAGGACGGTGAGATGTTTCGAGACTGCGGGTAGTGACATCTGGAACGGTGCGGCCAATTCCGACACCGTCGCATCTCCGGAACCGAGCCGGGCCACGATCGCCCGCCGAGTGCTATTGCCGAGGGCCGAGAAGACGGCGTCGAGTTCGATTTCGGGGGAGGGGGTTGCATCAACCATGAAAGCGATGATAAACCACTCGGTTAAATAAACCAACTAGTTAACTAAGGATTCACCATGACCGATTCATTCACCCAGACCAACACCTTCGCCGCCTCCCGCCCCGATGTCTATGGAGCGATCGCCGAGGCCGACCGCCACTCGGCCGTCACGGGCGCACCCGCCGAGATCGTGGCCGAACCCGGCACTCCCTTCACCACCCACGGAGGAGCGATTCAGGGATTCACACTGGATGTGGAAGCCGGCGTTCGGATCGTTCAAGCGTGGCGTCCCGCCGACTGGCCCGACGGCGTGTATTCAGTGGTTCGGTACGACTTCGCCGACGAGGGTGAGGGGACCCAAATCACCCTGACCCACAGCTCGGTTCCCGACGGGGCTGCGCAGCACCTGGAGGCCGGATGGCAGCAGATGTACTGGGAGCCACTCGCGGCCTACCTCGCCGCATAGCGATCCGCGGCCCCACCCACGAGCCACACGTGAGCACGCTGCGCTGGGCGTCCGCAGTGCTGGCAGTGAAGTGCCTAGGATGGCGTCGTGGCACAGCGGTCGTCGAGATTTCGAGGCGGGTTTGGAAAACGTGGATCGTTGCGGGAGCGGCTGGCCGAGACCCGCGCCCGCGTCGTCGGAGAACCCAAGACCGCCTTCATTCTCAGTGGCGGGGGTGTGCTCGGATCGGTACAGGTCGGCATGTTGCGTGCGCTGCACGAGGCCGACATCGTCCCCGACATCATCACCGGCTGTTCGGTCGGTGGGATCAACGGCGCATCATTTGCTGCCGACCCGACCGGGGGCGGCATCGATCGCCTGGTTCGACTGTGGAGCAACCTGGCCGACGACAAGCCCGATCTGATGCCCAGGAGTCGGCTGCCCTTCATTGCCCAGATGGCGCTGAAGAAGGCCAGCATCCACGACCCGCAGATCCTGGAGGATCTACTCCACGCCGAGTTGCCGGCCCGTACGTTCGCCGATCTGAAGGTTCCGTTCGCCTGTGTGGCGACCGACGCCCACCTGGCCGCCGCCCACTGGTTCGACACCGGCCCGCTCATCCCGGCCCTTATGGCCTCGGCCGCTCTGCCCGCGGTCTATCCGCCCGTCGAGGTCGATGGCCGGTTGTTGTACGACGGGGGAGTGGTAAACGAACTTCCGCTCGAATGGGCGGTGGCGCAGGGGGCCCGAAAGCTCTACATCCTGCAGGTTGGCCATCTGGACCCCCGGCCGCTCGAGCCGGAGAAGCCGTTCGATTCGCTGATGCATGCGTACTGGACCGCCCGGGTGCAGCGGGTCGAAGAGGACCTCGCAGAAATCGCCGACGAGTGTGACATCATCCGGCTGCCGGCCGGCGGGTCTCCGAGGGTTCGGTTCGACGACTACAGCCAGGGCCGGGACCTCATGACCGCGTCCTATGAGGCCACCAGACAGTTCCTCGAGACCGGTGAAGAAATCGACCCGTCCGAGGGCCCCTTCTCACAAATCTGACCTCGAGCTGAGCTGGTCACCAGCCGGGACGGCGATCAGGTGCCGCGATCTCTCCTCCTCACCGTACGATCGTTGACGTGACCAATCTTGATCTCGGGACCAGTGGACCGCCCGAAACCGTCCTTCCTCAGGTGATCTCCGAGGTCACCGACCGTCTCGATGCCGCCTTGGCCATCGACGACGTCGATGCCCGCCGTGAGGCGGTGTCGTCGATCGTGGCTGATCACCCCCGGTATCTCGACGGATGGGCTCGACTCGGTGAACTCGGTCGGCATCCGATCGAACGCTACGCAGCGTTCCGGGTGGGATACCACCGCGGACTCGACACGCTTCGACAGAACGGGTGGCGCGGATCGGGCTACGTGCGGTGGCAACACCCGACCAACCAGGGTTTCCTTCGCGCACTACACGGTCTGCACAGCGCCGCCACCGAAATCGGCGAAGACGACGAGGCGGAACGTACCGCCGTCTTCCTGCGCCAACTCGATCCCGCATGGCCCCCGTCCGAGCTGGCCTAGACCGGCGGCCTCCGGTCGCCGGCGCAATCCTTGCCGGCGGCGAGTCCTCACGGTTCGGTTCCGACAAGTCGTTGGCCGCCACGCCGTCAGGGCCCATGGCAGGGGTCGCACTCGGTGCTCTCCGTGATGCTGGCATCGACCCGATCGTTCTTATCGGTGGATCCTCAGAGCTCTCGGCCGCGCTGTCGATTCCGTCGGTTCCCGACCGCCTGCCGGGCGAGGGGCCGCTGGCGGCGTTGGGGACCGCGCTGGCGTGGGCGGCCGGTGTCACGCGAATTGTCGTAGTGCCGTGTGACATGCCGCTGCTCACTGCAGAAACGATCCGTCGGTTGGTGCAGGCCAGCGACAATTCCACGGCCGCCATCGCCACGATCGATGGCACACCGCACCCGATACTGGGATGTTGGCCCACCCAACGCGCGACGTCCATCAATGCGTTGCTTCGGGCCGGGCAGCGGCGAATGAGCGACGCCATCGATGCCGGGGACAACGTACTGATCGAGGTGGACCCGATTCGGTCGGCCGACGCCGATGACCCGGCAGAGTTGGAACGGCTCCTCAAAACTGCTGGTGAGGACCTACAGTAGAAGGTCGTGCACGAACCGATTACCGATAGCGCCGACCTTGCGAGTTTTATCGATCGGGCGCTGACGTCGGATCGTTACGCCATCGACACCGAGTTTCACCGCGAGAAAACCTTCTTTCCGAAGGTTGCATTGGTGCAGATGGCAACCGAGGACGAACTGGTCCTGATCGACCCGCTGGAGGTCGACCTGATGCCGCTGGCGGCACTGCTCGACTCGGATCGTCTGTGTGTGATGCACGCTGCGGCTCAGGATCTCGAGGTCATGATGCGTTCGTGTGGGGTCCTGCCCCGCCGACTCTTCGACACTCAGATCGCAGCCGGATTTCTCGGTTTGTCCTCGGCGTCGTTGGCCACCCTCCTCAGCCGGTACGAGGGCGTGCAGCTGGCCAAAGCCGACCGCTTGACCGATTGGCTCCGTCGTCCGCTCACCCCGGACCAGTTGAGCTACGCCGCCGCAGATGTGGAACATCTCCTGTCGGCTGCAGACAAACTTCTGTCCGAACTGAACGAACGGGGCCGGCTGGCCTGGGTCGAGGACGAATGTTCGGCCATGTTGGCGAACGCCCTTCACCAGCGAACCCCAGCCGAGTCGCTTCGAAGGATCAAAGAAGCCCGAGCTCTCAAGGGCAGGGCATTGGCGATCGCCCTCGAACTCGTTCGCTGGCGCGACAATCGGGCCGCCGAGATCGATGTGCCCGTGCGCACCGTCGTCAGCGACATCGCGCTGGTAGGCATCGCCCAACGCGCCCCCAAGACCATGGACGAGCTGAAAGCGATTCGGGGGGTCGACGGACGCCACACATCGGCTCAGGTGGGCAAAGCGATTCTCGAGGTTGTTGCCGCGAGCCGGGACCTTCCCGCTCCCGAACCGCTGAAGGTCAAGGGGGCAGAACTGGATCGAGCGTTGCGGCCCGTCGTGTCACTGGTGACGTCCTGGGTGTCACAGGTCGCACGGGACTCCGACCTGGATCCGGCTGCGCTGGCTACCCGCGGCGACGTGGAGAACTTTCTCACCGATGGCGCGCAAAGCCGTTTGGATCAGGGATGGCGCAACGAAATCATCGGCGGCCCGATCCAGATGTTGGTGCGTGGCGAAGCAGCCATCGCGTTTGATGGTGCGGGCGGTTTGGTTTTGGAACGGCGCAGCGGTGAGGTCCTGTAGGGGACCTCGGCATTCGCCGGGCTGGGGGAACTAGTCCTCGTCTTCACCCACGAGGCTGGCCTCGTCGGTCACGGGGAGATCGAACGGGTCGTCGTCGAGTCGGTCAAAAAGTGACTCGATGTCGTCGTTATGAACGGTTTGTTTGAGAGCACGAGCTTCCTCGTACCTACGGTGGCGCCCTTTTTTCACACGGCACTCCTGACATTTCGATGCACGGTGCTTTGCACTGGACTCACCATTGTAGGCGAATAACCAGCCTGTCACGAACCAGCGTCGGGCGAAATCGATCCCCTATTGAGGGGTTTGGGTCAAACGGCCCATGACAATTGCCACAGAGCGCCACTGCGGCATCGCTGGAATCGAGTGGTCGCGTCACGAGATGAATTTCCAAGATTTTGTGCAGGCATGGGCACGAAAAGTGAGCGGTCCGGCGGCAGTATGGAACGCTGTGCAGCGAGTACTGACTTCCCTACGCTCGCTGGCGCCGGAACAGAACGTAAGTCGTCTTCTGGCGGCGTCGGTTGTGGTGGGCCTCATCGTTGGTGCCTTCGTGTCGGTCCTCGAATGGATCGTGCTTCAGCTGCTCCTCGACAACCTTCGCGAGCAGCCTCTTTACATCGCGGCGGTGGCCCCGATGGTCGGCCTGGCGATCGGAACTCTGATCCTGCGCACCTTCGGCGGCGGCATCAGTGCATCGACCTCCGATGAGTACATTCGGGCCTATCACCAGCAGACTCCGTATCTTCGAGGCCGGGATCTCATGCCCCGTCTCATGTCGGGTATGGCCACGATCGGTCTCGGCGGAGCGGTCGGTCTGGAGGGTCCCGCTATCTACGCCGGTTCGATGACCGGTCTTCGCATGTCGGGTTGGCTGCGGAAGTGGCTCGGTAACGACTACGCCAAGGTTCTGCTCACCGCCGGCGCGGCCGCAGGTGTCTCCAGTCTGTTCCAGGCGCCCGCAACTGGCGTCGTGTTCGCCCTCGAGGCGCCCTATCGCGACGACCTCGCCCATCGGGCCCTCCTTCCTTCGCTGCTTGCGTCGGCGGCGGGTTACCTCGCCTTCGTCACCATTCCGTTGGTGGAGCCCGAAGCGGTCCTGCCGTTCGCCTTTGACTCCGGCGTGGGCTCGGCTCAGCTGATCGGAGCAGTGGTCCTCGGCGTCGGTGCGGGTTTCGGCGGCCGGGCCTACGCCTGGTGCGTCCGTCGGGCCAAGGCAATCGCATCCACCTACTCCAAGGTCAACACCGTCATCATCGGTGGAGCGGTGTTGGCGGGTCTGGCGGTGCTCAGCGATAGCACCGTTGGTGATCCGGTCACCCTCGGCCCCGGTCTGCACGTGGTCGACTGGTTGCTCGAGGACAATCATGCGTTCACCGCGGTGCTGTTTGTCTTCGTCGTGAAGGCGCTATCGACCTTCGTCACCGTTGGGGCCGGCGGCACCGGCGGCTTCTTCATCCCGCTAGCGATCCAGGGCGTACTGTTCGGTTCGCTGGTCGGCACGGCTCTCGACACCCTCGATATCGGTTCGACCAATCAGAACCTGTGGCCGGTTATCGGCCTGGCGGCCTTCCTGGGCGCTGGCTACCGAACGCCGCTGGCGGCAGTCATGTTCGTCGCCGAATCAACCGGTGGCGGTGCGGTCGTGCCTGCGCTCGTTGCGGCTGCGGTGTCGCAGTTGGTAGCGGGTCCATCGTCGGTGAGTACCGGTCAGTTGATCGAACGCACCGGTCTGATCGAAGGAAAAGCCAACAGCCCGGTCGGGAACGTCCTGAAGCCGATCCCGTTAAGTGTTCCCCCCGACAGCACCGTGTACGAATTCATACACAACCTGGCGATCGGGCAGCAGCTGAAGACCGCTCCCGTCGTCGACGGAAGTACCTACCTCGGTCTGTGCACCATCTCGTTGTGTGCGTCGGTCGACAGGGATCTGTGGAACGAAACGACGGTGGCGGAGGTGATGGATACCGAAGCACCGGTCGGGTCACCAAACTGGTACGTCCGCGATGCCATGGTGGCCATGCAGCAGGGCGGCTATGACATGTTGGCCATCCTCACCTCGGATGGCATCTTCCTCGGTGTCGTAAGCGCCGAAGACATCGTTCGCCTCGAGGAGATCATCGAGGTAACCACCTAAGGTGGGCGGCGCTATTTCCAGGCCGTCTCGGCGCTGGCCGCCTCCACAATCTGGTCTGACAGGGCGTTCACGTGGGCGACGGTTTCGGCGATGAAGGGCCGCAACGTTCCGCTGCGTTGACCCAGTCGCCGAATAGCTCCGGCCGGATCGCCCGACACGTCCGGCACATCGATCAATACGTCGCCGATTCGGATTCCGTGGGCACCGGCGAGACCCCGGGAGCCCGGGTGCCGATACTCGACCGGTCCAGCATGGAGTACGCCGTTGACGGGCTCGAACGGGCGCACATCGACACCCTCGCGCCGTAAACAGGCGAGGACGGCCAGCAGGACCTTGTGTTGTTGTGACGTACGTCGATCGCCCAGGTGGGTCAGAGCCCAACCACTCAGTGGCCGCATGGCTCGAGGAAGAAAGTCGAGCACGGGATCGTAGGTGGATCGCGCCTTGCTGCGACGGGTCCGTCGAACCGTCAGCGGATCGTTTCGGGGTGACACCCCGTCGAGCGAGCGGAAGGCCAAGAAGGTGGCGGCATCGCGCGCCCGGCTTCGAGCCTTCGTTACCCGCTCGTCCTCAAACGATTCGCGGTCGAGGAGGTTCACATGTCGACCGGCATCGACCAGGCGTTTCAACGCGTACGCGAACAGTTGGTTCTCCGGTACGTCGAAGTCGCGGTAGGGAGCGGCGCAGATGAACAGATCCTCGGGGAAACCAGCGGCCGCACGGGCCATGATCGTGGAGTGCCACTGGATCGGTCCGTTCACCGACCCGACACTTCGAACCTGCTTGGATCCCTGCTGATTGCGCATGTACCGCAGAATGTCGGGACTGGCATCCAGTAGGCGGGTCGCTTCGTCGCTGTTGAGAAGTTCTCTGCCAACCACGTGCCGCGCCGCTGCGGGCGTGAGTCCGAACATCGCTCGGGTTGAATCGATCGGCCGGAATGGGTGATCAAGGAGGTGCCAGATCGCTTCGCTGGGTGAGACCGCACCCGGTGCACTCTTCGTTTCGGCAGACGTTGTCGACGTCGCCGTGGACACGGTCAAACCACCAGTTCGACGCCGAGCACTTCGGCGATCGATCGACGTGCTTCGCTGAGTTCAGGCGGATCGAGCAGGGGCTCGACGATTCGGTAGAGAGCCGTCGCATCCTCGTCGGCCATCCCTTCGAACTGCGGAAGGAAGTAGGCGTACAGAACTTCATAGAGCGCTCGGCTCTTGGTGATTCCGTCCTTGGCCCGCCGGGTCACGTATTTGCCGGCGTCGATGTAGATGGCGGGGCCCAGGTCCTTGATCTCGCGCAACGGAAGCAGCGAGCTGACGATCTTGGCCGGTCCGGGGAGGAGACCTTCGTACACCTCGGTCGGGGGGCACCCAACCTCGATGAAGGTGAAGCGACGCATCAGGGCATATGACATGTCGAACAGGAGGTTCTTGTCGAGCATGTTCATGGTGGCGATGATTCGCCACGACGCCGGCACCCGGAGAACGTCGGAATCGATCGGTGCCTCGGCCCCCTGCGGGACGATCGAAAGTGGTTTGGACTGGCCGGCCCGCTTGTAGGGCAACACCACGGGTGAACCCGAAAGCACCGTGAAGAACGGCCCGAAGGCGCGGTCGAAGTTGGCTCGGTTCAGTTCGTCGATAATGAGCCAGGCACCGCTCATGATCGCCTCGACAAAAAGGCCCGGTCGGAAGATCAGGCCTTCGGCGGTCGGCTGGAAACCACCGACGGTTTCGTAGGTGGTCCACTCCGAGGAAGCGGTCGTCGGGAGATACCCGGTGCCCATCATCGCCTGCTGAGCGATCTCAGCGGTGATGTAGGCGAGCGTTGTTTTGCCGGTTCCCGGAGGACCGGTGAGGATGACGTGTTTCTCGGCATCCAGTGCAGAGACGAGCTGTTCCACCACGTGGTCGGGCGGCACGAGGCCCTTGGCCAAACAGGCATCCTTGATGTTGGCGGCGGAGAAGTCCATAGGTGTGTTGAACTTCGGCGCATTTCGGCCACTGGTTTAGTTCGTTCGAGGAGAACCTCAGCGCTCGAGGAGGTGGATTGCCTTTTCGATGGCTCGGCGGGCCGTTTGCAGGTCCTTGTCCAGCTTCGGCCGGCCCTCGTGACCATTTTCGAGTGCGGTGCTCAGATGATCGACGATGACCTCGTTCAGCGTCTGCACGAAGTCCTCCAGCGACTGAGCCAACTGATCGGCTCGATCCAGATACGGCTCCTGCCATTCCTCGCCCACGACTACTCCGAACGTCCGATCGTTACCGGCGTAACGGTCTGGGCAACGATCGCATCGAGCTGTTCGGCCAGCGCCGCATAGAGGTCCTCGCCAACGAAACCGATCAGTTCATCCTTGGCCGTCACGTAGACCGGCTCGGCTGCGGTGAACGCTTCGGGTTCTTCGCTACACCACCAGTGGAAGTCATCGCCTCCGCCGCCCCAGTCGTGTCGCTCCCACGCCTTGATGAACACGGTGTCGCGTGAGTTGTCGTCGGTGTGGACATCCATGCGGATCGGGACCTGCCAACAGACATCCGGTTTCCAATCCATCGGACGTTCGTCGGATCGCAATGCAGCCGAATGCAGCGCACAACCGGCCCCACCGGGATGATCGGAGCGGTTCAGGAAGATGCACGCACCCTCGTGTACGCGGGTGGTCCATTCTCCGGTCTCGAGTTTTGTGAAGGCGCCGTACTCGGAGGGTTTGCGTCCCTTGCCCTTGTTCTGCTCCTCGGCCAGACCCTTGAACTGCCAATCGTCATGGGTGAGGCGTTTGACGTGACGAAACGTGTCTTTCATGTCGTCGGCATCGACGAAGTACGCGCCGTGGACACAACAGCCGAGGGTTTCGGTGTGGTCTGGTTCCACGTCGATTCCCGGACAACCCTGCCCATAGATGCAGTGGTAACGGCTGAGCAGATAGGTGACGTCGAACATCCACACATCGCCGTCGTCATCGTTGATGGCGATCCAGCGATGATTGTCGGCGTCGGGAACCTGGCCCGGGGGAGTGATGTCAGGGTGCTGTCGATGCACAGCATCGGTGAGTTGGGCCACCGAGGAAGAGTACAGCCGACGTGGCCCAAGTCGTTACGGCTACCGTCAACTCTGTGTCAGCTCCTAAACCCCGGAACCTCTATGGCGAGGCGGCCATCGACCAGTTGGTCACCGGCCTGATCTCACAGATCGGCGAAGACCGAAACGATGACATCATTCGTCGGCTCATCACCACTGCGCTCGATATGGACGCCGCCAAACTCTCGCGACTCGAACTGAAGATCGCGTCCCAGGCATTGGCCGAGATGCTGAACGGCTCCAAGGTCTTCAGCCAGGATCCCGACCGGGCGAAATGTACCGTCTTCGGATCGGCCCGGACCTCGCCCGATGCGCCGGACTACAAGATCTGCGCTGACTTCTGTCGTCTGATTGCCGATCGGGACTGGATGATCATCTCGGGCGCTGGGCCGGGCGTGATGACTGCGGCAATCGAGGGCGCAGGCGTCGAGAACAGTTACGGCGTGAGCATCGTCCTTCCATTCGAAGCCGATGCGGCAGAGATCATCGCCGACGATCCGAAGCTGGCCACATTCAAGTATTTCTTCACCCGCAAGCTCTATTTCACCAAGGAGAGCGACGCGTTCGTGCTGATGCCCGGTGGGTTTGGCACCCACGACGAAGGGTTCGAACTGCTCACGCTCATGCAGACCGGCAAGTCCTATCCGGCGCCGATCGTGCTCTTGGATTCACCCGGGTCCACCTACTGGCAGGGTTGGCAGCGTTTCGTTAACGAACAGCTGCTGGAGGGCGGAAACGTGAGCCCGGCCGACACCTCGTTGTACTTCCACACCCAGGACGCAGCCGAAGCGGCACGGTACGTCTGCCACTTCTATTCCGGGTACCACTCGATCCGTTACGTCGGGAAGCGGCTGATCATCCGGCTGAATCGCTCGGTCTCCGACGAGTCGATCGCAGTCCTGAACGAAGAGTTCTCCGACATTATCGTTTCCGGCGAGATCGAGCGGGGTGTTCCCACCGCCGCCGAGGAGCGTGACCAGGACCATCTCGATCTGGAGCGCCTACAGATGCGTTTCAATAACCGCAGCTTCGCCCGTCTGCATCAGATGATCCGCCGGATCAACGATCTGGTTGCAACCGACGATGGTGCTCCCGCTCGCCGGGGCCTCGTGCACGACGTCGGGCCCGATCCCGACGACATCGCCGAAGAGGCGTGACTCCTGTCGGGGTCCGCCACAAACCGGCGGACCTGTAGCAGGCTTTGGGGATGAAGTTTGCGGGTTCGGTGGCCCTAACGCTCGTCCTTTTGATGACGGCATGTACGAATGGTGGTTCCGATTCGTCGGGTCCGGCCACAACGGCCGAGGATCTGGGCGAGTCGATCGATGCCGATGCAACTACGACAGCCGAAGTCTGTGAACCGGAGCGGCTTCCCATCACCCTCACCGAAGCGCCAGCCACCGACGTGGCCGGAATGATTGCGCTGTCAGAATCTGGCTACAACTGCATGGCCAGCGCCGTCGTGGTGCTGGGGGTCGACGACGACGCCGTGCGGCTCGCATCGGAGACGGCGATTTCCGACGAGGTGCCGTTGCTGCGGGTGGATTCGATCGCCGACGTTGCTGCGGTTCAAAGCGAACTCGATCGTCTCGAGGTGGAGAACGTCATCTCGGTCGGACTGCCGCCCGCCATCGTCGGCGAGTTCACCGCATCGGTAACCGATCTACCGATTCCCACGACCACAACAACCGCACCCCCAACCACCACGACCACGACGGTCGTCGAGGAAACGGCTGACGGCGAGTCCACAACCACGGTGGTCGAAACGACCACAACGACCACTGTGGCCGAGTCGTCCGAGACCACCGCTGTCGCCGGCGACGGCGAGGAATCCACAACCACGGCGGCTCCGGTCCCCACCACAACCATTCCGCCCTTCGACCCACCGGCTGCGGCGTCGACGGGCGAGGGGCCACTGGTGCTCTACCGCCTCGGGGCGGTGACCGAGGCATACCTTGCGTTGCCTGCTCTTCGAGCGGGCGGGGGTGACGTGGCGGTAGCGGACATCTCCGACGTCGACGCCACCAGAGACGTCGTCGCCGGCCGTGAGACCGTTCTATTGGCGGGTGAGGCCACGCCGACCGAACAATGGCAGGTTGCGCTGGCCGCGTCCGATACCGAACTGTTCGGCGGCGGTACCCGGGTCTTCCCCGATCGCCGGATCGTTGCCTACTACGGCAACCCACTGACGTTCCGGTTGGGACTGCTGGGCGAGACCGATCCGGACCGAGCCGTCGAACGGGTCACCGAACGAGCCGCGCTGTACAACGCCGAAGGACTGCCACCGGCCCTTCCGGGCTTCGAAATCATCGCCACCGTCGCCGCGACCCAAGCCGGCGACGATGGCAACTACAGCAACGAGATGGATATTGAGGTCATCCGGCCGTGGATCGATGCCGCCATGGCCAACGACGTTTCGGTGATCCTCGATCTTCAACCCGGCCGGACCGACTTCCTCACTCAGGCCAAGATCTACGAAGAGTTCCTTCGACTCCCGAACGTCGGCCTCGCGTTGGATCCAGAATGGCGCCTCAAACCCGACCAGCGTCATCTCCGTCAAATCGGTGGTGTGTCAGCCGAAGAAGTAAATGCGGTCATCGACTATCTCGCCGGCCTCGTGCACGAGGAAACACTTCCCCAGAAAACGCTGATCCTTCACCAGTTCCAGGAGCGGATGCTTCCGGATCGGCAACTGATCAAAACCCCGCCCGAGGTCGCCGTGGTGGTGCACGTGGACGGACAGGGTTCGCTCGGGTCGAAGTACGGCACATGGGCCGCCATGCGAGAGTTGCCCACCAGCCCCGATCAACAACTGTGGTGGGCGTGGAAGAACTTCATCGACGAAGACTTCCCAACGGCAACCCCCGGTCAGGTGAACGCCGTAGAACCCCTCCCGGTCATCGTCACCTACCAGTAACCCACCACCACCCCCTTCCCGCTCCCTCCCAAAAATCGTTCGGGCAGCACAATCGTTGTGCTCCCCGAACGCCAGATCCTCGAATTGTGTTCGCCCGACGACAGAACGGGCCGGTACGGTTTCGCGGCTATGTCGCTGTTGCGCTACGTCACCCATCCCAATGTGGAGATCGATCCTCACGTAGCGGTTACCGACTGGTCGTTGAGCGACGTAGGACGGAGACGTGTGAAGGCGATGCTGCGTAACCCCTGGATCGCCGATATCGGACAACTTGTCAGCAGCGGAGAAACGAAAGCCCGTGAGACCGCGGCGATGCTCGCCGAGTCAGCAGGTCTCGCCGTGGAAGTGAGACCGAACACCGGTGAGACCGATCGATCCGCCACCGGGTTCGTTCCCCATGAACGGCACGAGCAGTTGGCCGACCGATTCTTTGCCGCTCCGGCCGATTCGGCCGAGGGCTGGGAGACCGCCAATGCCGCTCAGCGCCGAATCGTCGATGCCGTTGCTGACCTCCTAGTCGACGCCGCCCACGACACCGTGATCGTCGGCCACGGAGCGGTTGGCACGTTGCTGATGCTCCACCTCACCGGCGAACCGATCGACCGAGCACACGACCAGCCGGGGCAGGGTCACTACTGGACACTGGACCGCACCAGCGGCCTATTGCTGCATCGCTGGCGAGCTGTCGAGGGAGACGGTCCGTAGCTCCGGAGGTTCGAGATTTCTTCGGATTTGTTCGCTGTGGGGCCTGATTTTGGGGGGTTAGTGTCTCACCCCTCGTTCATGATGGGGGTATGACTTCCTGGGCGGGAAACATGTGCGACTTTGGTGTCGGCCTTCTCGGCCCGGAGCGTGAAGCGTTGATCGCTGCCGGCACGGCTTTGATCAAACTTGGAATGACCGACCCCGCGGCGTTGTCGACTGAGGAGTGGGCTGACGCGATCGTCCAACTCGTTCAGACCAGTGAGACCGCTGGGGTGATGGCGGGTCAGTACATGGACGCCGGAGACCAACGAGCCGCCTGTTACACCAAGGGCGAGAAATCGGTGGTCGCGTTGGTGTCGGCCCACACGCATGTGCCCCGTCACCGGGCTACCCAACTGCTGCGGGCCGGTAGGACGAGGCATCGGTTCCCGCATTTTCATCGGGCCCTCATCGACGGAAAGATCACCACCGGCCATATCGACATCATCACCCGAGCCGCCAAAACCGCTGATTCCCGCCAGTTCGCGTACGCCGAGAAGGATCTGGCGGCGTTGGCGGTGTTGTGCACGCCTGAGGAGTTCCGGGTCAAGCTCGACGAATGGCTGGCGGCCGCGGATGCGAACGAACACCTGGATGAGTTCCTCCGGGCCCAGGCCACGAGGCATTTCGTGTGGGGTCGGGATCTGTTCGGCAATATCCACTTCGACGGCACCTTCGAACCCTTAGCTGGAGAAGCAGTGATCAATGCCGTCACCGACCGAGAAAAAGAGTTGGCGAGTACCCGCCCGGAGGTTGTCGGCGCCGCGTTGGCTCACGACGCACTCGTTGATCTGATCCTGGGTGACACCTCACCCAAAGGCCACATCGAAATCCTGTACCCCAAAGGCCACGACCCACGCGATGAACAGCCCCGAGAACGGATCAAGCTCGGCTCCAACTCGCCGACCCCGACCGATCAGTTCCTGTCGGATCATGTGAACGACTGGCT
>CALGOA010000136.1 GCA_937958015.1 uncultured Acidimicrobiales bacterium | reverse complement strand
TATTGCGGCCATCGACGTGGGCCACCCACTCGTCGCGGGTTCTGGTGGCCACGATGGCCGCAAACTTCTCTCCCAGTTCGGGCCAATCGGTCCGAGGTCGATGGAAGCCGAACTCGTCCGGATCGAGTTCGAATGCGGCCTCGAAGTTCCCGTACAGCCGAGGGCTGAGGCAGGCGACCGACACGAACCGGTCGTCGGCGCACCGGTACATCCGGTACAACCAGTGGCCACCGTCGACGGTGTTCGTGCCACGCTCGTTGCGCCAGAATCCGGTCGGTAGTCCCCCGTACATGTAAGCCATGAGGTTGGCCGAACCATCCACCATCGCCGCGTCGACCACCTGCCCCTGACCGGTCTTGGTGGCCGACATGATTCCTGCCAGCATGCCCATCGCCAGGAAGGTGCCACCACCGCCGAAATCGCCGCCGAGGATGAGCGGTGGAACGGGATGGTCGGCCGGACCTACCGCATGGGCCACTCCGGTCAGCGAGATGTAGCTCAGATCGAATCCGGCCTGGTCGGCCAACGGACCGTCCTGACCCCAGCCGGTCATCCGCCCGTATACCAACGCCGGGTTGCGGGCGTGGCAGTCTTCGGGTCCCACGCCCAGCTTCTCGCACACTCCGGGCCGGTTTCCTTCGATCAACCCGTCGGCCTGTTCGACCAATCGCATGAACGTTTCGATCCCCTCCGGCCGATCGAAGTCGATCGTTACGGCTCTGCGATTTCGGTACAACGTTCGGAACTGGTTTGGCGGGTAGCCGTAGTCCGGTTCGGTGGGGCGGTCGATGCGGATCACGTTTGCGCCCATGTCGGCCAGCAACATCGCTGCGAACGGACCCGGTCCGATCGACCAGAGCTCAAGAATCGTCACACCTTCGAGTGGCCCCACCGTCCGCACCGTACCTTGCGGGCCAACACACTCCCGAACCGCTCCCGAAGGTCGTGAACCACCGCCAACCGACCGAATCGAGCGGTTCAAGCGCGTTGGCAGCGCTGGACGTCGGTTCGGGCGCGTTCGGGGCGCCGGAGGTCGGTTCGGGGCGGGCTCGGTCACCACGCAACCCCGAACTGCTCCCGAAGGTCGTGAACCACCGCCAACCGACCGAATCGAGCGGTTCACGCGCGTTGGCAGCGCTGGACGTCGGTTCGGGCGGGTTCGGGGCGCCGGACGTCAGCTGCGGGGGTAGAGCGTTTCGGTGTTTCCGTCGACGGCGACGAGTTGGCCAGAGATGTGGCGGCCGTAGTCACTGACCAGGAACGCGATTAGGTCGCTGATCTCCTGAGGATCCACGTAACACTGCATCGAGGTCCCGATGGCATAGAGCCGGCGCACCTCCTCGGGATCGATGCGATCCAACGCGGCGTGGTTGGCGATCACCCGCTCCATTCGATCGCCGTTCACGTTGCCGGGAACGATGCCGTTCACCCGGATGTTGTGGGGACCCAACTCCATCGCCAACGTTTCGGTGAAGCCGGACACCGCCCACTTTGCCGCAACGTAGGGTGAGCGGCCCGGAAAACCCATGATCCCGGCCGCCGACACCATGTTGATGATCACGCCGCTGCGCTGTGCTTTGAACACCGGCACCGCCCGGCGGGCGCAATAGAACTGTGACGTGATGCCGACGTTCATGCAGTGATCCCACTCGTCGTTCGTGATGTCCTCGACCATCTTGGTTGGACCGCCAACACCGGCATTGTTAACAAGAATGTCGAGACCACCGGGCACGATCTGGTCGAAGATCTCGTCGATCGCATCGCTATCGGTCACGTCACACTGAAAGGTTGTGATCGCCTGCGGCAGCGATCCCAAACCGGCGGCATCGATGTCACAGGTGAACACCTCGGCCCCGAGTTCGGCCATGGTGATGGCAGTGGTTCGACCCATGCCGTCCCCGCCCGCGGTGACAAAGGCTCGTTTGCCTTCAAGAGAGATCTTCATTGCACGGCTTTCTGTGGTTTTGGGACTAGGGCATACTCACGCATTTCATCGAACAGCGGCTGCGCCCGTTGGCACAGTTCGAACAGTCGTGGCGTCTCCTCCAGTGGCGGATAGGTCGTCTTGGGTGGTTTGATCCCCGTGCTCGCCCGGAGGTTGTCATGCCAGGGACCGGTCCCCTCGCCATACCAACTCACATCACTCCGGTCTCCGGCCTCCCACTCGAGGGCATCGGCGACGAACGGAATACCAACCGCGTCGCAATAGGCAGCAGCGGTACCGGCGGGATCGTCGAGCAGGTCGCCTGAATACATCACGGATGGCGGTTTCCCGTCACGCTCGGCGATTCGATGGAACAGGCGATGAAGCGACTCGAACCCCACCTCATCCCAGGTGCAGTCGGGCCAGTGTTTCGCCAGTCCCTGCACCACCCGTTCCGGATCTCGGATCAGGAAGGTGTGAGTGATTTCGTCGAGGTGATCGTCGGTCAGTGTGTGTTCCACCGAATACACGAAGTCCTTCACGAACACGTGACCGGCCCGACTTTCGTCACTGAGGGACTTCCAGACCGCCGCATAGTTATGGCCGTCCCGAGCCTCGACATGGGCGTCTCGTTGACTCACGCGGTCCTCGCCGTAGTAGTACAGCTCGTTCCAGGGTTCGTGATGACACGCGAAGTCGCCACGCTGGCGCATCATCCATTCGAATGCGGTTGAAGTGGACCGCGGCGTGGCCCACAGAGTCAGAAACATCGGCTACTCCTTGATGTGACTTCCGCTTTGCAACGTTGAGAGAAGGAACCCCTGCCGACCGGTGGGCGCGACACCAAGGGTCTGGAAGATCTGCCAGTAGAGCGTGATATCCGCGGCGAGCACGGGGATGTCGAGATCTGCTTCGATGTCGGCGGCCAGCGAAACGAAACGTTCGGGTATTCCATCCTCGTTCAGATAGTTCGACATCCCATTCACCAGAATCGCATCGATGTCCCCCGCCTTCTCCACCACGTGCCGACACGAGTCGTGAGCCAACCGGCCCGGGAAGATCCACGTGAGGTCGTTCACCGTCGACTGCTCTGCGTACCAACCCTGATCCACGAAGTTCCCGAACCAGACCACATCGATCCCGGCGCTTCGCAGGAAACGAACAACCCCATCACGCCAGTCCGGCCAGAAGTACACCGAGTTGAGCGCCACCCGTTCATACCCCATCGCAACACACGCCTCGACGAGCGAGAGACCAGCCATATGCAGCGGCGTCTCGTATCGATCTGTCATCTCGGCGACGTAGGTGCGGATGTCATCAACGTCTCGACCACCGGCGTGGACCCAGTTGGTTCCGACCTGACCAACGACGTCGGCCCCAGCATTGGCGAAGCAGTGCATGACCTCTTCGAGTTGGTGGAAGTTGTCGACCCGTTGGTCCAGTCGGTGGCTGTATCCAGGTGCATGCAGAAGGCGTCCGTGCACTCCAACCTCACGTGGCGCGATCCGAAGAAAGTCACTCGGCGCTGCGTCGAAGTCCATTGGCGGACCGGTGAAACCGACGGAGTGGGGAAAGAGTTTCTTGGTCGCATCCGACCATTTCGAGGGTTTGGTATACGAGGTCACGAGACCGACCCTTCCCCTGCCTGAACAGAATCACCGCTACACAGACCATCGAGTACCGCCGTGTCTACGAGGAGGACCGGACACGTGGCGCCATACAACGTCTCGGCCGTCAGCGCCCCGGCCACGATATTGATGTCGGCGTGGGAGATGATGAGTGCCGCCGGAGCCGTTCCGAGACGGATCGCCTCCCCGAGAACCCCCGGCGTGCCCGACGATCCTCTGCTTCCGGGCATCGTGACCACCTTCCCCGTTAAACGGGACCCGCATTGGGGGTGGGCACGGTCGACGACACAACCCGATGCTGCGTCGAAGCCGCCCCAGAAACTGAGCGATTCATCGAGTCGAAGGATCTCGCCATCGATCGACCCGGCAACGAGCCATCGGCCCCGAACCGAAGTCATCGGATCCACCGACCGGCAACGGCCGACTCGACACATCGTTCGAGACTCTCGAACCCGACCGGCACACCCAGCAGTCCCGGTGCGTAGTAGGCCCACTTCGCGGAGTTGGTGAGGGTCAGTCCATCCAGGCCGGACGGATGAGGCGGGAAGTACGAGCAGGTATCAAGGACGAGATCCACGCCCGCTTCGGAGAACTCATTGCGGAGTCCCCGCAACTCCAACTCGGCCGCCACGGCCCGACTGGTGGTCACCAGCATCGTGACCGACGGCGCAATTCGCCGACCGTCGAGTCGGTCCAGCGTCTCAACACATTCGGCGACCGAGAAGTGCGGGGTGCCAAGACACACCGCTCGCAACGGCTCGTCGGCCGAAGCGTTGGTCAGAACGGCAGCAGCCTCGGCGAGGTGGTCTGCAGTGACGATGGTGTGGTCGGAGGGAGTTTGCCCCCGCGTCACGTTCTCCAGCGTGGGGGCCTCCGGGGTACTTCCAACCACATGGAACAGCCCGACTCCCCCTGCCGCGGCGGCGGCCGCTGCTATCGCCTTGAGGTCGTCCTCGCGTTCGGATTCGTATCCGACGATGGCACCCACTCCGTGCCCTACGGCCCGCCCCAGCACAACGCCGAGCAGATGGGGAAAGGTCGGATCGGTTCTGGTTGCGGACGGGATATCCGAGACGTCAAAGACATGGGTGGCTCGGCGCCCGGCATCGGTGTGCAGGCCGGCGAGCGGGACCCGGCCCACCAGCGCACCTGCGACATCGAGCAGATCGCCGTATTTGTTCGTGCGGGCTCCGAGCACCGAGTTGGCGAAACCCACCGCATTGGACTCGGAACCGATCAGATGCTGGCCGAGCTTCGCCCGTCCGTCGGGCTGCTGATATGGCGCACACGTCCACATCGGGGTGCAGCCCAGCGCTTCATAGATCTCCATCACGCGACGCGCCCCTTGCACCTCGACCGGCGATCGATCCTCGGGTCGCAGGTGTGGGGTCGAACAGGAGATCAGACTGGCGTTCGTGTGGGTCGGGACGGCGAAGCTCACCCGATCGGCGAGCAGAAACTCGGCGAAGTCGAGCGACATCACGCCCGAGTAGTGGCACGAATTGATGTGGGCCATTTCCACCGGAACCATCTCGGTCACCTCGGAGACCTCGGCCGCAGCGAGAACTAGCTGCATCGCCAGTTTCATCGCGGCGCCGGCCTCGCCTCGGAGCCAGCGTTCCTCGCAGTCGAGCAGAACGAGCGCTCCAGTGGTGGAACTACTCACGACGGACTTTGGGACCGTCGGCCGTGTGTTCATGGAAGATCAGATTGTTCTCGCGCTCGATCGTTTGCATTGCGATCAGATGCGGCGCATCGTCGCCAAACGTCCCGAGGCTCGACCGATACTGCTCAAGCACACGCTCGGTAAACGGCAGCACCGCTTCGACGGTGGAAGCCATCTCCGACGCAAGCCGCAGATCCTTGACCGCCAGCGCCAGTGCAAAGGTGTCGTCATACCCACCGTTCAGAATCTCGGGGCCGTACCGATCGGCGACGTAGCTACGGCCGGTGGAGTGGCGGATCACATCGAGCATCCCCTGCGGGTCTACGCCGCCCTTCACTCCGAGCAGCATCGCCTCGGTAAGACAAACCGAGTGCAGATAACAGAGGCTGACCGATGCGATCTTGGCTACATACCCCGCACCGTGGGATCCCAGAAGAACGTGTCGCTCCCCTATTGCATCCAGAACCGGCTGCGCCCGTTCGTAGACATCGGTTTTTCCACCCACCAGCACGTTCAACGTTCCGGCTTCGGCCCCTTCGGCACCCCCCGTTACCGGAGCATCGAGCAGGTGCACTTCTGCGGCGGCGGCGGCAATCTGCAGACGGCGAGCGCAGTCCAGATCGTTGGTTGAGAGGTCGATCCAAATGGTGTCGGGCCGCATCGCTGCCAACAACTCGGCCCCGACCGCCTCTACCTGGGGCGGGCCGGGCAACGAGGTCATCACCACGTCCATCTCGGCACCGACGGCGGCAATCGATGTCGCCTCGATAGCGCCCGCTGCGACAAGTTCCGCCGAGCGCGCTGAGTCGAGGTCGAAGACCGTCACGTCAAACCCGGCGGAGAGAACGTTCCGGGCCATGGGTCCGCCCATGTTGCCCAGACCGACGAAGAGCACCCGTGTGGTCTCTCCCATCGTCATCAGTCGACCAGTCCATCCACCAGCAGGTTGGCCCGCTGGTGGTGAAGATCGGTGGCCCGGCCGTAGTAGTTGATGCTGTGGTGCGGTCGGTTCATTCGATACGGGTCGTGCACATAGGTTGGGAGGGCGATGTATCGAGTGGTCGGGCCAACGATTGGGGTCACCCGATGCATCGAGAATCGCCCCTTAAACAACTGGAGGTCGCCGGGCTGGAGGTCGAGTTCCCGGATTCCTTCGCGGCTGCCTTCGAGGACGGCCTGGACCCGTCCATAGTTCTCCTGCCCCGGACCACGAATGTCGGGCACGTATTCAAAAACACCCCCGCTCTGGGCCCGTTGCACCAGGATCGAGACCGTGAACTCGTTGCCGTCGAAGTGCCAGGGAAACGAATGGCCGGGCTCCATCACCCCGTAGGGGTTACAACCGAGTGGATCGGCCCAGCGGTAGATCGGGCGATCCACACCGAGGCACTCCCAGACGAAGTGGGTCATCACGTCCGCGTCGTAGACCCTGTTCAACGGCGAGTCACTGGCGAGCAGGTCGGAGTTGATAAACCCGCTCTCGCGGTGCTGAAAGAACCGGCGGGGATGACCCGGCGGAAAGTCGGGGTCGTCAGGAGAGGCGTAGGGGTTGTGGTCCATCTGTGACCACGCCGTGTGGGGGTGAAGGGTCCCAGCCTCCTCGAGCATCGAAGCGATTGCCTCGGGACGGATGAAGTCGGGAATGCGAAAACACCCATACCGATCCATCTGCGATCGGGTCTCGGCGATCAGGTCGGAGCGAACCGAACTGCCGACAAGATGGATCGGATACCTGTCGAGATCGACAACGTCGTCGATCACGCTCGAGCGGTGAGTAAGCACTGCTGGCCCCCAGAAACTGCGACTGGACAATCGTTCAGCCCTCACACTACATGAGACTGGACGATCGTCCAGTACATCGCTGAACCGGTACGATTGGCGTCGTGTCGTTGACCGAGACGCAAGAACAGATCCTCGATGCGGCGCTGACCTGCATCGTTCGGGACGGCGTCGACGGTACGAGTTTGCGTGATGTTGCCCGGGAGGCCGATGTGTCCCTCGGGCTGCTCGGTTACCACTTCGATGACCGCAAGACACTGCTCGTAGCGGCGTTCGAGCTGGCGACCGAACGGCTGCTTGACACCTCCCTCGATGCCATCGATGGCATCGTTGATCCGGTCGATCGCGCCACTGCCTTCATCCGTGGCGCGTTCCATCCGGATTATCTGAATCCCGACTACCTCGCGCTGCGGACCGCGCTGTGGGCGATCTCACGCATTGAGGCCGATATCGGAGCTACCGAAGCACAGCTCTATCGGCGTTACCGCGCGCAGATGATCGAACTACTCGCCGAGGCTCGGCCGGCGTTCGACGCTTCCGAGGTCGAGGACCGGGCAACCGACGTAATCGTCACCCAGAACGGACTCTGGCTCAATTGGGCCCGCTATCAGAACGAACGGGATCTTGAACGTGGCCTCGCCCGATGCGAGAGCCTCGCACTCGACTGAATCGGCGCAGCGCGCCAACCTGCGCTTGATGCTGGAGCCCGGACCCCGCATAGTGTGGAGTCATAGTGTGGAGTCGGTCGCTTCGGCACCATCGGCGACGTTCGAACGGGGGCAATCGTGGTTGAAAACGAGGAGCGACCGCCGGAATCGGCGGCGCGACACCACGTTCTTCGCATCGATGACCGTCATCTCCATGCCACCACATGGGGCACGGGGAGACCGGAGTTGATTCTGCTCCACGACGGACTGGGATCGGTCACACAGTGGCGTTCATTTCCTGAGCTGCTGGCTCAGTCGACCGGACTAACGGTTCTGGCGTATGACCGTCCCGGCCACGGCCGGTCCACGCCAGCGCCAACCGGTCGATGGCCCACCGCGTGGCTCCACGATGAAGCGGTGGTCCTGGGCCGAGTGATTGAAGAGGTCGGTGTTCAGGACCCGATCGTTGTTGGCCATTCCGACGGAGGCTCGATCGCTGCCATCCGAGCAATCACCTCTCAGACTCGAGCGCCGACCGT
>CALGOA010000135.1 GCA_937958015.1 uncultured Acidimicrobiales bacterium | reverse complement strand
GAGGTCGAGCATCCTGCGCCAGAGGCTGCTGTCGACTTCGGGGATCTCAGAGAACGCGTTTTCGATCGCTTCAATATCGTGTG
This sequence comes from uncultured Acidimicrobiales bacterium, assembly GCA_937958015.1. Taxonomy (GTDB): domain Bacteria; phylum Actinomycetota; class Acidimicrobiia; order Acidimicrobiales; family SZUA-35; genus JABDIY01. Next base: position 3,605 of record CALGOA010000135.1, on the reverse strand, counting down.
ATCGCGCCGCTAATTCCAGGGTCGTTCGTACCTTGTTGCGCTCGAGACGCCGGGCCATTTCCAGAATCAGATCGGTTGGATGGGCACCGTCGTCGATCCCCGGTGTGGCGAAGAGAGCCCATCGTCTCGGAATCGATCGTTTGGTGACGAAGTGCACCAGCGCATCCACACCATGTTCGGGTCCACCGCCGTTGACTCGGTCGATGCCGAACTCGGCGATGATGGCCCGTCGGTAGCGCTCGATCAGTTGGCCCGCGCCATCAACCGGATCCTGCAGTGAGCCGACTGCGCCGATCACGGCGAGGCTGAGATGTCGGTAGGACGGTGTTGTAGCGATCCGCTGGGCACCGCCAGAAAGATCGAGCAGATTGAGAATCCCCTCTTCGATTACTTGAATCTGGCGATGGGTCTCAAGAACCATCTCACCCTCCCTCCCTCATTAGGCTCGGACGAGCCGTACCTAAGCATTGCGTGAGGGTGATGATCAGAGAATGGGGTCCACTCCCCGGGGACAAGTCCCCATCGATCCGGCTCTGTCAATCAAGCCCGTCTCTGCCAAACAAAGCCCGGTGTCCGACCGGGGGTCGCTACCCGGCGCGATCAGGGAAGAATGTCGAGGTCGGAGATCGAGACGAGCCCGGTACTGATGGCGTGATCAACTAGACGCTCCCGCCGCCGACTGGCCTGGCTGCCCTGACCGCCCTGCAGGCCCTGCACACCAGACTTCGACAACTTTTCGCACACGTTGTCCAACTTGCGATTGAACTTTGTTTGGGTCCAGCCCAGACGGGTGTAGACGTCCTTGTTGGGCGGCACTGCATTGATCGCTGCCGCCGGATTGATCAGTCGTTTCTCCGCCAGTGCCACGATGCACTGTTTCTGACTCTCGGTAAGCGGTACGTTCCCGACTCGCACGGTGGCAGTACCAGACACCGTGTCGTTCGCCGTGGACTCGAGTGCGGTAAACGGAACGTCGATGTCGAGCTCGTAGTTTGCGCCCTGCACGTCGAAACGCAATCGACAGTCCTCGAACGGAATCGCAACCCGCGCCCCCGGCACAACGACCAACCGGGACGCCGTTGCGGTGTCGGCCATTGTGAGGGTGATAGTGGACCCGGTGTTGTGCAGCATCCAGACCCCATCCGAGTTGTAGAACCGACCGAGTCGGCGATGGAGGTATGGGTTCGACTCGTCGATCACCAGCTCGGCGCTTCGTCCGAAGGTAAGGTCGGAGTCGACCTCGACGACGTGTTCGGTTCCGATGAACTCCACGATCAGTGCATTCGACGCCGGTTCGGATGCTGTCATATGCAAGAGGTTACCGTTTCTTCCACAACCCAGGGTTGGATGTGCGGGGCACCGTAAGAACCGCCTCACCGATGTCCGGCGTTTGGCCTGGGTAGAAACCGGACGCCCAGCGGGGGCCGCGCCCTGCTACGATGTGAACCCCCTAGGGCACTAGCTCAATTGGTAGAGCACCGGTCTCCAAAACCGGGTGTTGGGGGTTCAAGTCCCTCGTGCCCTGCTATCGGCGTCAATCTGCCGTTCCTGTGGGATGCTTGCGTACGCTTGATCAGCCCCGATACCACCTCATGAAAGTAACCCGACAATGGCGATGAACCGCGAGCAGCGGCGACTCTTGCAAAAGCAGGGTCATCTCGATGCAGAAGGCAATCCGACGGGCCAGACTCGTTCGAGAGATGAAGCACGCGCCCCGGCCAAAAGTGAACGGGTGGGCCCGGCCCAGTACCTGCGAGAGGTCAATACCGAACTCCGCCGCGTAAACTGGCCGACGAGGCAAGAGGTCATCAACTACTCGATCGTCACACTTCTGACGCTCCTGCTGTTCACCGTGTTGATCTCGGGCTTCGACTTCATATTTGGCGAAGGGATCATCGAGATCCTGAAACTGGCGAACTGATCTATGACCAACGTAACGAACACCGACGCTCCTGATGAGGGCGCTGCCGAGGATGTAGTCGATGCCGTCGACGCAGTCGTCGCAGAAGATTCAGCCGTGATCGAGGACACCCCGGCGGTTGCCGAGGTCGCCGCCGAGGAAACCCCCGTCGAGGACGCCCCGGCCCCAGAGGCCTCAGAAGCTGTCGCCGACGAGGTGGCAGAGGAGCCCGCAGCCGAAGACGCCGCTGCCAGCGCCGAGACCGATACCGACGCCGAGAGCGCTGACGAGGCCGAAGAGGTCGAAGAGGCACCGGCTCCGCGCCAGTCGCCCTATGACCGGCCGGGTAAGTGGTACGTGCTGCACACCCAGTCCGGGTACGAGAAGAAGGTCAGGACCAACCTCGAGGCCCGTACGTCCTCGATGAACATGGAACACCGGATCTTCGAGGTCGTCATCCCGACCGAAGAGGTGGTCGAGTTCAAGAACGGCAAGAAGGCCGTCGTGGACAAGAAGATGTTCCCCGGTTACCTGCTGTGCCGGATGCGTCTCGACGATGACTCCTGGTTTGTCGTCCGCAACACACCTGGCGTCACCGGCTTCGTTGGTGCTGGCAACAAACCCTCACCGCTGCCCCGCCGCGATGTCGAAATGTTCCTGCAGGAAAAGGACGAGACGACCGAGGTCGTTCGCAAGGGCCGCCCCAAGCTCGAGTACGAAGTGGGCGAGACCGTGCAGGTCAAGGAAGGCCCCTTCGCCGACTTCGAGGGTCAGATCGAAGAGATCAACGAAGAGCAACTCAAGCTAAAGGTGCTGGTCAATATCTTCGGCCGCGAAACCCCCGTCGAACTCGAATTCGGCCAGGTCCGCAAGCCGTAATTTTCGCCTGCGCTCGCCTACCGCGCTGGGTGGCGAACGCCCCCGAACGGTTCCCTTGGGAGCCGAACCACCCCGAACCGCTTCGATGGGCCGTTTCGGGGTAGTTGACGCCGCTCTAGGTCAGTTCGGGGTGAGTCGACAGAGAACGGGTTCGGACAGTAATGACACCTTGTCTCGGGGGCTTCGAAATCGCGCCGCTACCGATCCATTCGGCTGTATCATGTTCAGTCGCTCTATCACTAGAAGTTGTAGGAAGTCGTCATGGCCAAGAAAAAGGTCCTCGCCAACGTAAAGATTCAGATCCCCGCCGGTCAGGCATCGCCTGCTCCGCCGGTTGGTACCGCTCTGGGTCCCTATGGCGTTGCCATCATGGATTTCTGCAAGGACTACAACGCTCGGACCGAGTCCCAGCGCGGCAACATCGTGCCGGTCGAGATCACCGTCTTTGAGGATCGTTCGTTCAGCTTCATCCTCAAGACCCCGCCGGCTGCAACGCTGATCAAGAAGGCCGCCGGAATCGACAAGGGTGCCTCAAACCCCAAGACCGACGCTGCCGGCACCATCACCGACGCACAGCTCACCGAGATCGCCGAGCTGAAGATGCCCGATCTCAACGCCTACGACATCGATGCAGCCAAGCTGCAGATCGCCGGCACCGCGCGCCAGATGGGTGTCGAGGTCGTCTGATCTCACGTAGAGGTACAGCAACCTCTACGGACCGCACGCGGAAGGGTCAACCTCACCCCCGCCTCTGCACATACGAGGGAGCCGAAAGGCGAAAGGAGCCAATCATGGCTAAAGGAAAGCGCTACACCGACGCAGCCAA
>CALGOA010000134.1 GCA_937958015.1 uncultured Acidimicrobiales bacterium | reverse complement strand
GGTTCTGCGGTCGATGCGGTCCATGGATCCTGCCAAGGCATGGCGGGGCCAGTACGAGGGGTACCGGAGTGAAGCCGGCGTCAAACCCGAGAGTGACACCGAGACCTACATCTCGGTGCGCTGTGAGATCGACAGTTGGCGATGGGCGGGGGTGCCGTTCCAGATCAACGCCGGCAAGGCAATGTCCGACACCGTCACCGAAGCACTCGTGGAATTCACCTCACCACCGCGTGCGCTCTTTTCCGAAGGCAACTTCCAACCCCGTCCCAACACGATGCGGTTCGAGATGAAACCGAACGACACGATCGAGCTGAACATGCAGGCGAAACGCCCGGGCGACAGCCTGCGCAGCGAACCCATTTCGCTCCACGTCGATCATCACGGTCTCGAATTTGGGCCCAGTCCCTATCACCGCCTCCTCGGCGACTCTCTGATCGGCGACAAACGCCTCTTCGCCCGGGGCGACATGGTCGACGAGGCCTGGCGGATCGTGCAACCGATTCTCGATGCGCCACCGTCGGTCGTCCCCTATCGGTACGGTGCCGAACCGTCCGAACTGAGATGAGCGACACCGTCTACACCGTCGGGATCGATCTGGGTGGCACCAACGTCCGCGCCGCACTCGTCTCCGACGACGGAACCATCGTGAACCGGATTCAGCGACCCACGCCTCACGACGATCCCGAACCCACGGTGCTCCTAGAACTGATGGCCGAAGTTGCCGGCGACGCAGCTCCGGGTCGAGCTGTTATCGGCCTCCCCGGTGTCATCAACCACGAGACCGAGAGCCTCATGCAGGCGCCGAACATTCCCCAGAAGTGGATTTCACTCCTCACCGAAGCATGGTTCGAACAACGATGTGGTTATGAGGTCTCCTTCGCCAACGATGCCGATCTCGCCGCCGTGGGCGAGGCGAAGTTCGGGGCCGGACGAAGTGAGCGAGACGTTGTGTACGTCACCATAAGCACCGGCATTGGCGCAGGGATCGTTGTCGGGGGAGTGCTGGTGCGCGGCGCGCTCTCGGGTGGAGAGATCGGCCACACTGTGATCGACGCCCAAGCGGCACGCGAACACCGGCCCGCCACCGTCGAATTGCTCGGCTCAGGAACCGCCATGAACCGTGAGGCTCGGATCGCTGGCTTCAGTGAGCAGGGCCGCGAATTTGTCGACCTGGTTCGGGCCGGTCACGACAAGGCAACCGAAATCTTCCAGTCCGCCATGTATGCGGCTGGGCTGGGGATCGCGAACCTGTGTTGGCTCGTGGTGCCCCAGGTGGTGGTGATCGGGGGCGGATTGGGTCGCAATATCGACCTGATCGCGCCGATCGTCCGGGCGGTGTTAGACCAACACGGGCCCGCCTCGTCGCTCAGCACCCGTATCGTGGTCGCTGAACTAGGAGACGACGCTGCACTCTCGGGGGCAGCGGCATGGTGGGCGGCAGTAGGACGGGAGTCACGATGACGAAATCACAGTCCAATCCCACCATCACCGTCGAAACGGTCGAGGTTGACCGTTGGGCGGCCCGGGCGGCCGATCTCACCGCCACCGAGCTGGCGCGTGCGCTCCGCAACCGGCCTCGGGCCACCCTCGCCGTGAGCGGTGGACGTTCGCCCAAGGCCTACTTCCGAGAGTTATCCGGGCGAAACCTGCAGTGGGATCGCGTCACGATCCTCCAGGTGGACGAACGGGTGGTACCCGAAGGTTCGGCCGAGCGGAATCTGACCGATCAGATCGAGAGCTTCGGCGACCTCGATGCCCACTGGTTGCCGCTTCCGGTGTCGGCTTCAGACGATCCCCGCGCCCTCAAGGCATTCGTCGACGATCTGAAGGGTGATGCCGGCAACCCACCGGTGATCGATGTCATCCACCTCGGGCTCGGCGACGATGGACACACCGCCTCGCTGGTGCCCAATGACCCGGTCCTCGACGAGAAGGACCATGTGATCGCCAAGACTGGGCTCTACAACGGCACCCATCGCCTCACGCTCACCGAGCCGGTCCTCAGTCGGGCGGGCCTGATTCTCTGGTTGGTATCGGGTGCGAACAAGAGCGTCCCGGTGCACCAACTTCTGAATGGTGATCCCACCATCCCCGGCTCGCTCGTACGAGCCGAACGACAGGTTCTCGTCGCCACCCCCGACGTCTTCGAACCCAGCTCAGAGGACGCCGTCGACGCCCAGTAGCCCACATTCGGGCTAATTTCTGCCACCTGCGTGTCGATACAGGTCGGGACCAACTTCATCGGATGTCCGACGCTTCCGTGGCGGTCGGCACATCGCCTGAAATCACGGCCGGTTCGGCCGAGATGTTGGTGTACCTTTCCGATTCCCCCTCCCAGCCTGGCTGTGTAAATGAAAACCCGAGATCACGATCGTCGCCAACTGCGACGGGTCGGACATCAATCGAATCGCGCCGTCGACCCCGAGGTTGCCGAGGGGTCGGACCGTCGCGCCGGGGCCGCCCTCGAGTCGCAGTCCAGCGCCGAAGGTTCCCGAGTGGGGATGCTGCTGGGGGAGATTCGCCGCCACCTCGTCGACGCCCGTTCGGTCCTGATCCCGGTGCTGAAGAGGGCCGGGGCCCGGATGTTGGCCCAATTCAGCGAGCTGTCTCGGATTTCTGCTCGGCCCGCTGCCATCGCCCGGATGGCATCGGCCAACCGGATTCGTACCCAACCGATGATCGTGCGCGTCCTACTGGTCCCTGCGGCCTCATTCTTCATCGCTTTCGGCGTGGCTGCCCAGGTGACGTCTGGGCTTGGTGTGGGACCCGGAGACATGGTTGCCAGCGGTATCTCGACCCGAACCGGCCTGAGCTTCGGCAGTGCCGCACTGGTGATGTCCGGGGTCCTCGCCCTGTTGTCGACGATTCTGGGTAGAGCCCCTCGGATGGCGACCCTGGTAAACGTGGCGCTGATCGCGCTGTCTATCGATGTCCTGCTTCCGCTACTGGCGATCGAGGGTGGATTCCTGGCCCGGCTGGTGCACTTCCTCTTTGGCCTGTGGTCGATCGGCGTTGGTATCGGCTGTCTGCTCCATGCCCGACTCGGGATCGGAACCCACGAAGCGCTCAGCCTCTCGATCAGTGATCGGACCGGTATTCCAGTGAAGAAGGTCCGCCTGGGTCAGGAGATCACCTGGATCGTGATCGGTCTTGCCCTCGGTTCCCAGTTTGGCCTGGGCACGTTTCTGGTGGCCCTCTTCATCGGTCCGGCGATCAGCGCCGGCGCCCGTCTGGTCGGAGGAATTCTCCGCTCGTTGTCACGGGCCGTTGAGGCACCCGAGGTGGCCGCCCACGTGGGCGACATTGGCTTCTGACCCCGCCGGGACAAACCACTAGGTTGGCGGGCCGAATTCCTTCTGGAGTGCTTCGGTGGCCTCTTCCTCGATCCGGCCCGAGGCCAGCATCAGCAGTGGGCTGGCCAATCCCATGAGACCCTTGCCTCGAAGATCGATGTTGATTTCGATGTCGGAGCCGTCGTCGCCATGGGGTCGCACCGAGGTGGTGCCCCGGCTCCGGAATTGGGGTCCCTCCACCCGAATGCGCCAGACACCATTGCGTCCTTCGGCTACGTCGGCATCGATGTCGTTCGAGGTGGTGAACATGTGGACGAACTCGGAGGGGTCCTGTGCGGCATCGTTGAGCCGTTTGGCGACCTCATCGGGTGACGCCGCGACCGGCACATTGAACTTCACCGTGCTCACAGAACTGCACTCCTCGTCGGCTCGACGCCGCTCATAGAACCGGGATTCGGGTGCGATGGCTGGCTGCTGCGGTTCGTTCGACGAACTCGCCGATCAGGTACTGCGTGTGGCCCTCGGTGACCCGGACCCGGGCGTAGCTGCCGGGACGCAGCGGCCCCTCGGGGCGAGGGAAATGGACCAGCTTGTTCTGGCCGGTCCGGCCGCTGAGTCGGGTGGGATCCTTCTTCGAGGGCCCCTCGACGATCACCTCTTCGGTCACGCCGACCCGACCCTGCTGTTTGGCGAGGGCACTGCGTTCGATGACCGTGCGAAGCCTGGCGTAACGGTCCTTCACCTCGTCAGGATCACAGAAATCGTCGACCATCTCGGCCGCCTCGGTGCCCGGCCGGGGGGAGTACACGAACGTGAACGCGCTATCGAACTCCGCCTTGGCCGCCACCCGCAGGGTTTCGGTAAAGTCGTCCTCGGTCTCACCGGGGAAACCGACGATGATGTCGGTGGTGAGCGCGAGATCCGGGATCGTTTCGCGCGCCTGGGCCGCTTTGGCTAGGAATCGCTCGGCCCTATACCCGCGGTGCATCTTCCTTAGGATTCGGTCCGAACCCGACTGGAGCGGGAAGTGCAGGTGGGGCATGACCTCGGGGGTCTCGGCCATCGCCTCGAACACCTCGGTGGTCATGTCCTTGGGATGGGGGGAGGTGTATCGAACCCGTCGAATGCCGTCGACCGCACCCACACTGCGGAGAAGTTGCGCAAACGCGGGCCGGATCCGAACCGACTGGTCGCCGGATCGGCGTGCCGCCAGGGCAAGATCGCGCCCGTAGCTGTTGACGTTCTGGCCGAGCAGGGTGATCTCGGTGACCCCTTGGGATGAAAGCCGCTCCGCTTCGGCCACGATCTCTTCCGGGGTTCGGCTGATCTCGACGCCGCGAACCGAGGGCACGATGCAGAAGGCGCATGAGTTGTCGCAACCGACCTGAATCGTGAGCCATGCTGCGTAGTCGATCTCGCGACGGGCTGGCAGCGCCGACGCAAACGCCTCGTCCGGGTCGGCCTCTTCCCAGATCTCGGTCACCGGTCCGTTAGATCGGGCGTCGCTCAGCAGTGCGGTAGCGCGGTGCACGTTGTGGGTACCGAAGACGACGTCGACATGGCCGGCCCGTTGTTGGATCAGTTCGCGATCCTTCTGGGCCAGACAACCGCCCACCATGATCTGAAGATCGGGATTGTCGTCCTTCAGCTGCTTCATGTTGCCGAGGGTTCCGTAGAGCTTGTTGTCGGCGTTCTCGCGAATGCAGCACGTGTTGACCACGATCACGTCGGCATCGCTCTGGTTCGACGTCTCTTCGTAGCCGTCGGATTCAAGGAGTCCGGCGATGCGCTCGGAATCGTGCTCGTTCATTTGGCAGCCAAAGGTGCTTATGGAGTACTTTCTTGTCATGGCCCGAGCCGTCCTCTACATCCGTATATCCGAGCTAACCGACGCAACGACGTCGCCGGAACGCCAACGTGCGGATTGTACCGGCTACGCCGAGGCCCGTGGACTGGAGGTGGTCGCCGAGGAAGAGGATCTGGATGTATCCGGGACCAAATCTGTTGATCAGAGGCGGGGTCTACGCTCGGCGCTGGAGACCATCGAAGCGGGCGGGGCAGACATCCTTATTTGTGCACGGTTAGACAGGCTGGCGAGGTCGGTCGTTTCGTTTCACCAAATCGTCAAGAGAGTTGAGGCTGTCGGTGGCACGGTTGTAAGTGTTGCAGAAGGGCTGGACTTTTCTACGCCTGCGGGGAGAATGGTCGCCTCTGTGCTGGCTTCCTTTGCCCAATACGAGAGCGAGTTGATTGGACAGCGCGTTGCGTCGGCGAAGAAGCACTTGGCGTCGGAAGGAAAATGGGGCGGCGGTCGCCGACCGTATGGGTGGAGGCCCGAGCCGCACGAGTCCGGTAAGGGGTTCGTCCTTAGGCTCGACCCCGAGGAGTCGGAGGTTCTGCGGGGAATGGTGGCTCAGGTACTGGACGGTGTGGCGTTGAGCCGTATTGCGGCCGGTCTAAACGACGCAGGAATCACGACGGCCCTCGGCAAACCTTGGGCGGCGGGCCATAGTGTTCGGCAAGCGCTAAACAAGCCTTCGATGATTGGCGCCAATGGTGCTGAGCCACTGCTTGACTCGGCCACGTACGTGAGGCTGCGAAGAATTCTTGACGACCGCCCCCAGTCCACCGGAAAGCGCCCCGACTTGGGCGAGGTGCTACTGCCGCCTTCCTTGATTTCGTGCCATCGTTGCAAGTTGCCCATGAAGCGGGGCGTCGATGATCGGAGTCGCCTTGTGTACAGGTG
>CALGOA010000133.1 GCA_937958015.1 uncultured Acidimicrobiales bacterium | reverse complement strand
GTCGTCGCCCTCGGTCTTTTCCCAATCCCATTGGAAGAACCCTCCGGCTGGTCTGATCATCGACACCAGCTCTGTGACGGTGGCCGGATAGTCGTCGAGAAACGAACAGACCGATGATGCCACCACAAGATCGACGGGCTGACGGGAAGCCGAGGCCGCGGCGGCCTGAAGCGATTCGTGAATGGACACGGCGGTCCATCCGTTCGTTTCCGATTTGGCATCGAGAACGGCGAGCATCGCGGGCGAACTGTCGATTGCGATCACCGACGCTCCGTCTGCCACGAGCTTCTCGGTAAGAAGCCCGGTTCCACATCCGAAGTCGATCACGGTGGCGCCAGACAGATCAACGCCGCGAGTCTCCAGGCCCCTGATGAGCGACGCATAGGCGGCCCCAGCGTAGGCCCGGGCGCCAGCGTCGTCGTCCCATCCTTCTGCGTAGTCATCCCAATCGCTCATTGACCCATCCTGCCATCTAGGTGCCGACCCATGTCTCGATCGTGAAGATCGGATCGAAGCCATGGCGGACGAGGTTGCGTTCCGACGCGCTTCCGGCGGCTGTGCTGGTGGCCGCCATGTCGCAACCCATGTCGTTGGCTCGCTGCAGACGATGCGCCAGGAACGCCGCCTGCACCCCACGCCGTCTATGGTTCGGGAGTGTCGACATGCCTCCGACGGTGGCGATTCCGTTTCGGATCGTCATGCTGGCACAGCCCATGGCCTCGGTTCCGTCCGGGCCGAACGCGAGCAGCATCCCTTCACCGTCGGTGACGTGAGCAGCCCGCGTGAATGCATCGGAGGTGCGCCGCGCGTCGGGTGTCACGTGCCCCCAGCCGGCGGCGCTTGTTTCCTGCCACACCTGAAGATCTCGCTCGCTGGTAACGGAACGAACGATGATCTCCCCGGTGGTTTCGATCACGGCGCCGGGAACCGGCCGAACGAGTGCGGTGATGTCGGCACCAGCGTCGTGGGTGAAGCCGGCTGACACCAGCGTTTCAACGGTGGACTCAAGCGTCAGGGGTGTTACCTCAACCGCTGGTGGTATTCCGGCTGCCCGGCAAGTCGAGATGATCCGTTCGAGGTCGGATGGCTCGATCTCTGCATCGATGCCCAACCCCATCGCTCGGTTGACGTACATGCCCCGACCCCACAGCACCAGCCAGCCATCGGCGATCGGCTGACATTCGCTTCCCCAGCTGGGATCGATCTGACCCAGTGCCTCTCCCTGGGCGACGGCGTTGTCGGCCCAGGTGCGGAGAAGCCGGTGGGCGTTTGAATCCATTCGCGGCTATTCGCCCTGCACCACGCCCTGGCTCTGCAGGTACGAAATCGTCGGGTACTTCGGCGGATTGTCGGGGCCCCAGCACGACGGCAGGCACTCCATTGGGTAGTCGGCGGTTGCGTTGAAGAAGAAGGGGACCGAATAGCGGCTGGCGTCGGTGGTGTTGTTGGCGAAATGGCGCGTCCTGAGCACCCGATCGTTCGACCACTGACGCAGCAACTCGCCAGCGTTCACGATGAACGCACCCGGTAGAAGAGGCACCAGAATCCACTCATCCCGCAGCTGGCTGTAGATCACTAGGCCGGGGCTGTCCGGCAGGAGCAGCGTGATAAACGTGGTGTCCACGTGCGGTGGAATTCCGTAGGACCCGAGATCCTCATCGCTGGTGGGGTTCGACGGGTAGTGGGTTAGCCGCAATCGCGAGAAGGGATGTTCAAACGCCGGTGCGAAGAAGTCGGGTTCGAGGTCCAACGCTCGTGCATACACCGGCAGGAGGCGCAGCGCCACGTCGGTGATCTGCGCAGAGTACTGCTCCACTGCGGCGCGGAAACCGGCCAGCGTTTCCTCGGGGAGCCAGAGGTTGTCGTCGAATCCGACATTGCGGTCGGACTTCACCAGGAACGCTTCGTTCGGATTGCCCCGCTCCCGGGACGGCAGTTTCCGGGCCCCGATCGGCATGTAGCCGACACTGCTGACGTGGTGGCCGGGTTGATCGATCAGAATCTTGCGTTTGGTTTCGATCGGCAGATCGTGAAAGCCTCGGGTGGCGTCGAGAATCGTTTCCATCGACGGTGAGCCGATGCCGTGCCCGGTGAGTTGATGGAACCCCACGTTCTCCAGTGCGTGGCGCAGGGTTGCGGCGGGGGTCTCGAGATCGCTGGGATCACGCGTCGAGAAGTACCGGCCCACATCCACCACGGGGATGTCATCGTCCGCAGCTTCGACCACGGTCGACGTATCCCATGAGGTCGACTCTTTGACGAGCGCTGCTTCCTTGGCCGCAGCATCGAACGGTGCCGCGCGGTTGGTCCCAAGGGCATCGGTCATCCTCGCGAGAGTAACCCGGTCGGCCCCGAATCGGAGTAGCCCGAGTTGCCTTCGCCCCCATTCCGAATGAAGCTGGCATCCCTGCTCGATCGGAGTGCGAAAAAATGTCTGAGCCGCAGCCGGTGATACGCACACGGTTCCAAACCGAACGACTGAACGCGGTTCCGGTCACAGCAGAACATGCGGCGCTCATGACGCCGCTGCTCAACGACCCGTCGATCCATGAGTTCCTCAACGGTGGGATCGAAACCGAACATGAACTTCGAACCCGGTATCGATTTCTCGAAGGCGGACGGAGTCGGGATGGAAGCCAGCTCTGGCTTACGTGGATTCTGTTCCTCCGATCGGGCGAGCCGATCGGCTTTGTCGAGGCGAGCGTCGTTGAACCCGAGATGTTCTATCTCGCCTACGTTCTGATCCCGACGTACTGGCGGCAGGGGTATGGGAGCGAGGCATCCCGGGCTCTCATCGAACACGTCTTCACCAGCTACGAAGTGGAGCGGGCGGTCGTTGAAATGGATGTGCCCAATCGGTCGTCGGTGGCGTTGGCCGAGTCACTTGGGTTCACTTACATCCGGACCTTCGAGGAGCCCGGGGCGAGGCACCCTGAACATCGCTACGAGCTGACTCGGGCGGAATGGTCGGCCTGGAACACCTAACGTGCTGCCGTTCTCAGAGCTGGTCCCGCCACGGTGTCAGATCGAGTTTGGGATAGGTGCGGGCCATGGCGTCGAGTACCTCCACGGTCCAGAACTCGTGGCCGGGACGTGGCACCTCGAACAGCGCGAGTTCGTCAGGCGTACAGGTCTCGACGAAGGCAACGAAGTCCGGGCGGGTGACGAGTGGGCCGTGGGCATCGAAGTTGATCCACGGCGCGGCTGCAGTGCGAAACGACAGGGTCAAGATGTGCCGTTCCAGATCGGGTTCGATGTCGGCGCCGCGATGCCAGACGTCGGAGCGATAGGCGAAGAGCGTGCCAGCGCGACCCGCCGCAACGATCTCGTGCTCGTAGAAGTGCGGCACATCCTCGACCGCAGGTTTGTGCGTCGTCCCGGACCCTCCCAGACCCTCGCCGAGACCCCATCCGTTCGAGCCCGCCACCTGCCGGGGAACCAACCGTGGTGCCCCGTGGGCGGCGTCGGTGTCGTGGAGGTAGAGAAACAGTTCGATGTGGCCCCATGCCGTGCCCTCGCGAATGGGCAGAACCGAGTGGTTGTCGTCGACGTGGTGAGCCTGGGCGTAGTTGGTGTGGCCGCCCCGTTTTGACCAGACCCGCGACTGGTACAGGCGGAGATCATCGGATTCCAGCGCCAACTGTGCGAATGCGATGATCGCCGGGTGTACGAACAGGCGGTTGAGGTTCGGTGCGTCGGGATAGGGAAACAGGACGGTGCCATCGAACTGTGCCTGCCGGAAACGAGGTCTGGTGTCCACGTCAGCCCGTCGGGTCGAATTCGAACGAACCGCCACCTCGGTGTCCCACGGTGCGATCTCGGAAAGGGCTGCTTCACATTCCTCGGCTGGTACAAGGCCGTCCAACAGCGCCCACCCTTCGGATCGCCAATGTCCAGCGGCCTCGATCATGTCTGGCGGGATCAACTGTTCACCCATGCCGACAGCTTCGCACGGATACCCGACCAGTCCGAAGTTGGAGCCTTCCAAGGGGGCGGTGAGTCCTTACAAAGTCTTGCCACTCGCCTGTCAACGTGTTGTCGCCCGCACCTCAGAGTGTTCTTCAACACCTACAACCCCCTCCCAAAGGAGACAAAGACATGAAGAAGAACAAGAAGCTCTACGCACTAACCGCAATGGCCGGGCTGACACTCGGCTCGATCGGAATCGCCACCGCCGTTTCCGCCGAAGCCGACGGGGTCCCCGAGTCAACGGTCGAGACCTCGGTCGAGGACGTACAGGCGGCGCAGAACGACGTCGTTCGTGTGCAGGACGCCGACGGCGATGTGGAAACCCCCGACGGTGAGACCGAAGGGCGTCGCCGTGGTCGGGGCGGATGCAACCTTGAAGCCGCGGCTGAGGCGATCGGTATCGACGAGGCTGACCTACGGAGCGAACTCGACGCCGGAGCCACCATCGCCGAGGTCGCCGCGTCGAACGGTGTTTCCGTCGATGTCGTGATCGACGCCATGGTTGAGCAGAAGGCCGAACGTATCGCTGCCAAGGTGGACGCTGGCCGCATCACCCAGGCAGAGGCCGACGAGAAGTTGGCTGAGGTCGAAGACCGCATCACCGACCGGGTGAACGGTGAAAGCGAGGACCTCGACGCCTAGTTCACCACCTTCATCCTGATTACCGCCCTGCCTCCGGTTCTCCCCCCGGGGGCAGGGTCATTCCTGCGGCCCCTTCCGTCGGCCGCACTACTGTGGCCACCGTCATCACTTCGGAGCGTGCTGTGACCCCTTCCAACCGATCCCACCGCATCCTGGTCGCGGAGGACGACAAGGAGATTCGACAGGCCCTGGACCGAATTCTCACCTACGAGGGGTACGAGGTGATCACCGTGAACGACGGTGCCGCCGCACTAGAGGCGGTGCAGCAGGAGAATCCTGATGCCGTCCTCCTCGACGTGATGATGCCGTTTGTTGACGGCATCGGAGTCTGTCGGAAACTTCGCGAACGAGGCGACCGTCGACCGGTGCTGATGCTGACTGCCCGACACGATGTGTCCGACCGGGTGGCCGGCCTCGACGCCGGGGCGGATGACTACGTGACAAAACCGTTCGAACTCGACGAGTTGATGGCCAGGGTGCGAGCTCTTCTGCGTCGAGTCGATCACGAGAGCGGTGACGTGCTCACCGCTGGACCGTTCACGCTGGACGTACCTCGCCACCGGGTCACCGGTCCGAATGGCGACCTCGACCTGACCCGAACCGAGTTCTCGATTCTTGAGTTACTCATGCGGAACGATGGACTGGTGCTGGAACGGTCCACGATCTACGACCGCGTCTGGGGCTACGACTTCGGAGACTCATCCCGATCGCTTGACGTTCACGTCGGGTACCTGCGGCGGAAGATGGAGGCGGACGGAACGCCGCGCATGATTGCGACGGTCCGCGGCGTTGGCTTCGTTCTGCGAACGGACGGCGGATGAGTCTGGGTTTCCGGCTGGCGATCGTTTTCGCCATCGTTACGGCGTCGACGGCGGTGCTGGTGGGCGCCGCATCGTTTGTGACCACCGACCGACAGGTGGTCAACGAGGTCGACCAATTTCTACGGGAACGGGCCGACGAAATCGGTGATGGCAGGCGCTCGCAACCGCGAAACCGTCGCGATGACAGAGATGACGCAGGGTCGGCCACCAATGCGGACGCCGAGGTGCAGATCCTCAACGATGAAGGCGACATCGTGTCCACATCCGGGATCGCCCTTCCCGTCGACGACATCGACCGTGAACTCGCCGACGACAACGGTCGAGCCGTTCTTCGCACCATCGAGGTTGGTGGGGTTGACTATCGGTTGATTACCGACCACCTCAGCGGGGGAGGTGCGGTACAGGTCGCCCGGAATCTCGAGGAGTCCAAGGGTCTCGTCACCAACGTGCAGACTCGGATTCTCTACATCGCCGGTCTGTTGGCAGCCCTCTCGGCAGTGGTCGGCTGGATCATCGCTCAGCGCACCACCCGACCGTTGCGATTGTTGACAGATGCCGTCGATGAGGTCGCCGAGACCCGCAACTTCACGGTTCCGGTCCCGGTCTCGGGGCGGGATGAGGTCGGTCGGCTGGCTCGTGGATTCAATCGCATGCTGACCGCTCTCAACCAGTCGCAGGAACAACAGAAACGACTGGTGCAGGATGCAGCCCACGAGCTTCGAACTCCGCTCACGAGCATCACGGCGAACGTCGAGTGGATGATGCGGGCGCCCGATCTGGACACCCCTTCACAGCAGGAAGTACTGGGCAGCGTTCGCCGTGAGCTGGGCGAGCTGAACGAATTGATGTCGGAGATCATCGAACTGGCGACCGAGTCTCACGAACCTCCCGAACTTGTCGAGACCGATCTGGTTGCGGTGACGACGGCATCGGTGGAGAGCTTCGAGCAGCGAACGGGGCGGACGGTGCAGCTGGATTGGACCCCATGTGTCGTGCTGGGTGACGCCGAGTCGTTGTCGCGGGCCATCGCGAATCTCTTGAACAACGCCCACAAATACAGCCCGGTCGAGTCCGGGATCGGAGTGCGGGTCCGCCACGGAGCGGTGATGGTCGACGACGCCGGCACCGGCATCCCGGTCGCAGACCGCGATCGTGTCTTTGATCGATTCTTTCGCAGAGACGACGACCGATCGAAGCCGGGTTCGGGTCTTGGTCTGTCGATTGTGGCGAGCATCGTGGACCAACACGGCGGGCAAGTGGTCGTGGACGACTCGGCACTGGGTGGAGCCCGAGTCGGCTTCAGACTGCCCGTGGTTTCGCAATGACCGGGGGCTGACTGCGATGCCGTTCGGACCGACCATCGTCCAACGGTTCGGTAAGGTCGGATCGTGTCCTATCGAGTGCGTCCTGACGAAAGACCCGAAACGGGATGGTCGGTCGACGCTGCTCGATTTCGGCGCTTCAGTGCCGTCAACGACGTCTTCAATCGGTCGTGGTGGGACCCCACGGTCCGTTCGGACAAGACCGAACGGTTCTACGAGTCGTACCGGCGCCCGCTGGAAGAGTGGCGAAACGCTCGAGGGTTCCAACGGCGCGACTACGCGCTTCGCAACGCGGCCTGGCACGGGGCCGACATCTTCGCCGAGCTGAAGGAGGACGAGGATCGCAGGGAGGGTTTCCTAGATCCGCTGACGGTCCTGCGCGAGGCCTCGACCGACCGGGAGGAGTTTGCGTCGCCCGCCGAGGCGGCCCGGGAGGTGAAGCAGGTCGCGCTGGTCTTGGGCGCCGATCTTGTTGGGGTCGCTGAGAGCGATGAACGGTGGGTCTATTCGGAGGTCTATTCCCGAGCGTCCGACGGAGCGAAGCCGAACGAGCTCGATTCCGCGCTCGACCGCGTGATCGTGATCGGCCAGGCGATGGATCCTTCTTTGATCGCAACCGCTCCCTCAGCGCTGGCAGGAGCGGCCACGGGCCTGGGGTATTCCCAGGACGTCATCGTGCTTTTGTCGATAGCCCAGTACATACGAAACCTCGGTTACTCGGCGGTGCCGTCGATGAACGACACTGCGCTGGCGATCCCCTACGCCATCAAAGCCGGCCTCGGTGAGTACGGACGGCACGGCCTTGTGATTACACCCGAGCATGGAGCCAACGTTCGGTTCGGCAAGATCTTCACCGACCTGCCCCTGCAGGTCGACACACCGATTCGTTTCGGTGTCGAGGAGATGTGCAATGTGTGCCGAGCGTGCAGTGACGCGTGCCCCTCCTCGGCCATCCCCGATGGTGTGCCCAGCTCAGAACTGCACAACGTGAGCAACATCATCGGTGTGAAGAAGTGGAGCGTCGATGGTGAGGCCTGCTTCAACTACTGGGCCAAGATCAACAGCGACTGCTCGGTGTGTATCAGGGTCTGTCCCTACACCCGACCCCACACCGGCGTGCGCCACCGGATCTGGGCCCGTCTTGCCTCGGGTCGTTTACGGCGGCTCGCATTGTGGTGGGACGGTCGTGACAGCAGGGGAGCCAGGGTCAGTTCAAAGGATTGGTGGTCGGGTTCGGAGACGCCGGTGACGATCGGTCCCACCCGCTCGTCGGGATCACCAAACGGGCGGTGAACGCTGCCTTATTCGGCCGGTAGTGAGACCCCGGTGACTCGACACACGAGCGTGAAGCCGACGGTCTCTGCCAGGCGATTGGATCCTGCGTTTTGAACATCGCAGTTGTAGAACATCAGACGTCCCGCCGACTGTTGGCGGCGGCAGAGTTCGGCGACGACCTGGGACCCGAGCCGATGGCCCCGATGGTCCGGGTGGGTGATCACACCGATGTCGTCGAATCGGGGACCAACCTCCCACGGACGGGCGCTGGCGAACGACGCGATTTCTCCGTCGCGAAGTGCGACGACGATCGCCGAATCCAGGTTGTCCATCTCCAACTCCGACTCGTCGAGGTCATCCTCGGAGCTGGCGTCGACCAATCGTTGGATGAGGGCCCGATGTTCGGTGTTGTCCCGGTCCAGTTGGATGATCTCGGTCGACGGATCGGCGGTTAGTTCGACCGGCGAAGGCAGAACGCGATGATGTCCGTCACCGACGTGCTTTGCACCCATTTCTTTGGTTGCCTCGAGGAACTCCACGCCCGTCAGCGGGATTGGTCCCGCCAACTCTGCGAGGCGATCCGCAACCGCCGGAGCACACCAGACCAGCGTAAAGCCGGAACCCGGATAGGCCACGACCACGGTTGATCCCTCGCGGTCCCGGGACGGGATGACGATCGTCCCCTCACCAAGATTCGATCCCAGATCGCGCTCAGCGGTGGCTCGAACGGCATCCCAATACTGCGTCGCCGGATCGATCGTCGGTTCGTTCACCGGGACAGTCTGCCGGTGGATTCGAAACAACTTCAAGCCCTTTTAGAGGGGTCGCTATCGTTGCATCACCATGCCGCCCGACCCCTTCGAATCCCAGATCACGTTCGTGTACAGCTCTGACCTCGTCGCTTCGGCCCGTTTCTACGGCGAGACCCTGGGGCTGGCGCTCGCCCGCGATCAGGGTGCCTGTCTGATCTACCAGGTGGCTCCGGCCGCCTATCTCGGCGTCTGTGATCATCGGACGCCGGATCCCGGTGGTGTGATCGTGACCCTCGTCGCCGATGACGTGGACGGTTGGTCGCAACGGCTGCGGGACGCAGGTTGGACGGTGGACGGGCCATCGGCAAATCCACGCTTCGGGCTCTACCACTGCTTCGTTCACGACCCCGATGGGTACCTCGTCGAGATCCAGCGATTCGACGAGCCACTCACGTAACGCTGGTCCGGGCTCGCCGGAGGTCGCGGCCCCGCTACGTCAACAGAATCACGTCGACAGAATCAACAGGTACTGGCCACCGCCCGGCTCGATCCTGGTCTCGAACGACATCGAAGGTTCGAGTCGGCTGAGCCGATCGAGCAGCCATTCGCTCGCCGCGTCGGCGTCCTCGCGGGTTGGGCAGCGACCCATCGCCTCGCGACCGCCCTTGCGGGTCAAGCGCTCCACACTGGGAATGATGACCGCCGGATCGACGATGAAGAGGTCCTCACCCCACTCGATGACGGCCTCGGTGTTGCCCTTGCCGGTGTTGCAGTCGCGATGGGCCAGACGTTCGACGACGTCCTTGGACTTCTTCTTGGCCTTCTTCTTGGTTATCCGGGCATCGATGCTGGGGCCTCGGGGGTCGTTCACCGACATGTCACCATCGACCGGCTTGTCGCAAAGCCAGCACCGCCATCCGTCACGATCCCCGACGTCATCGATGGTGGCCACCGACCCACCGTACCTCTGTGATGGGCTGGTCTCGTGAGCAGCAAAACGTTCGGCGGTATATACCGGCAGACGGTATATAGTCGGCCCGTGCTTCGCGAACCGACGTTTCTTATCCTCTCCGCCGTGGCCCCCGAGCCGCTCCACGGTTACGGGATCATCCAAGCCGTCGAACGGATCTCGGGTGGTCGAATCACACTCCGGGCCGGAACCCTGTATTCGGCGCTCGAACGTATGGTCGGTGATCGATGGCTCCGTGTCGAGGGGGAGGAAGTGGTCGACGGTCGACTACGTCGGTACTACCAACTGACCGAAATCGGGGCCGAAGTGCTCAGCATCGAAACCCAGACTCTGGAAGCCAACGCCAAGGCCGCCCGCCAGCAATTGGCACTTCGGATCAAGGCCGGTGTGGCATGAGCCTTGAACGTCGCTACCGCAGGCGGATCGCGCTGTTTCCTCGACACTGGCGGGCCGAGCACGAAGAAGAGATGCTCGGCGTGTTGCTTCAGGGCGCAGCGCCGAACCAGCGACGGGTTTCGGCCGCGGAAACACTCGACCTGCTCGCCGCCGCGGCCGGAATGCAGTTGAGCGTTGTTCGTCGACGTCTCAAAGGCCGGGCACTCACCGCCATCGGTGCGATCGCTGTGGTCGCAAGTGCAGTGATCGTTGGACTGGTGGGTGCGGGAGGTCGAATCTCGCCGCAGTTTCTAGCGACGTCGCTCGTGGTCGTGCTGATTCCGGGAACCGGCGTCGTGTACACCGTGTCGAGTTCGATCGCCGGTGGGTTTGGGCGCG
This sequence comes from uncultured Acidimicrobiales bacterium, assembly GCA_937958015.1. Taxonomy (GTDB): domain Bacteria; phylum Actinomycetota; class Acidimicrobiia; order Acidimicrobiales; family SZUA-35; genus JABDIY01. The sequence continues at coordinate 15,709 of CALGOA010000133.1, read as the reverse complement.
GGTCGGTGGCGGCGCTGGGCTGCACCCTCGGAATCGTTCCGCACATGGTTGCCGCCATGCTCGGTTTGTCGGGAGTGATGCAGGCCGGTGCAGCAGCGTTTGAAATCGTGCGCTGGGTTGGTGTCGCCTACCTGGCCTTTATGGGACTCTCGATGATTCGCGACGGAGGTTCCCTGCAGCTGACCGATGGCGGACCCCGGGCCCCCGTGCCTCCGCTCGCCGTGGTTCGACGGGGCATTCTGCTAAACCTGCTCAATCCCAAGCTCACGATCTTCTTCTTCGCCTTTCTGCCACAGTTCATCGCCACCACCCCACAGCTGCTCGACGCCCGTCTCATAGGGCTGGGCCTGGTCTTCATGGCGATCACATTCGTGGTCTTCGTCGGTTACGCCGCGGCGAGTGCCACGCTGCGCCGTCGAGTTCTCGACTCGCCAAGGATCGTTCGATGGGTTCAGCGAACGTTGGGCACGCTACTCGTTGGTTTCGCAGCACGACTGGCGGTGGCGGACCGATGAGGACCTTTGGCTACGACGCTGAGATCGTCGACCGATTCCCCTCGATCGTCGGGGGTGTGATTTTCGCCGACGGATTGGTGAATGGACCGACCCCGCCCCAGTTGCAGGAGGCGTACCAAGCGGAACAGGCGTCGGTCGGGGAGCGACTGGCAGTCACGCCTATCGCCGAACTTCCATCGATCGCAGCGTGGCGAAGAACGTTCACCGCCTGCGGGGTGAAACCGACCCAGCACCGTGTGGCGGCCGAAGCGCTTCTGCGTCGACTCCACAAACACGGCAACATTCCCACCATCAGTCTCCTTGTCGATCTCGGCAATCTGGTCTCGATTCGTTACGGCCTTCCGGTTGCGGTACTCGATCAGGCCACGGTGTCGGGCGGCACCACCGTACGATTCGCCGATGGGACCGAACGTTTCACCGACCTCGGTTCCGACGTCGCCGTAGCCCCTGCTCCTGACGAAGTGATCTTCGTCGACGACGATGGGCTGGTGAGTGCCAGACGGTGGTGCTGGCGCCAAAGTGGACAGAGCGCAACCTCCACCACGACCACCACGGCGCTGTTCACCGTGGAGGCGATGCACGTCGAGGGTTCTGGGGATGTCGCAGCTGCACTGCACGATCTGAGCGACCTTCTGCAACGTTTTCAACCGGCGGTCGACCTGCAACAGCAGACGTTGACGGCGGCCGAGCCCGCCACGAGCTTCTGAGAGGCCGCTCGACAGAATCCGGACTTGACCTTCTTTGAACGATCGTTCAACATTGATCAGAGAAGGGTTGAGGATGTCGTCTGAGAATTTCGCACACATCGCGCAGGGTTGGGATCCGGACCCCGGCGCATCGATGTCGCTTCACGCTGACGCGTACACCCAAAGGCGCTTCTTCGACGTCGACCGGGAGGTGATCATCGGCCGGTCCTGGCAATGGCTCTGCCACTTGGAGCAGTTGCAAGCGCCCGGTTCGTATGTGGCGGCCGACATCGCCGGTACTCCGATCGTTGCCGTACGCGATGGCGAGGGTCACTTGCGGGCGTTCTTCAACGTGTGCAAACACCGGGCTCACCAGTTGTTGTCCGGATCCGGAACCACTCGGTCGATCACATGCCCCTATCACGCATGGACCTACACCCTGGACGGATCGCTCCGGTCGGCCCGGCACACCCAAGACCTCAAGAACTTCGAGATCGGCTCTGTGTGTCTCGACGAAGTCGCAATCGAGGAGTTCTCGGGATTCGTCTTTGTCAACCTGGATCCTCGGGCCACGTCTTTGGCCACGAGTTCGGGTGAGCTCGGAGCGGAGATTGCTCGATGGGCGCCCGACGTGGCCGAGCTCACCTTTGCGCACCGTCTCACCTACGAGATTCGATCCAACTGGAAGAACGTGGTGGACAACTTTCTGGAGTGTTACCACTGCCATGTCGCCCACAGGGATTTCGTTTCGCTAGTCGACATGGACACCTACAGGGTGACGACGCACGGGATCTATTCCAGCCACATGGCCGAAGCGGGCAAGAATGAGAACTCGGCCTACGACGTCTCGTCGGCCACGGTGACAGATCATGCGGTTTGGTGGTTGTGGCCTACTACCTGTCTTATGCGCTATCCCGGACGAGGAAACATGATCGTCCTAAACATCGTGCCGATGGGCCCCGATCTCACCCACGAGACATACGACTTCTTCTTGGAGACCGCCGATCCGAACGAGGCGGAACTGGAGTCGATTCGGTACCTCGATGAGGTTTTGCAGGTTGAGGACATCGGTCTGGTGGAGAGCGTTCAGAGGGGCATGCAAACCGCGGCCTTTTCGCAGGGGCGCATCGTGAACGATCCGGCAGGGTCGGGCTTGTCCGAACATGCCCTGCATCACTTTCACGGGTTGGTGCTCGACGCATACCGTCAATCGATCGACCAGACCGAGGAGGGTCACTAGTGGCAGGTGCATTGGAGGGGCGGGTCGCCTTGGTAACCGGAGGTCGAGGCGGTGCCGGCCGCGCCGTATGCGAGCGCTTTCTCGCCGAAGGAGCCGTCGTCTATGCCGGCGACCTCTCACCGGTCGGAAGTCTGTCGGACGAGGGCCGGGCCGGCACCTTCTTAGAGTTCGACGTCACGTCTGAGGAACAGATTCGAGCAGGAATCGATCGGATCGAAGCCGAGCACGGGCGCCTCGATGTGGTGGTGAACGCAGCCGGCATCGAATTGGAACTGACGATCGAGGAGACCAGCCTCGACCAGTGGAACCGCCTGATGGCAATCAACGTGACCGGCACCTTCCTCACCAGCAAGTACGCGCTGCCAATGTTGCGCAGGTCGCCCAACGCCTCGATCATCAACTTCGGTTCCTACGACGGATACATCGCCGATCCGAAACTGGCCGCGTACTGCGCCTCAAAGGGCGCGGTACACGCTCTCACCAAAGCCATGGCCTGTGATCACGGACCCGAGGGAATCCGAGTGAACGCAATCTGCCCCGGCTACATCGACACGCCGATGCTGGAACAGTTCGTCCCCGATGGGGTCACGGCCGAGGCAGGACGAGCCGAGGCCGAGCGGGTGCATCCCTTGCGAACGATCGGCACACCGACCGACATGGCGAATCTCGTCAACTGGCTGGCCTCGGACGAAGCTCGGTACGCAACGGGCCAGCTGTGGGTACTCGATGGTGGAATCTCGGCTCAGGTTCAACAGATGAGGTTCTCGTAGCGCAACCCGATCACGCCAGACCAAAGCGCCGAATCGTTGATCGAGGCTGACGACCTAGCTACATTCCGCCGAGTGGATCACCTCGAGTGAATCGAGATCGGCCTCTGCCTCAGGTGAGTCTTCCAACTCGTCCTCGAGGTCGTCGAACCTCCAGTCCACCGACTGGCCGACCTTTATGATCGCCTGCCACTCGGTTGCGATCCGGTCAAGAAGTCGCTCCGCGTCCGCAGGCGCTTCGAACTTGGCGTCGAGCGTGTCTCTCAGGACACCTTCGAAGAAGCCCTGCAGCGCAACCTGTTCAAAGTCATCGAGGAGGGCGCCTAAGATCACACTCCGCCCGCCCCAGGACGGAAGCACTTCGCAGAACGTCCCAACGCCGACGTTCTGCAGTGCGCCATCGATAAGCCCTTGGCTGACGTCATCCAGTCTTTCGTATTGCTCGAGTGAAAGTCCGAGCACTTTAAAGGTGTCGTCGGTAGGCAAACCCAGATCCACTCGTATCGAACGATCGGTGAACGGACAATTCGCTTTAGTGAAGTCGTTCACGACGCTGAACTGATCACCGGCGAAGGTCTCGCTCCAGGCGTCTACGAGTTCGGCGTTCGTAAGCGGCGCCCCCTTGGCCTCCCATGCGTGAAGCCGATTCCTTTGTGCTTCGAAGACGATTGTCATCGCCGAAGCAACTTCGGGTGGGGCGACGAGATGGCGCCGTTCCAGCCCCGCAACGTCGATTCGTAGGCCCTCGAGATCATCGTCGAGTTCGCCAACTTCGTCGCGATGGAGAAAGTTGTTGATCTTGGCCTGTCTTGTCTCTTCGCAGAACTGCTCCAACGTTCGGCCCCCGATTGGATCAGCTTCAGTAGTTGTCGTCGAGGGTGCTGAGTTAGAGGGTTGCGCTTGAGGAAGTTGAGACGTTGTCTGCATGGGGGCCGTGGTCAACGTGGGAGGGGTTTCCGCCTGTTCCACTGTGTTTGGACCACAGGATGTCGCAAAAAGAACCGCAACGATGGAGGCGACAACTGAGGAGCGGGGCTTCATGGCCTACCATCGACAGGCACCAGAACGGGCTTGAGACATCGCATCTCGGACTTCCAGCGGTGGTCACCCGTTCCCAGAACCGCTGCGGCGGTGGACTACCCTGAGGCGTCGTTCAGCCCCTCTGAAAAGGACGTCCAATGGCCGGTGGCCTCGTTGGTTTGTTAGATGACATCGCAGCGTTGGCCAAGTTGGCCGCCGCTTCGATCGACGATGTCGGCGCTGCCGCAGGCCGAGCCAGCGCCAAAGCAGCGGGTGTGGTCGTCGACGACACCGCGGTGACGCCTGCGTACGTCCAGGGACTGGCTGCCGATCGTGAACTCCCGATCATCAAGAAGATCGCCACCGGTTCGCTCCGGAACAAGTTGCTGTTCATCCTGCCCGCCGCACTGATCCTCAGCGAATTCGTTCCGATTCTGGTGGAAGTGATCCTGATGTTCGGCGGAACCTACCTCTGTTTCGAGGGTGCCGAGAAGATCTACCACAAGCTGAAGGGTGACGACCACGACCACGACGTGCCCGTGGTGATGCAGGGCGAAGAGGCGGAGCAGAAAGTGATTGCGGGCGCCGTCAGGACCGACCTGATCCTGTCGGCTGAGATCATGGTGATCTCGCTGAAGGAGGTGATCGACGAAGGCTTCGTTTCCCGAACGATCATCATGATTGTCGTCGCCCTCATGATCACCGTGATCGTGTACGGCGTGGTTGCTTTGATCGTCAAGATGGATGACATCGGGCTGTCATTGGCTAGCCGAGAGTCCGAGTCCTCGCAGAAGCTTGGCCGATCGATGGTGCGGGCGATGCCTAAGGTGCTCAAGTGGCTGTCCATCATCGGAACCGCCGCCATGCTCTGGGTCGGTGGTCACATCCTGATCGTGGGCGCACATGAACTGGGATGGGATCTTCCCTACGACATCGTCCATGACCTGGAGGAGTCGGTGAAGGATGTCGGCGGCGTCGGCAGCGTGCTCGGTTGGCTGATCAACACGCTCATCTCGGCCCTCGTGGGTCTGGTTTGGGGCGGCATCGTGGTGGCGATCGTCTCCCAGTTCCACGGGGACTCACACGACGAAGCGGCCGTGGCTCACTGATAGGGGGAACAACTCAGAACGGTTCGGTGTCTTGTCGTTCGTGTTGATAGTGCGCCTGCCGTTGTCGCCATTCGGACTCGAGTCGAGTCTTGTGGCGATGATGTTCGGGACATAACAACTGCCCGTTTTCGGGAGTGGTTCGACCGTTGTCCTGCCATTCGGTCCGATGGTCGACCTGACCCCACCGGCCCGGTCTTCTACAACCGGGAATGACACAAACACGATCTCGAAAGATCACGGCTTCACGGGCTGCGCCGGTGAACAAGCGACTGGTACGACCCAGATCGACTTTTCGAGACTCGGAATGGACAACGCATCGAGCGATTCGATGATTGAGGGCGATGCGGAACGCCTCGGTTGGGCTGATGGTCTGCCCATCGAGCGTCTCGCAGAGAAAACCGGGCCGGAAGGCGATGTCGGCCGGCAATGTGCTCTCGCCGTTGATGTAGGCGTTCTTTGCCGATTCGAAGGTGTCGGAATCGAACATCACCACCAACAGTGGGTCGGGGGCATGCCCACCCTTCGGAGCAGCATTGGCGAGGTTTGCCATCAAACCCATGGCACGGGCCATCCAATACCGCCGACCTCGCCGAACCACCGGTCGTAGGGTGTATTCACTGATCGAGTAATCCACCCCGCCATCCTCTGACGTTTCCACTTCGGAATCGGTTTCGGCGGCAGCTTGTTGTTGTTCGACTCGGTCCGCTTCCATGGCTTTCTCGGCCAGTCGGATCAACCCTTCCTTGAACAGCAACGCGTCGGAGGTGAGGATCAGCCCGCTCACGGATGTGGTGCCGTCGCGATTGTCCGAGAAATCCAGCGCCAGGTCCTTCTCCTCTGGAGCACGGGCTTCTGGGTCGTTGTCGTCGCACAGGCTGATCCACGCCTCACAGGCCTTGCGGAACGTTGGGTAGTCGAGGTCCCGGGCGAGTTCGATCATCATCTTGTGGTGATCGTCGAACTGCTCGGCCCGAAATCGGGTGCGGCCTTTTGGTAAACACCGCTTCAGGACTGCGAGATGGTCCGAGGTGAGAACGCCCTCTTCGACACCGGCGGCGATTGCGTCGAATCGCATCGCCAGTCGGCCAGTGGCGACAATCGAACGACCCTGGGTTTGAGAGATGTTGGCTTCATGGGCGAGCCAGTGGCCGGGGTTGGACAGCCGGGAGGCGCCAAATCCGCCGGAGTCGGACAGTTGGGCGACCTCGGTGCCGATCAGTGTGGTCAATCGATCGCGGCCAGCGACCAGGGCTGCTTCCCGTTCGCCGGTGGGCAGTGAGTCTGCCGCAACCAGATCCTTCAGGATGTCCGCCAAGACCGCCATAGGTCAGCGTATCAAACAATCGTTTGCTTTCAACTACAGACATGTAGTTTCTCCAGAAAATCCTCGGCTGTCTTGGATTTAGCCCCGCGGTCGTGTCCGGGTCGACCGGTGCGGTCATGCGGTAGGTTCGGGTGGTGAGCATCACCAGGATCAAGACCACCCCTCGGGCCAGTGCCATCGTGATCAACGATGGGATCGTGTATCTCTCCGGACAGGTGGCCGACGATCCCGAGGCGGACATTCAGGAGCAGACCCGCTCGACGCTGGCGAAGGTCGACGCGTTGTTGGCCGAAGCCGGCTCGGACAACGAACATCTTCTCTCGGTGAGCATCTATCTGCGAGACATCGACAACCATTTCGCGCTGATGAATGAGGTGTGGAATGCGTGGGTGCCAGAAGGTCATTCTCCGGCCCGAGCCTGCGTTGAAGCGCACATGGCTCGCTCGGCGCTCTTGGTGGAGATCTGTGTGACCGCCGCTGTCGCGTAGGAGACACCGCTCCGCTTTCGGCGTCGCCGGGCGGCGGACCTAGGTTGTAGCGATGACGTCCAACGAGGCCGAATCGAATCCAACCCAAAAGGCCATCGACGGCTTGCTGCTGCGAAGCATCGGGCCGGCGTTCATGGGCGGTCGAATCGCAGACCTGGCGATACACCCCGATGCCCGTTCCACCTGGTTTGCGGCCGTTGGATCGGGCGGAGTCTGGCGAACAACGAACGCCGGTATCACGTGGACCCCGGTCTTCGATGATCAATCGTCGTACTCGATTGGGTGTGTGCGGATCGATCCTTCCCGGCCCAACCTGATCTGGGTCGGCACCGGCGAGGCCGTCAGTGGACGACACGTGGCCTGGGGCGACGGGGTGTACCGAAGCCTCGATGGCGGTGACAGTTGGCAGTCGATGGGGCTCAAGGCGTCCGAGCACATCAGTGACATTCTGATCGATCCCCGCAACAGCGATGTTGTGTTCGTCGCTGCCGAGGGGCCGTTGTGGTCAGCCGGTGGTCAGCGGGGCCTCTACCGGACCACCGATGGTGGTGCGTCCTGGGATCGAGTTCTCGAGGTCGATGACGACACCGGCGTCACCAGCGCGGTCTTCGCTCCGGACGATCCCGACACCATCTACGCCGCGACCTACCAACGTCGTCGTCGGGTGTGGTCGTTTAACGGAGGCGGTCCCGGTTCAGGCATTCACGTGTCGAACGATGGCGGCGCCACGTGGACTCGGATCTCCGAAGGGTTGCCGAAGGCGGATCTTGGTCGGATTGGCCTCGCTGTCACAGCGGCTTCGCCCGAAGTTGTCTATGCGACTATCGAAGCGGCCGAGAAGGAGGATCGGGGTTTCTACCGATCGACGAATCGTGGACGCTCGTGGGAGCGTCGAAACGAGTACATTTCCGGCGGAACCGGTCCTCACTACTATCAGGAGCTCTTCGCCTCACCCACCGACCCAGACCGGGTGTATCAAGTCGATGTGTTCCTGCACCGGACGACCGATGGCGGTGCAACCTTCACCCAGTTGGAGGATGCCAAGACCAAACATGCCGATAACCACGTGTTGTGGATCGATCCCGATGACGGTGACCACCTGATCGTCGGTTGTGACGCCGGCATTTACGAGAGTTTTGACGAGGGGGCGCAGTGGCGCCACGTGTCGAATCTGCCAGTCTCGCAGTTCTACCGGGTCGCGGTCGACAACTCGGTGCCGTTCACGAATGTGCTGGGCGGAGCCCAGGATCTTGGCACCATCTCCGGCCCGACCCGCACCACCAATCTCGATGGTATTCGCAATCGCGATTGGTACGCGCCCCTCGGCGCCGACGGTTATCACGTCGCGTTCGATCCCGGGGATCCCGACATCAGCTACATGGAGTGGCAGGTTGGTAACGTCTATCGCCACAACCGTCGGACGATGGAGCTGACCGATATTCAACCGCTGGCCGGCGCCGACGATCCCCCGGAGCGGTGGAATTGGGACACGCCGATCGTGGTGAGCCCTCACCGAGCCGAGCGAATTTACCTCGCTTCTCAACGGGTGTGGCGAAGCGACGATCGCGGCAACTCATGGAATGCGATCAGTGGTGACCTGACGACCGATCAGAACCGCTACGAATTGCCAACCGGTGGCAGTGTTCTCAGTGTCGATTCGATGTTCGATCACTTCGCCATGTCGCTCTATTGCACGATCACAACGTTCGCCGAGTCGGCTGTCGCCGAAGGACTCTTGTACGCCGGCACCGACGACGGACTGATTCAGGTCAGCGAGGACGGCGGAGCCAATTGGCGTCAAACGGCCAGACCCCCGGGACTTTCCGAGGTTGCGTTCATCAACGCTGTGCGCCCCTCCGAGCACGACAGCGACGTGGTATTCGTCGCAGCCGACGATCACAAGAGCGGCGACTACGCGCCGTATCTATTCCGAAGTGATGATCGAGGTCGAACCTGGAAGTCGGTTAGCGGTGACCTGCCTGAGCGGTCAACCGTGTGGGCGATCGAACAAGATCACATCGAACCCGAGCTCCTGTTCGTTGGCGCCGAGCATGGACTTCACGTCAGCCTGGACGGGGGAGAGCACTGGCATCGACTACGTGGTGGGGTTCCCACGATCTCCTTCCGCGACATCGCCATTCAGCGCCGCGACAACGACCTCATCGGCGGAACTTTCGGTCGGGGGATGTACGTGCTCGATGACTACTCGGCCCTGCGGCACATCACCGCCGACTCGATGGCCCAGCGGGCCACGCTGTTCCCGGTCCGAGATGCGTGGTGGTATGTGCCATATCGGCCCATGCAGTCGGTCGGCCAGCCAACGCTCGGAGCGACCGCCTACCGGGCGAAGAACCCGGACTTCGGCGCAACGTTCACCTACCACCTCAGCGACGACATTCGCTCCGCAAAGGCTGCGCGGACCAAAGCCGAGAAGGATCTCATGAAGGACGGAACCGACGTTCCGTTCCCGGGCTGGGAAGCCTTGAAGACTGAACACCTCGAGACCGACCCGCTCCTCATGGTGGTCGTTCGGGATGAACTGGGCGTGCCGATTCGGTCGCTCCCCGGCGCAACAACCGCCGGGGTGCATCGCTCGACGTGGGATCTCAGATATCCGGCTCCGGACCCGATCAACCTCGAGAAGCCGTCGTTCCAGCCGCCATGGGTCACCGAACCCCAGGGTGTGCTCGTTGAACCGGGCGACTTCACTGCCGAGCTGGTTCTCGTCGGAGCCGATGGTCCCGAGATCATCGCCGGACCCGAGCAGTTCTCAGTAGTTCCGGTCCCTGCGGTGGCACAAACGTCTCCGGACCACGACCGGTTGCGCGCCGCAGATCTGGCCCGTCGCGTTCACGGCTCGATCAAACAGGTTGAGTCGGCGCGAGATCGGCTTCGCCACATCCGGGCTGGTGTGAGCGAAACCCCTGGCGTCTTCGAACTGGTACCCGAGGTCGAACGCGTTCACGGCCGGGTTGAGGCGCTCGCCGCGGCGCTGACCGGCGATCCGGTTCGTGAGCGACTGGCCGAAGCTGCTCCGCCCTCCATACGAGACCTGATCGACCGGGTGGTGCAGGGTGTCAGGGAGTCCACCGGTCCGCTAACCGCCACGCAGCACACTGCAGTCGAGCGTGCCGAAAGCGCCTTCGCTCTCCTGGAACCGCAACTGCGAGAAACGATCGAGGTCGAACTCCCACGCATCACGGCTGCATTGGACGCCGCCGGCGGCGGTTGGACGCCCCGATAGACGCGGGAGCGGCTACGGGCGAAAGTTGCTTGCGTGGTCGGCGATATGCATCGACTGCAGCCGCTCTGCGGTGGGTTTGTCGACCGATCCGAACATGAAGTGCGGGGGAAGGTCGCCCTGATGGTTCTCGAAGTTCTCTATTGCGGACCGGAGCATGGCAATCCCGTTGGCGCTCGTTACATCGTCCACCCGCGGTGCGCCCGGAATGGGATCATCGGTGGAGTGGGCCAGAGTGCCCCGACGCAGGAACCTCAGCTGGGCCAGCTTCCCCACGGTGTTGCGGATGATGGCGGGTTTCAGTTTCGGATAACCATCGACCTGCATACTGAGGCTCTGAGCGCAGTGCGCAAGAGACTTTCCTGCGGAGAAGTCTCCCTCTACTGGGATCGAGCCGGTGGGGTCGAGGCTGTCGAGCCACTTGGAAACGTCGCTGAACGAAGCGAATCGGACTTCTTGCATGGCGGGAGCGTAGCCGTCTTGTGGTTGGGGTTGGAGGAGCGCTAAACAGAGTCCCAACCAAGACGGTGAGGGGCATCTGTGAACAGTGGATCGACGATTTCTGGCGTGAGTTCCGAGCGGCTCGATCGAATCGATGAGGCGATGAAACGATTTGTGGATTCCGGCGAGATCGCGGGCATCTCAACGATGGTGGCCCGTCGGGGTCGAACCGTGCACTCGGCAACCTATGGCCAGCGGGACCGCGAGGCTGGACTGCCGATGACCGAGGACACCATCTTCCGCATCTACTCGATGACCAAACCAATCGTCAGCACTGCGCTCATGATGCTCCACGAGGAGGCACTCTTTCAGCTGAATCATCCGGTCTCCAAGTACCTCCCCGCCTTCGGGTCGGTCACGGTCATGGAAGCGGATGGGTCGCTCGTGCCGCCCCGGCGGGCCATGCTGATCAGTGACCTGCTCACTCATACCAGCGGGTTGACGTATGGGTTCCTCGAGGACTCGCCGGTGAGTGCGCTGTACCTGGAGAACCGGCTGATGCATGACGCCACCAGGTCGTTGGAGGAAGTGATCGACCTGTTGGCAACCATGCCGCTTGCATTCCATCCCGGTTCCCGATGGCAGTACAGCGTCGGGATCGATGTGGCGGCCCGCCTGATCGAGGTGATCTCCGGGCAACCACTGCGGCAGTTCCTGAGCGAACGTGTCTTCGAACCGCTGGGGATGGTGGACACCGACTTCGGCGTGCCGGATGAGAATCTGGATCGACTGGCGGCGATGTACGGACTGCCCGATCTGGTCGGCGCCGACTACTCGGGGACCAATCTCATAGAAGCCGCGCTGGCTGGGTTCAACGAACGCATCGATGTTTCGGCGACCTACCCCACCGGTGCGCCCGACGTCTTCAACCGAGGGGGTCTCGGGTTGTTCTCCACTACCGGTGACATGATGCGCTTCGGTCAGATGTTGCTAAATGGCGGCGAGCTGGATGACGTGCGCGTGATCGGACCCCGAACGCTGAGCCTGATGCACCGGAACTACCTCCCCGATGATCTCCTCCCATGGGAGATCTTGGGCGAACCGAATCCAGGACTCGGATTCGGACTGGGGTCCCGAGTCCTGATGGACGTTGCCGCAACCGGAGGCCACGGTTCGGTGGGTGAGTTCGGCTGGGCTGGCGCAGCCAAGACGTACTTCTGGGTGGATCCGGTGGAGGAACTGGTCGGCGTCTTCATGTCCCAATACATGACCGGTGTACAGCGTCCCGAGGTGGACCTGCGGTCAGTCGTATACCAGGCGATCATCGACTGAGAAACGGTCGGCTGCAGATACACAGGTATCCATGGCAACCAAATCCACCACCGTCCATCACCTCGTTGGAAAACGATTCGTTGGGAAGACCCCTGACGGCATGCAGGTAATGATCGACGGAGAAGCCGACGCCAAGACGGGGATGAACCCGATGGAGTTGCTCCTCAACGCCGTCGGTGCGTGTGCGGCGTTCGACGTGGTCGAGATGATCCGCAAACGGCGCGTGGAACTGCTGGAATACCGGGTGGAGCTGGAGGGTGACCGGGCAGACGGGACGCCGTCGTACTACACCGAAGTCCGAACCAAACACATCATCAATGCACCGGGCATCAAGCAGGAGATGGCGGAACGTTTCGTGGACCTGGCAACCAACAAGTACTGCTCGGTTGCGAGCAGCATGAACGCCACGATGAGTTTCGAAGTGGAGCTGCTGCACGAGCCCGATGCCTAGTGGATCCGTGCGGATCCAGAATGGAATGTCGGCGTACCCAGAGATCGATCACTCGTGGTCAGAGGCAGCGAAGAACAGCGTGCACTACGTTCGAGTTATGGACGAGCTCGGGCCATCGGCATTCGATTTCTGGATCGGCGAATGGGACTGTGCTTTCGACGGTGGGCGGGCGACGAACACCATCACCCGAGAGTTCGCTGGCAAGGTGGTGCAGGAGCGGTTTGTGGCTGTCGCCCCGCAATCGTGGACGGGCATGAGCGTGTCGGTGTACGACACTCACAGCGGTATTTGGCGTCAGACGTGGGTTGACGAGGCCGGGAACTACTGGAATTTCGAGGGCGCACTGGTTGACGGAGACCCCTCGTTCGGCACGCCGGGGCCGGTGGATAACGATCAGGTCTACAAACGCATGGTTTTCTCAAACATCTCAGATGCGACGTTTGATTGGCGATGGGAATCCTCGCCGGACGGTGCTGCGTGGAAGGTCAACTGGGAAATCGCCTACAGCCGGCGTTGATCGCGCCGTTGTCGCTACGGATGCGATCTAGCCTCGTTTGATTCTGGCGTCGATCTCCAGCAACTGGTCCGGGTAGCCGAGGAGGTTGACACCCAAGAGCGTGGCCGGTGGAACCGGTCCGTCGAACCAGTCGGTTACCGATTGCCACGATGTGGTGAGGTTGGCCTGCTCTCCGACGACGTAGATCGTGAGGTGTCGTATGTCGCCCACGACGAAATCATGGAGTTCGATCAGTGTCTTCAGGTTGTCGAGACACTTGGTCGTCTGGGTTGCCGGATCGCCGAGGCCAACCAATTGGCCGGCCGAGTCCATGGGAACCTGACCGGCTACGAAGAGTTCGTCTCCCACGGTCTGGGCGTATCGATACCCCGGAGCCTCCGGAAATCCAGCGTCGAGTTCCTTGCGATTGTGGTCCACCACCCGACACTACAACCGATCGATTTGCCCGTCGCTCAGATCCTGGGCGAGAGCGACGACGTCGTGTCGGCGACGTACGCGGCTGGGAGCCGAGCCGGTTTCCCGTTTGAACGCCCGGCTGAATGCGGCTTCGGATTGGTACCCGAGCCGGTGAGCGATCGCAAGAATCGAGAGACTCTGGGACTGCAGGAGATCCTCGGCCAGTTGCATCCGCCACTGAGTGACGTACCGCTTGGGGGCGACGCCGACGAGTTCGTTGAATCGAGCGGAGAAGCCCGATCGCGACATGCCCACTGAGGCTGCGAGCGATGTGACGGTCCATGCCGCCGCTGGATCGCGATGAATGAGCGATATCGCCCGACCGACCTGCGGATCGCGCAGCGCTCCAAGCCACCCACTGCGGGCTTCGGGAGCTGTATCTATCCACGTGCGGATTGCCTGCACCACCAATACGTCGCAGAGCCGAGTGACCACGGTTTCACCACCGGGTTTGGGGCTCTGGGTCTCCGCCGCCATCAGGGACAGGATCGCAGGCAACCAGTGCCAGTCCGATCGTCGTGCGGTCTGGTCGATGTGGATCACCTCGGGCAGCAGTGATGACAGCGTGCGGCCCACCGGAGTGCCCAGTTGTGCGACGCCGCAGATGATCGTGGCCAGCGGTCCGCTGCCGCCGTGCTCGAGCACGGCATAACTTCGGCTCACGTAGTGATGGGGAAGGTCGAATACGAGTGGCGTTGGCGAACCGATCGCGTCAACGGCCGAGTGCCCGGCACCGTGGGGGAGGAGCACGACGTCGCCCGTGGTGAGGTGTCGCTCCTGCCCGGTCGAGTCGATCAGAACACACGACCCGTCGGTGACGACGTGGAACCAAAGGCAGTCGGGCATGGCTGGCAATTCCAGTCCCCACGGCGACCGCAATTCGGACAGGCAGTAGAACATCCCATCCATTCGAAGAAAGTGCAGCGCTTCAGCGAGGGGGTCATCACGCTCGGGAACCTCGTGAAGTCCGGTGGCGGCGATGGAGTCCAGCGTGGATGCCACCAGCGAGTCTCGGATCATGCGTCCTCCGTGGCGATCGTCGCCGCTACGGCAGCGATGGCGAACGTGACGACCGACAGAACGGTTCGAACCGTGTGCCACCGGTTCCACGGTTGTTCGTAGTCGGCTCGAGCCGTCCGCAGGGACTCGGATTGTGAGCTGGGAAGGTCGAAGGCATCCAGTTGATCGTTCAACGGAATGTTTCCGCCGACGGTGACCCCCAGCACACCAAAGAGATAGGTCGCCGCGGCCACCCCCAAAACCCACGCCCGCCGGGTGTTGCCCACCCGATACTCGGCGATCGCCGCAGCCGCCAGAAACATCGGGGTGACGAAGAAAGGGATGACGAACACCGGATTGACGATCGCCACGTTGATCGACTGCATGGTTTGGACGTAGCTCCGGTCGTCGACCCTTCGAAGGCCGGGAATGACCGACACCGACCATCCGAAGAAGAGCCCGGCCATGAGACCGGCCGAGACGAGCGACACGATCAGTAGTACGAGACGGACACTCATCGGTTGACCTCGTTCTGTAGGGCGGCGTCCAATGAGAAGGTGCGGGCGCCACTGCCCAGCGGGTCGCGGATGATGTCGATGACACGGGCACCGGGTCCGAAGCTGTGGATAGAGCCGCGGGGTTCGATCGTGATGAAACAACCCGTAGGCATCTCAAGGGCGCCATGGCCCGAGGTCGACGTGAGCTTTCCGGCTGCGAGCAGCTCAGCAACGACGGGGGAGTCCATCGGGACGATGGCGGCCGTGCCCTGGAAGTGGATCGTGTAGGGAGGACCCACCGGCAGCCGTCGGAACGGTACACACACGCCAACGTGGGGATTCTGCACGATGCTGCGAGCTTTGCGACTCGTGCTCGAGGCATGAATCCACATAGTGGAGTTGACCATTTCGTACACGACGCCGGCACTGTGGGATCGGCCCGCCGGTGATGTGGTGGCGAGAGTGCAGAACGACTTCTTGGCCAACGTTCGCATGATCTTGCGTTGGAGGCTGGGGTCGGCGGTCGGGGTGCTGGGGTTCTGGGCGGTGGAGTTCGGTGGAGTTGTCATGGGTCCACCATCACCGTTGTCGATCAGAGTGTGAATACCTCAGGATCCATCATTCTT
>CALGOA010000132.1 GCA_937958015.1 uncultured Acidimicrobiales bacterium | reverse complement strand
TGAACGAGGCCGACGTGCCCGCCGCGGAGGTACCACCACCATTGGTCGCCGTCACACTCGCCGTATACGTGCCCGGCGTCACATTATTGAACGTCACACTGGTCCCGGTAGACGTGGTCGACTGACCACCAGCAGAAACGTTGTACGTAATCGCAGCATCCCCACCGTTATCCGCAGGAGCGGCCCACGTCACCGTGACCGACTGACCCGAAACCGAAGCCGAAACCGACTGAGGAGCAGACGGCGCCGTGACCGGAGCATTCACCGTGAATGAACCGCTTGCCGCCGATGCCGCCGAACCACCAGAGTTCGAGGCGACCACGCCGGCGGTGTAGGTGCCGGGAGCGACGTTGTTGAAGACCAGGCTGGTGCCGTCGGTCTGGTTCGATTCTGCGCCGAAGGACACCACGTAGGCGATGTCGGGATCGCCACCATCGTCGGCTGACGCTGTCCAGCTGACCGTGACGGTTTGTCCGCTCACCGAGGCCGTAACCCCGGTCGCGGGGCTGGGGGCGGTGACGGGATCGGCGACGACGAAGGACGCACTGGTCCCGGCCGGCGACGTACCGCCCGCGTTCGTAGCGGTCACGCTGGCGGTGTAGGTGCCGGAGGCAACATTGCCGAACGTCAAATCGGTCGCTGAGGTGCTGTTGGATTCGGCACCGAAGGAGACGTTGTAGGTGATCGCTGCGTCGCCGCCATTATCGGCCGGAGCGACCCAGTCGACGGTGACGGTCTGCCCGACCACCGAAACGGTGACGCCGGTCGGAGCGCCCGGTGCGACAACCGGGGCCGCGATCGTTGCCGAACCCGAGGCGCCGGCACCGGGGCCATCGACGTTCACGGCGGTGACGGTGACCGTGTAGTCGCCGGGAGCAAGACCACCGAAGCTGGCGCTGGTCCCCGCAACACTGGTCGAGTCGACGGCGGCGCCGGAGAGGTCGACCGTGTAGGACGTGACCGGGAAACCACCGTCATTGGCGGGCGCGGTCCACGACGCACTGATGGAGTCGGCTCCCGCAGTGACGCTCAGTCCGGTGACAGCGTCGGGTGGCGCGGCGGCCGCAGGGATCGCAAACACCACGACGAGCGTGGCGGCGATGAAGGGGATCAGAGATCGTTTGAACACGATGGGAACTCCGGGATTAGCTGATTCGGTTTCGGTAGGTGCCGCTGGTAAAGATGCCCTCGATGAGAGCGAGGCGGTCGGATGGGTTCGCACCGATGTGTGCGATCCACTTCTGGAACTCTTCGGGCGTCGGACTGCGATCGAGCATGGCGTTATAGATCGCAACCGTCTGAACCGCTGGATTGCTACTGGTCTTGAACTCCTGTGAGTCCGAGAACAGCACCATCATCTCACCCCGGGTCAACCCCAGTCGGAGCTGCCGGGTCCAGTAGCCGTACCCCTCGGGGTCCGGTGGACGCAACAGCACGTTGTTGTACACCAACGCCACGAAATCTCGATCGTCGAGCGGGCCGTATCGGGCTCGGAACTCGGCCGAACCGGCGAAGGCACTGGACGCTACGCCCAGCGTGGCCCGGTCCTCTTTGAGGATTCGAACCCAGTAGTTGAGGCCGTCGTTGTCGGGCAGGCGGTTGAAGTAGGCCAGATACAGCCGGATCGCCTGATAGGACGGGCGGAACTCGGGAGCGCTCATCATCGAATCGATGACCTGCGCCGCGTTGGTGGCATCGTCGTTCAGTTGTGATGCCCAGAACGCACGGCCATCGGGATCAGCGGCCCGTTCGAACAGGTCCTGATACTGCCGGTCGACGAACAGGGTTGCGTTGGCGAACGGCCCGACCCGACGTTCGGGTGGCGCCGGTGGGCCCTCGAGTTCGACCATGACCGGTGTGGCCGGCCCTTCGCCCGCGGCGGTTATCGCCGAGACACGAATCACGTAGGGCCCGGGGTTGAAACCCGCCAGCACGGTGGACGTCTCGTCGGCTGCGAGTCGACGTTCGAAGTTTGGAGCGACACGCAGTACGTATCCCTCAAGCTTGGCGCCACCCAGGTCCGACGGGACGTTCCACGACACGTCGATCGTGCGGTCATTCCCGATGCCGGCTTGGAGGCTTCGGACCGATCCGGGTTTGTCTACCGCTCCGACCCGGACCTCGTTCGAGGCACCCCAGGGTCCCCAACCGTTTCGGTTTCGTGCGGAGACCTCAACCCGGTAGGCGCCATCGTTCACGTTTCGGATTCGAATCTGGCGGCTGGTGCCGATTTCGAAAACCTGCCCTCGGATCCGTATCCGATACTCGCGAATGCGGTCGTCCCCGTCGTCGGCGGGTCGGTCAAAACTCAGGATCAGATCGTCGCGGTTGCGGACTTCCAGCCGGATATTTCGGACCACGCTCGGCACCGCCGGAGCCCGCACCGAGAACTGAGCCGACGATTGCCAGGCACCCCAGCCGTGACTGTTTCGGGCTCGGACCTGAACCCGGTGGTTGCCGGGCTGGGGCAGGTCCAACTCGATCTCGCGGGACCCGGTACGGCGGGTCCTGCCGTCGAGTTGCACCTCGTACTCGCGGATCCGGGCGCCCCCGTCGTCATCGGGCCGCGACCAGGCGATTTCCAGTTCGTCATCGTCGATTTCGACCGAGATATTCCGGACCTTGCCGGGCACCGACCGGGCCGAGACAGGAGGCGCGGCGAAGGCGATGACAAGCAGCGTCAGTACCGGTACTCCCAACAGAGCGCGCCACGCCCTCATATGTCCTCCCACCCGAGACGAGATGTCTCCAGCCGTAGGGCAATGTTAGAAGCTGGGTCTTAGTGCAGCCACTGGCGGGGTTGCTCTAGGGGTGATTTCGCCCACGGGTCGCCACTCCCGGCGCGGAAGACAACACGATTTCGGACCTCGCCCGGGATCTGGTCGCGCCCGTCCACTCCGGGACCACAGCTGGCCGTGCCCAGCCCAGAGTGGGCCGCGTCGATGCGAAGGACCGTCGATTCGCGCCACGTGATCCGATGATGGTGGGTTGCAGCGGCGATCTCTTCTGCTCGGGCATGAATGAGAGAACAGTCGAACCGGGGGCTGCCCTGAATGAGGACGCCTGGGCCGTTCGACCCATCGTCCACACGGGCCCAACGCACGTCGGTGTGGTTGCCCGATTCCTGGGGGCGGGCGTAGGGGAAATAGGACTCGGTCGCCGACGTGGTGTGAACATCGAGCAGTTCTCCGCCCCGGCGGTCAAGGTAGGTCTCGGATGGACCCGGGCCGAACCAGGTGAGGTGGTCGAGTCCGGAGGCAAACTCCAGTTCAAGACCCAGGCGTTGGTACGGCGGAACCAGACCGATCGGGGTGGTGTGGAAGTCCACGGCAAGGTCGCCGTTCTCGGCGACGTTCCAGGTGACCCGAACGACAAGCCGTGATGCGTAGATGAGCTCCACGACCGCGCCGGTGTGATCGATCCTCATCGGCTTGTGTATCGCCGGCGTGGCGCCGACGAGTCCGACCTCGTTCAGTCGGATCAACATCTGCTCGTCGCCGAAGAAGCTGCGATCGTTGTCGGTGCCAGCCCGATCGAGTCCGATCCGGGACCAGGACAACGGCAGTTCATACCCACCGATCGTCATAGCGGTGGGACGGCCATCGGGAGCGATCGAGGCCGTCGTGTCCCCACCCCGCAATTCGATGCCGCCCGCATCGGTGAGTTCCATCGTCACCGTTCCGGTATCTCCGACCGGGCGGCTCGAAGTGGTCGAGCGACCGATGGGCACATACAACTCGTCGGTGCCCCGCGAACTCCCGTTTGGATCGACAAACTCGAGCACGATACGCAGGTCGGAGACGTCGGCACTCGACGGCTGGATGGGCAGATCGACAGCGGCCGATTCGTGGGGCGCGATGTTTGGGGACGGAACCGCTCCACTCGCCAGCTGGTTATCCCGCTCCCAGACCGACCAGCGGACCTCCCAGCCCTGCAGGCTGGTGTGATCCATACGGTTGTGCAGGCGGATTTGTCCCGACATCAAATCGATGCCGGTGCCATGAACCGGCCGGTACACCCAGCGCACGTACTTCAGGGCCGGGTGCGGCGTCCGATCGGCGTCGACCAGACCGTTGAGGTTGAAGTTGAGGTCGTTGATCGTGTCGCCGAAGTCGCCGCCGTAGGCCCACCATTCGGTTCCGTCTTCCTCGGTCCGGCGGATGCCCTGATCGACCCAGTCCCAAATGAACCCACCCTGCAGGCGCGGCAGTGAGTAGACCAGATCCCAGTACCGGTGAAGGCCTCCGTTGCTGTTGCCCATGGCGTGGCTGTACTCACACATGATGATCGGACGCTCGTCGGGCAGGGCCGACAGCCGTTCGAGTTCGGCAAAGCTGGGGTACATCGGTCCGACGATGTCGACGCATTCGTCATGTTCGGCGGGGTGGTAGGCAACAGGTCGACTGGGATCGACGGCTCGGATCGCATCGGCCATCGTGCGGTGGTGTGGACCGAAGTCGGATTCGTTACCCATCGACCACACAACGACCGACGGATGGTTCCGATCCCGCAGCGCCATGCGTTCCCCGCGGGCGACATAGGATTCGCCGAAGTCCGGGTCGAAGGTCGGGTTGTTCGGATGATCGACCAGCCCGTGGGACTCGATATTGGCTTCGTCGAACACGTAGAGCCCGAGCTCGTCACACATGCCATAGAAACGTTCGTCGTTCGGGTAGTGCGCCGTCCGGACCGCGTTCACGTTGCTGGCCAACAGCAGCTCCAGGTCACTACGCATATCGTCGTCGCTCTGACACCGACCGTTGTCCGGGTCATGTTCGTGCCGATTGACACCGCGAATCGTGATGGGGGCGTCATTGACGAGCAATTTCCCACCTGCAACGTTGACTGTGCGAATTCCAGTCCGCAACGATCGTGTATCCAGAACCGACTCGTCCTGAAGCAACTGCACGCTCACGTCGTAGAGATGAGGAGACTCGGCACTCCAAAGTTCCGGGTTCGCCACGGATCCCATCAGTGTCGCCACACCGTTCGCGCCTACCGTCCCCTCCATCTGCAGGATCTCTTCGTCAGCACGCGAGATGGTTGCCCGAACCGCTCGACCGTCGGCGGCCGAGGTCCGAAGTTCGACGCTCACATCGGCTTCGGACATCGGGCCCGAGCTTCGCAAGGTCGTGGTGTTGAAGAACACGTCCAGGATCGCCTCGAACGGCTGGGAGTAGAGCCACAACGAGCGGTGCAGCCCCGCCATCCACCACATGTCCTGATCCTCGATCCAGGTGCTCGCCGACCAGCGATGGACCCGAAGATTCAGGACGTGGTCTGCACCGGCTGTTACGAAGTCGGTGAGATCGAATTCCGCCGGCAGACGGCTGTCCGTGCTGTACCCGACGACCGCACCATCGACGAAGACCTCAACGGTCGACTCGGCGGCGCCAATGCGAAGGATGGTGCGTTCGCCCTCCCAGTCCTCGGGGATCGAGATCACTCGGGAGTGATCAGCCGCTTCGTCATCCAGGGGAATCGATGGGTAGTTCTCGATTCCGAACGGATACTGGACGTTCGTGTAAATCGGGATCCCGTGACCGTGCAGCACCCACGACGTCGGCAGATCGAGCGTGCCCGCCGGCAATGATTCGATCGAGCTGGGAACGGGCGGCGCATCGTCGCCTTCCCAATACTGGAACCGCCACTCACCGTCGAGCGAAACGGCGTCGTCCGGTTGACCCAATCCGTGCATCCGTAGCCGGTTGGCGGCGACGGCGGTTGGACTGCGATGTTCGAAACCGGAACTCATCCAGTGAATGTATGCGGTAGCTCCGGATTTGTTGGATCCGCGCAATTAGCTGGACGAGTCCTGTCGGCGCTCCAGTTCGGCCATGCGATCGATATGGCGAACTTTTTCCACGAGGGTGGCGATGTCGTTGTCGTAGCTGGCCTCGGAATCGGTGCGCTGGATGTACTCGAGTTCACCGATCTTTTCGATCAACCGCTGACGTTCGCGGGCGGTGCGTCGCTCCGATGCGGCCGTGCGCAACTTGGTGAAGGCTTCTGAGGCAACCATGGCCTCAGCCTAGGGAAACATTGGCCCGGCGCTGCTCTTAGCCGTCCTGCGTCACCGCAGTAGAGTGATGAAATGGATCCGGGCGCCATGATCATCCCAGGACCGGGACACGTGCTGGTCACGGGACCCTTCGCCATGGTGCTGTCGGGAACCGCCGGGGATGCACAGGAAGCCGACGAAACCTTCGCTCAGATCGCCAGCCGCCGCGCCTGGACGTTCGACACGGTGGCCGCTGCGTTACAAGACCTGGTGGTCAGCCGCGATCTCCGAGGGGTGGCTGCGGTTCTGACCGCCGGGAGCGACCCGCTCGTCTTCGTGTTTGATGAGGCGATGGCGATCTATGACGGATCAGCCCACGGCGGCGCCGGTCGGGACGAATGGGTGACCGAGATGGTGATGGGTCAGAGCCTGGAACTTCGTCTGGTCGGACAGTCCACCATGCCGCCCCAACATGGCACTTCGCTGCGAGACGGGATCGTTCCCGGCGCCGGTTTGAGTATGGAGTTGGCCCTTGTGCCGGCACCGACCCAAACCGTTCCGGCCCCGATTCACAATGCGCCTCCGCCGCCCGCATACGGCGATGGCTGGGGCGCCGGACCACTCGCCCAATACGGACAGCAGCCACCACCGCCCAACAGGGTTCCTCCCCCACCGCACCAGAGCAGCGGCCGGTCGGCGCCCAGCCGGGTGAACCACTCACCCCCGCCCCCTCGACCCGAGTAACCCGCCGTGGAGAACGTGATCGCTGGGGGTTAACCGAGGATCCAGGCCTCGTCGCGCTCGGTGCCCTCAAGTCGTTTGAACGTGTCGCGTGCTTCAAGCGCGGCTCGACGCAGTGACCCCTCGGCGTCGATCCCGAATCGCCGGGCCAGTTCGACGATTGCGATCAGGGCCCGGGCTATCGATTCGTCTGTTGGCTCTCCCGGAGCCGACATTGACCGCAGTTCGTCGTTGGAGAGATCGCGTGGTTTGGTCGCAAGGCCCTTCTTCAGGATCTTCTCGGTGAAGGTGAGGGCGGGAAGGGCCGCCGGGATGCCGTCCATCACCGACTCCCGGTTCTTCTCTTTCACCTTCGCCTGTTCCCACGTGGCCAGAACCGCTTCGGCGTCGGCGGCGACGACGTCGCCGAACACATGCGGATGTCGAGAAACCAACTTGTCGTGGATCCCACGGGCGACGTCGGCGATGGTGAACCGGCCAGCCTCGGTGGCGAGTTCTGCATGGAAGAGGACCTGAAACCACAGGTCGCCCAACTCTTCCTCGAGATCGATGTACCCCGTTCCGGACTCCTCGTCGACGCCATCGATCGCCTCGAGGACCTCGTAGGTCTCTTCCAGCAGATGCCGACGCAACGAGGCGTGCGTCTGCTCCTGATCCCATGGGCAGTCCTGGCGCAGACGGTGGATCAATTCGACGCTGCGTTGCAGTTCGCCGGCCACCGGCGCGGTGACTTCGGGCAGGTAAAGGCTCGTCAGGTGGTCGGCCTCAATCGTTCGATCCAGCTCGGACCACACCACGTCGACGATCTGCTCGTCGGGGGTTCCGAGGCCACGCAGAAGCACCGCTCGCTGATCGTCGTCAGCGTCGATGGAGAGCTTGATATCGCTCAGTACTCGACTGTTATGGGTATGCGCGATCAGGACCGGACCGGTTTCTCCAGCGGCAGCCGAGGCGAAGGTGTGACCGTCGATGAGGCGCACCCGTTCCTCGATCGGATCGATCCCCAGTCGGGCCCAGGCAAGGTCGAGAAACGATACTGCCGGAAGGATCTCGAGATCGGCGTCGGTCGCCAGAAGATTCCGTACGGTTCGCTCCAGTATCAGCGGTGAACCGGGCACCGCATACAGAACGTCGCCGCCGACCTGCAACAGCTCCTCGGTGATCCGGTCATACACCTGCTCGAACGTGTCGGCCGTTTCGTACAGCCGATCGAAACTCTGGGCGTCGGGCACCAGCGCAGCCGTCGGGTGTTGTTCGGTCCTCACAAACCGCCGGGTGGCGCGGCCGATCACATCGCGAGTCTGGGTTGTGATGAGCCCGGGATCTCCGGGCCCCAGTCCGACGACCGTGATCAACCGAACCCCTAGGGCGTCGGAGGGATGACTCGGCCGCCGGAGGTGTCCCACGTGCCCAGCGCAGGAGCCACCGAGATCTGCGTGCTATCGCGCAGCGCAGTGAAACTTTCGAACGCACGCTGTTCGGCGATCGCTGGATCGGCGGGACGGGTTTCGGAGCCGTACACGAGGATGACGTGCCAACCGAACTCGGTCTCGACCGGGGCGGTCACTTCGCCTTCGGTGGCGGTGATCACCGCGTCACGGAAGGGGGCCACGAAACCGGCTGGATCCGAACAGCCGAGGTCGCCGCCGCTTGGACCGCTGGGTCCGGTGGAGAGCTCCATGGCTAGCTCCTCGAAATCCTCGCCATCGGCGAGTCGGGCGATGGCGGCGTCGGCTTCATCCTCGGTCTCAAGAAGAATGTGGCGGCTGCAGGGCACCTCCACACCGTCGTCGCTCTGGAACAGACCGGTGTAGGCGGCTTGAACCGCCGTCTGCTGAGCGATCAGGTCGAGATACTCGCTAATCCCTTCGGTCACGATCGCCTGCGCGGTCTCGGGATCTTCTTCCTGCTGCACGATCCCGGCGATTTGGGTATCGAGCGCAGCGCGGGCGTCGGCGATGTCCGACTCGGGAAGTGATGCTCCCTCGTCAGCGAGCGCTTTGTTGAGGATCTCGACCTGGATCAGCGTGGACAGGATGTCGAGGTCGAAACCCTCGGGAACTCCGGTGGTGAAGACCAGATCGGTCGCGGCCACGTTGTCTTCGATCTGACCGGCGATGCGTTCGAGGTCCGAGACGGGAATTGTGATCGAGTCGCCGCCCTCGAAGGACAACGTGGCAGCATCGTCGATTCCTTCGTATGCGCTGAACTCGCGGGAAACACCGCAGCTGGCTGCGATGATCGAGAGAACGACGAGCAGGGCAGCAGGAAAAGATGGCTTGAAACGCACCGCTGTAGCGTAATGCGCCCAGAGACCCACCCCGTGCCGCCACGGCAAACCACCCATTCCCCTAGGATCGGGACATGCGGGTCGTGGGAATTCAACATCGAATCGAGTGGCACGACGCCGACGCAACCATGAAGCGTCTGCGGCCCCAGATCACCCGTGCGGTCGACGCCGGCGGCGAGCTGGTCTGCCTCACCGAGATGTTCTCGTCAGGGTTTTCGATGGATACCGACACGATCGCTGAAGCGGTCGACGGGCCATCCGCCACCTTCCTCGCCGACCAGGCTGTGGAACATTCCGAACGGACCGGGCGATCGATCTACACCGTCGCCTCGGTGCCTACTCACGATCCGTCGTGTGCCGAGCTGCCGGTCAACCGGTTGTTCGTCCACGGACCCGACGGACTGATCGGTTCCTACGACAAACTGCACCCGTTCTCGCTGTCGGGAGAGGACAAACACTACGCGGCCGGATCCTCTCCGCTCACGCTCACGATCGAGGGGGTAAGGGTCAGCTTCTTCGTCTGTTTCGACCTCCGGTTCTCGTACGCCTTCTGGGACCTCGCCCACGACACCGACCTTTTTGTGGTCGTCGCCAACTGGCCCGCCAGCCGACGCCTCCACTGGCAGACCCTGCTGCGGGCCCGCTCGATCGAGAATCTGGCCTATGTGTTTGGCGTCAACCGGGTGGGCGAAGACGGCAACGGATTCGCCCATGCCGGCGACACCATCCTGTACTCCCCCCGGGGCGAGACCCTGGCCAGCGCGGCCGAAGCCGAGAGCCTTGTAATCGGCGACGTCGACTCGGCCAACGTCACCGCCACGCGCGAGCGCTTCGGCTTCTTGAACGACCGTCGCCAGTAGTCCCTCAGGCGGGTTCGTCGGCCTTGGCGAGGGTTGCCTCGGCGAAACGAATCCACTCGGGCGCGATGCGTTCGACGGTGAGAAGTTCTGCAGCCCGCCCGTGCTCAGCGACGTAGATGCGGGCGATCTCCGACAGGCTGATCGTCTCGCCGGTGGCGGGAGTGACCTCAACGGTGTCGCCCTTCTCGACCGTACCTTCGGTGATAATCCGCAGGTAGGCGCCCCATCGGAAGGACTTGCGAAACTCCTGCACGATGTCCTGGTCGTCGTGACGCAGACCCAGCTTGAAACACGGCGTACGGGGTCCGGCCACCTCGAGCACGGCCGACCCGATCGACCACCGATCACCCACGTTGGCAGCCGATGCCTCGACCCCGTCGAGGGTCAGGTTCTCGCCCATTCCGCCGGGTAACACGATGCGGCCGTGTTCGGACCGCCACCACTTCAGATCGTCGGTTGAGTAGGCGTAGACCGCCTTGTGTTCGCCACCGTGATTCTCGGTGTTGGCGATCGAGTCGCCCTCCACGGCATGATCACGTAGTCCTACCGGTCCGGTGACGGGCTCTTTCCAGATGCCGGTTGAGCTGGTGCGGCCGTTATGGACCACCTCACGCAACGACCCGACATTCACCGATATCACTGTTCCAGTCACAACATCACGGTACTGAGCAAAGGTGTTTTACGGCGATCCCGAGGCGGGGATACTCACTTGGAGTTCAGGTTTTGTTTGGCATCCAGTTCGCGCTGTTGAGCCGTGCGGCGCCGGTGTCGGGCGGCGGCTCCGAGCTCGCCGAGGTTGCTGATAAACAGGACTGCCGCAGCTGCGGCGACCACAGCCCCGATGGCGAATCGACCGACGGTGAAGGCTCCACCGACGGCAAAGGCAAAGAATCCGACCAGGACGGCGAAGACCACCCCCAACCGCACGAAAGCCTGGAAACGACGTCGAGCCAACTGCTCCGCCAGTATCACACCGGCACCGACGATCAAGGTAAAACCGGCCACGGTGATCGACTCGAGCACCAGGACCGCGGCCAGCGAGAGCAGAACCAAGGGAACACTCACCACGCTCCAGAAGGTGAGGATGTAGCCGGTCTCGGCAGGAGGAGGGAGCGGGACGGCCGGGTTGTCAAGGTGCGCTCGGCGGTCGAGTTCGATGACTTCACCAGCCGCCACACGATCGCGTAGGTCTCGCATCTCACTGCGTTGCCGCAGCAGTTCGGTCAGCCGTTTGGAGTCGGCGGCCATGTCTTCGGCCGGTTCGGTCTGCGATGCGAAGGGAAGCTTGCGCGACGCCGATGCGATCTGGTCGTCGAGTTCTTCGAGCACGTCGCCCAATCGGGCATCGGTCACCCGGCGCCGCATCGCCGAGGGTGGTGGGGTGCCATGCAGCCCTGCAAAACCAACCGGATCGGCCCATGAGTCGCGGACCTCACCCTTACGGGTGAATTTCGGACCGCCGGGGCCACGCTCGCCCTCGCCCGGATCATGAGTGTCCAGACCCCAGAGGCCACGGAATCGGCCGACCCAATCGAGGGAATCATCAAGTGCCCGGATATCCCAGACGCGCGCATCCACGCCGTCGGCGGTTGCGGTGTCGACGAAGGGGGCACCAAAGGCCGGGCCCAGACCACGTTCGGCGGCCTGGTCCTTGATCCGCAACGCCCCCTGGGTCCATCGCTGGAGCCGCAGCAACCACCGAAGACCGGGCACATCCAGCCGAGTGACGTAGTCGCCCGGTCGAAAATACAGGGCGTGGGAACCGGCCCCGGCATGGAGAACGGGTCGGCCGTCGGAGATGATCAGTTCGGGATCATTCCAATGCCGACGGAGGTTGGCGCCAGAGATGTCGTGGCTGGAGGCCATGACCCACTGGGGAGAGCCATCGTGGGGGTCGCAGAAAATCCACGCCTGTTCCCAATCACCCTCGTGATCGTTGAGGCCGCGATAACTCGAGCGCCAGTCGTTGAAGAGGTAGAAGTAGGCGTAGTGCAGCACCAGCCACTCACCCGCCTGGGTCGCTCGTGCGTAGGTCACCGGCGTCTTGGGGTGAAGTCCCAGCCGGTCGGCCTTCAGCACCGCGGCGGTCACCGTCCGGTTGGGCACGGTCGGGCGAATGATATGGATCAGGCGATAGATCGCATCGAACACCCGTCCGAACAGGCCAACCCGACCCAGTCGGGGCGAGAGGAGCTTGCGGGCGATCCGTTTCGCCTCCTCGCCAACCACGTCCCGGCGTTCCTCATCGGTCACGAAGCGCAGGTAGTGGTCCGACAACCCATCGCCGAGTTGGTCGATCGAGAGCTCCCCCTCGGCCAGGATCACCTGGTCGTCGTGCATCAGGGTTGATGACTTCACAAACCCGTCGACCTCGGTGGGAAAGAAGAGTTCGCGCTCATCGAATCGAATGATCGGGCAATGGCGTTGCAGCAGGGATTGGTGGTCGGGACGGGTGTCGTCTCGCGGCAGCGGCGCCCCGGAGTGATCGACCATTCCCTTCACCATAGAGTCCTCATCGGCAGCAAAACCAGCAGGTTCAATTCCTGTTCACCGGATCGAAGAACCGGTTTCAGATTTCCCCGAGGGCCTTGGTGATGTCGGACACGGCCTGCTTACCATCGCCAAAAAGCATGAGTGAGTTGTCGGCAGCAAACAGCGGATTGGGGATACCCGCAAAGCCGGGAGAAAGAGAGCGCTTGATCACCACGACGGTGCGGGAACGATCGACGTCCAGGATCGGCATTCCGGCGATCGGCGACTCGGGATCTTCCCGAGCCACGGGGTTCACCACATCGTTGGCGCCGATCACGATGGTGATGTCGGTTTGGCCGAACGTCGGGTTGATCTGATCCATCTCGATCAGTTTCTCGTAGTCGATCTCGGCTTCGGCCAGCAGCACGTTCATGTGGCCGGGCATTCGCCCGGCGACGGGATGGATACCGAACACGACCTCGGTGCCGTTGGCTTCCAGCGTGCGAGTGAGGTCCCGCACCGCATGTTGGGCCTGGGCGACCGCCATGCCGTACCCGGGGATGATCGCCACCCGGTCGGCGGTGTCGAGCAGCAGCGCCACCTCATCGGCGGTGGTCGAGGTGACCCGGCCCCCGTAGACCTCGTCGGCGTCGGTTCCACCGCTTGAGGTTGGAGCCGCCGAGAACAGGACGTTCGGAAGGCTCCGATTCATCGCAGCGCACATGATCTGGGTGAGGATCAGGCCGCTGGCCCCCACCAGAGATCCAGCCACGATCAACAGGCTGTTGCCCAGAGCAAACCCGGTCGCGCTGGCGGCCAGCCCCGAAAGCGAATTGAGCAACGCTATGACCACCGGCATGTCGGCACCACCGATTGGCACCACCCCGGTGACACCCAGAACCAGCCCGGCGCCAGTGATGGCGACCAGCAGGCCGATCGAAGTTGGAGCGCCCAGCATGAGGAGTCCGAGCAGGACCGAACCGGCGAACAACAGCCCGTTGAAGACCGCAATACCGCTGAAGCCAAGAACTCCGACCGACTCGCGCAACTTGCCCCAGGCGATCAGGGAACCGCTGAAGGTAACTGCGCCGATGAGCGCCGTCGCCGCAGCCGCAAGAGTGAAGGTGGTCGTCGGGTCTCCCGACGCGTCCCTCACCTCCAGAAAGCTCGAACCGACCACCAGCACCGATGCCAGCCCGCCGAATCCGTTAAACAGCGCTACCAGTTCGGGCATGCCGGTCATCTGGACCCGGACCGCCAGCACCACTCCGACCGCGGCACCGGCCACGAGCCCCAGAGCGAGTTGCCAGAACGAGAGGATCCGATTGTCGGTGAGGGTCACAAGAACGGCAACCAGCATGCCGAGAGCGCCTAACGCGTTGCCCCGCACCGCGGTGCGAGGTTTTCCCAAACCTTTCAAGCCCAGAATGAACAACACCGCGGCAACGATGTACCCGGCCTGGATCAGGTTGCTGGGGACCGCCATCAGCGGTCCTTCTTCCGGGACGAGAACATGCCCAGCATTCGATTGGTGACCAGAAATCCGCCGACCACGTTGATAGTTGCAAGTGCGACTGCGCCAACACCGAGCCAGGTGGCGAGGGTCGTCTGCTCTGCGCCGGCGGAAACGACCGCGCCGATGAGTGTGATCCCGCTGATGGCATTCGATCCGCTCATCAACGGCGTGTGCAGGGTCGGCGGCACCTTGGAGATCAATTCGATGCCGAGAAACACCGCCAGGACGAACAGTGTGAGTGCGAACAGGAACGTCATCTGGATTCTCCGGTCGTTGACGCCAGCGCATCGGTCACCCGTTGGTGCACGATCGCACCGTTGCGAGCGACGAGGGTGCCGGCGGTGATCTCGTCGTCGGTGTCGATATGAAGTTCGCCGTCGTCGCCGGTGAGATGGGTCAGCAGGGTGACCAGATTATTGCTGAACATCTGACTGGACGAGGCCGCCGAACGAGACGCAAGATCGGTGGGTCCCAACACGAGGACACCGTCGTGTTCCACGTCCTGGTCGGCGATGGTTACCGCACAGTTGCCACCGCGTTCTGCGGCCATGTCCACCACGACCGAACCCGGGCGCATCTCGCTCACCATGGCGGCGGTGATCAATTCGGGACTCTTGGCCCCGGGTATGGCTGCGGTGGTGATCACGATGTCCGATTCGGCCACGAATGGTGTGAGCTGTTGTTGTTGACGGGCCTGCACGTCATCACCCTGGGCCTTGGCATACCCACCCGAGTCCTCGGACTGCGCAGTGTCGAGATCGAGGCGAATGCTCCTACCACCGACCGACTCGATCTGTTCGGTCGCAGCGGGACGAACGTCATAGGCCTGCACCACCGATCCGAGCCGTTTCGCGGTAGCGATGGCCTGCAGGCCGGCGACGCCGGCTCCAAGGACCAGCGTTCGGGCGGCTGGAACCGTCCCCGCCGCGGTCATGAGGAGCGGGAACATCTTCGGCAGCCGGGCAGCCGCCAGCAGAACCGCCTCGTAACCGGCCACGGTGGCCATCGAGGACAGCACATCCATGCTTTGGGCCCGGGTGATCCGCGGTATCAGTTCCAGGCTCAACACGGTGGCGCCCGTTGCCGCAAGGGTTTGGACATCAACCGGTCGCCACAGAGGATCGACCAATCCGATGACGACGTGGGAGTCGTTCACGCCGGACCGAACCGCCTCGATTCCGAGGACTACACCGCCCCGTTGAAGCAGTGATGATCGATCCGAAACCTCGGCTCCAGCCTCGCGATAGTCATCGTCTACCAAACCCGCTGCGACCCCGCAGCCGGTCTCGGCGGACACCGAGTGACCCAGGGCCACGAGCTTCGACACCCCCTGCGGACTGAGAGCAACCCGACGCTCGCCCGGAGCCGTCTCCTTCACAACCGAAATATGCACTGGCTGGCACACTAGTGCGCCTGAACCGAGCGTGCGTCAGTCGTCGGTCTCCACTGGAAACATCGTGTCGAAGAACGTCAGCAGGTCTTTGGCAAGGTCCTTCGCCGTCGACTTCATGCCAACCTGGATCTCGCCACCCTCGGATCCGTACTCGTTGGGTTTCCAAACGCCAGCCTTAAACAGCCGCTTGAAGCGGACCTCCTGGCTGATACGCATCTCGACCGGGCCCATCTTGGCCATCCATCGAGGAGCCCCAAAGCCGGGCCCCTTCACCACAACGAGATCGCGCATACCGAGTCGAATCATCTCGGCCCGGATGCGGGCGACATCGAGCAGTTGTTGGGCGACCGGCGGCACCGGGCCGTAGCGGTCCTGCCACTCGGTGGTGATGTCGTCGA
The DNA here is from genome assembly GCA_937958015.1 of uncultured Acidimicrobiales bacterium. GTDB lineage: Bacteria > Actinomycetota > Acidimicrobiia > Acidimicrobiales > SZUA-35 > JABDIY01. The sequence continues at coordinate 46,622 of CALGOA010000132.1, read as the reverse complement.
CTTCGGTTTGGGTGGTGACAGCGGACAACCGACGGTAGGCCTCGAGCCGTTGAGGTCCGCCCGGCACGTAGTCGTCGGGAATCAGCGCGTCGACCGGTAGATCGAGTTTCACTTCGACCGGTACCGCAACTTCGACACCGTTCAATTCGTTGACGGCCTCGCTGACCATCTGGCAGTAGAGGTCGTAGCCGACGGCGGCGATATGACCCTTCTGGTTGTTGCCCAGAAGGTTGCCGGCACCGCGAATTTCCAAATCGCGCATGGCGATCCGGAATCCCGATCCCAGTTCGGTGGCCTCGCCGATGGTCTTCAGTCGTTCGTACGCTTCTTCGGTTAACGATGCGTCGGGCCGGGTGAAGAGGTAGGCGTAGGCCCGCTGGCCCGATCGACCGACTCGTCCCCTCAGCTGATGGAGTTGGCCCAACCCGAGCAGCTCAGCCCGGTCGACCACGAGCGTATTCACCGTGGGCATGTCGATACCGGACTCGATGATGGTGGTGCAGACCAGAACGTCATATTTGCCGTCCCAGAAGTCCATCACGATCGTTTCGAGGCTGCCTTCGTCCATCTGCCCGTGAGCCACCGCGACCCGGGCTTCGGGCACCATGTCTCGAATCTTCTTGGCGGTGTGTTCGATGCTCTGCACCCGGTTGTGAACAAAGAAGACCTGTCCCTCCCGGAGCAGCTCCCGCCGAATCGCCTCGGCTACGGCTCGTTCGTCGTACTCGCCGACGTAGGTGAGGATCGGCTGGCGGTCGGCCGGTGGGGTGTTGAGAACCGAAAGATCTCGGATGCCGGTGAGGCTCATCTCGAGCGTGCGCGGAATCGGTGTAGCCGACAAGGTGAGCACGTCGACGTTGGTACTTAGCGACTTGATCGACTCTTTGTGTTTCACGCCGAAGCGTTGCTCTTCGTCCACCACGAGCAGGCCGAGCCGGGGGAACTTCACGTCGTCAGAGAGGATGCGATGGGTGCCGATCAGTACGTCGACTTCGCCATCGCGTACCGCCGCCGCTACCTCGCGGGCCTGTTTGGCCGTGAGGAAACGGGACAACACCTCGACCCGAATCGGGTAGGGCGAAAACCGGTCGGCGAAGGTCTGGAAGTGCTGCGATGCCAGCAGGGTGGTGGGGACCAGGACCGCCACCTGCTTGCCGCTCTGAACCGCCTTGAACGCGGCCCGGACGGCGATCTCGGTCTTGCCGAATCCGACGTCACCGACGACCAGACGGTCCATCGGGGTGTCGGTCTCCATGTCGCCCTTGACCGCGTCGACGGTGACCGCCTGGTCGGGCGTGAGTTCGTAGGGAAACGCACCCTCCACTTCGGATTGCCAAGGGGTGTCGGGGTCGAACACAACACCGGGGGTGGCGAGGCGCTGCTGATACAGCACCACCAGTTCCTGAGCGATCTCGTTGACCTCGGCACGAACCTTCGACTTCGCCTTTGCGAAGTCGCTGCCTCCAAGTCGATGAAGGCTCGGCGAGTCGCCACCGCTGTAGGGGCGGACAAGGTCCATCTGGTCCGACGGCACGTACAACTTGTCGTCGCCTCGGTAGTCCAGCAGCAGGTAGTCGCGGCTGTGGCCACCGATCGCCCTGTTGACCAGTCCCGCGAATCGGCCCACGCCGTGGTGATGGTGCACCACATAGTCGCCTGGCTTGAGCCCTTCGAAGAATCCATCGCTCTGGCGCTTGGACCGCTTGCGAACCTTGCGATGGGCTCTACGACGGCCGGTGAGTTCGGCCTCGGACAGCAGCGCAACGTTGACATCGGGCAGCACGAAGCCGCGCTCGATGTGTTCGATCACGATGTGCACTCCGGGGGTGAAGGCATCGGGGATGCCGTCGGCGTGAACCGCCGGCGCAACCCCCAACGATGACAACCGGTCACTAAGTCGACCGATGGTCCCGGCTCCCTCGGCACACACAACAACGGTGCTGCCGTTGGTCGCAAGGTGGGCGATTCGGCTGGCGAGTTGTTCGCCGGAACCGTCCCAGCCACTTACCTCGATCGTGGCCACATCGGGGCCATCGGGGATCGGCATCATTGAAACGACCGGGGCCGAGGTATTCGACAGCACCCGATCGAAAGGAACGTGCAGCTGCGGGAAGGTTCGATCGGTCGGCGTCTCTGAATCGGCTTCTGCACCCCAGGTTCGCGCCAGGGTGGACGCCAGATCGAGCTCCTCGGCGATCAGGTCGGCGGCGCGATCCTTCATTCGTTTCGGCTCGAGCAGCACCACCATCGAATCCGATCCGAGGAGATCTGGCAGGACTCGGCTGGTTTCGGTGAGCCATGGCATCCACGACTCCATTCCGTCGAACAGTTCGCCATCGGCGAGCCGTTGCCACTGCTCCCGGCCCCAGGGATCAGACGCCATGAGTTCCTCGGCGCGGGCCCGTACCCGGTCGCTGATCAGCAGCTCCCGACAGCCGTGGATCTCGACCTCGTTGATGTCGATGTCGCTGCGCTGGGTGGCGATGCTGAACGTGGTGAGGCGGTCGACCTCGTCGCCCCATAGGTCGATACGAACACCGGTATCGGCGGTAGAGGCAAAGACGTCCACGATCGAACCGCGAATCGCCACCTCGCCACGGTGTTCCACCTGGGCTTCACGGCGATACCCCATATCGACCAACCGTTGGATCAGCTCGGTCGGGTCGACCTCGTCGCCGCGGCCGATCACGATCGGTTCCGAATCCACGCCTTCGGGTCCCAGCCGTTGGATCAGCGATCGAACCGGGGCGACCACGACCGCCGGGGCGGTAGCCGGATCCGAGAGGCGCCACATGGTCTCGAGCCGTCGGCCCATGGTCTCGATACTGGGACTGATGCGTTCGAACGGCAGGGTCTCCCAAGCCGGGAAGTGGACGACCTCGTCATCGCCCAGGAGCACACCAAGATCGCGCTGGAGCCGTTCGGCTTCGGTACTGGTGGGAACGGCAATCAGCAGCGGGCGACGTTCAGAGCCGACGGCCAGCGCTGCGATCGAAGGCGCCCAACCCGGCTCGGACACCGCTAGGACGCTGGTGGCCCGTCCGATGATCCGATCCATCGCCGGGATTCGAGAGAATCTCTCGATGAGCGGGCCGAAGCCGGGGACGCTCAGATCACTGATGGTTGCCGTCAGGGCGAGGCTCCTCGATGCGTCGGTTCACGGAGTTCATCGTTGCATCAATGCCATCTCGAACGACCAACTCGATGGCTTCTGAAGCATCGGAGATCGCGGTATCGAGAATGGTTCGTTCGGTCTTGCCGGGGCGTTTCAGGACGAAGTCCCGGACGATCTGGCTGGCGGGTGGTTTGCCGATTCCGATTCGCAGGCGCATGAAATGGCCACTACCGACATGGGTCGAAACCGACCGGAGTCCATTGTGACCAGCAAGGCCGCCGCCCTGTTTGAGCTTGAGCTTGCCGACCGGCAGGTCGACCTCGTCGTGGACCACGAGGAGTTGGTGTCCCTCGGTGATGCCATACCGCTTGCGCAACAGACGAACCGACTCACCGGAGTTGTTCATGAAGGTCTGCGGGAACGCGAGCACGACCCGCTGCTGGCCGATGCGAATTTCGCACAGCAACGCCCGCTCTTTGGACTTCTTGAGCGTCTCGCCATACCGAGCGGCCACCCGTGCGACGGCCTCGGCGCCAACGTTGTGGCGCGTGCCGTCGAACTCGTCGCCGGGATTGCCAAGGCCGACAACCAGAAGATCGGCCGGGGTGCCCCGGCGTTTCTCCACAGCGTCTGATCGGCCGAGTCGGACCACGACGGGTGCTTACTCCTCGGAGGCTTCGTCGCCGCTGGCTTCGGCGTCGTCGCCACCCTCGGCGGACGCTTCGCCCTCTTCGCCCTCTTCGCCTTCGGTCTCTTCCTCTTCCTCGACTGCGGCGCGAGGGATAACGGTGGAGACGACGGGGTCATCACCGTCGACGGTGGTGGTGACGCCGGTGGGCAGCACCAGGTCGCTGACGACGATGTTGCGGTCACCGGTGAGGATGGTGACGTCGGCCTCGAGCTGATCGGGAATCGCTGTGGGCGAACACTCGACCGTGAGGGAGAACAGAATCTGGTCGACCAGGAGGCCGGCGTTGAGAGCTTCTTCGGCTTCGCCGACCATGACGATCGGTACGTCGACGCTGATGCTCTGGCTGGCGTCGATTCGAAGGAAGTCGACGTGGGTGACCTCTCGACGGATCGGGTGACGCTGCACGTCCTTGACCAGCACGAGGTCCTGATCGCCGTCGACATCGAGACTGAACACGGTGTTCATGCCAGCGTCGGTCTTGAGCGCATCACGAAGATCGGTGTAGGTGACCTGGACTGCTACCGGGTCTTTGCCGAGGCCGTAGATGACCCCGGGAAGCTGGCCCTCGCGACGCAGGCGTCGGCTGGGGGCCGAGCCAAGCTCACGGGTGGTTAGGGCCTTGACGACCGTCTGCTCCATTGGAATCTACCTCCGACGCCGGGCCGGGGGCCCGGGAATTTTCGATGCGTTCGCCCACCTTGAGGGCGACTGATCAGGTTAGCGGACCAACGCTTCTCTTCCCCTCCAAAATCGGCGTTGGTAGTGCACCGCTGGTCAAACTAGTTTCGGGGAGCCAGGAAATCCCCTGAAGCGAACGCATCTTGACCGCTACGGTCGGTGAAATGACCGGACAGAGCCACTGGCGCGCCCTGTTCGGCCTGCTGGGACCACATCGAGTCCCGGTCGCCGTCATGTCGGGTGTTCTGGCGATCGCGGGGCTGCTCCCCCTCGCCGGACCGCTCATCATCGCTGGCTTCATCGACGAGGCCGCCGCTGGCGCCAGTCGCTCACGACTGCTCTTCCTCGCCGGTGTGTACGTCGGGGTTGGTGTGGCGCGCCAGGTGATGTCCATCGCAGTGGCATGGACCGCAACGAACCTGGCCTGGCTGGTGACCAACGAACTGCGGTCCCGCCTGGCTCGGCACGTGCTCGGTCTCGATCTGGCCTTCCATCGCAGCACCAGCCCCGGTGAGCTGGTCAGTCGGGTGGACGGCGACGTGACCGCACTCAGCGAGTTCATCTCGCGTTTCGCCGCCAAAGCTGCGTCCGCGCTGGTGACCCTGGTCGGTCTTTTGGTGGTGGTGTCGTTTCGAAGTCCGCTGATCGGGCTGGGCCTGGGGGTGTACCTGCTGGTGGCGATTGGCACCATGTATCTGCTCCGGGATCGGGCCGTCGACGAGGCCGCCTCCGAGCAGGCTGCCACGGGCCGGATGTTGGGTGAGGTGGAGGAACGGCTGGCCGGCGCTGACGATCTGCGCAGCAACGGGGGCGGCAGCCATGCGGTCGCCACGTTTCAGGCGGCCAGCGCCAGCGTGCTGAAGTCCTCACTGGCCCGGGAACGCCAGGCGGTGTGGTTATGGATCATGTCCAACGCCGTGTTCGTGGCCGGCGGCATCCTGATTTTGGCGGTGAACGCGGCACTGCTCCGCAACCAGACCATCACTCTGGGCACCGCCTACCTCCTGTTCCAGTACACCCAGGTGCTCCGAGCCCCGCTGGACCAGTTATCGGAGGAAACCGAACGGGTCCAGCGTGCGGCCGGTGGTATGAAACGGTCGATCCAGCTGCTTGGGGAGCAGGCCACCATCGAGGATCTCGGAACCGATCACCTGCCCCACGGTCCCCTTGCGCTCACACTCGATGGGGTCGGATTCGAATACGACGACGAAGACGATCCGCTTCGGGTGATCGACGATGTCTCTCTGGACCTGTCGGCCGGACGATCGATAGGAATCCTGGGTCGCACCGGAAGCGGTAAAACCACGTTGGCCCGCCTGTTGCTTCGCCTGGTGGAGCCGACATCGGGCTCGATTCAGCTCAACGGTGTGTCACTGGATGCGATCCCGCGGGCGGAACTGAGATCACGGACCGGTGTTGTGAGCCAGGACGTCCATCTCTTCGGCGCGTCGATCCGGGACAATCTCACGCTGTTCGACGGTTCGATCGATGATGCCCAGGTGCGATCGGCGCTGGCCGAACTGGATCTTCTCACCTGGGTGGAGGCCATGCCGAATGGTCTCGACACCGAACTGGGCCCCGGTGGATCCGGCCTGTCCGGCGGCGAGGCGCAATTGATCGCGTTGTCGAGGTTGTTTCTCCGCTCCCCCGATTTCATTCTTCTGGATGAGGCGTCCAGCCGAATCGACCCGCTGACCGAGGCCCGCGTGACCCGGGCCATCGACCGGCTACTCGTGGGCCGAACCGCCGTGGTGATCGCCCACCGCCTCTCCACCGTTGAACGACTGGATGAGCTGATGGTGCTCGATCGGGGTGTCGTCATTGAGCGGGGCGCAACCGCCGAACTCCGTCGAGACCCCGACAGTCACTACTCCCGCCTTCTTTCGGTGGGTTCCACCGAAGCCGTGGACGAGGCGTTCTCGTGAGCTCCACCAATCACCGCGGCCCCGGCCACGAACCGGTAACGCCGTTCCGTTTCGGCTGGGCCATCGGAAGTTTCCGCCCGGGATTGTGGGCCCTCTCCTGGATCCTCTGGACCGCGTTCTACCTGCTGCCACTGTGGACCGGCTGGCTGCTCAAGCTTGCATTCGACGCGCTTACCGAGTCGACCTCCATCACCAGCCTCCTCATCACGCTGGGCGTCAGCGAACTGGTTCGTTTCATCGTGTTTGGTGCTGCTGTCTACTACGTCGTCCGCTGGTGGGTTGCCGCTCTCACCCTGCTGAGAACCAACATGCTTACCGCCCAGACCGCCAGCGGCGGCAGTCGTGCCGCCACCCTGCCCGGTAGCCCATCCGAGGCGATCGCCCGCTTCTCCGACGATGTGCGTGACGCCGTCGTCTGGGTGGACTCCTGGTTGGACGGACTGGGCTACATCTTCTACGCAGTTGGCGCCGTGGCAATCATGTCGACCATCGATGCCCGCGCCGCGTTCGTGGTACTCGTGCCGCTGGCGATCGTCACGTTGATCACCCGATTCCTCACTCCCCGGCTCTACGCCGCCCGACTAGCCGACCGTGAAGCGTCCAGTACGGTCACCTCGTTCCTGGGGGAAATGTTCACCGGCCAGCTCGCTTTCCGACTGGCGGGGCGGGAGGAGGCTGCGGTCGAACGCCTGGAGCGCCACACGAGACGACGCCGCAGGACGGCCGTGCGCGACACGGTCATCGACGAAACGTTGCAGGGCATCGCTTCGTCGACCGCCGATGTGACGATCGGTCTTACGTTGCTGGTGCTGGTGCCGTCGGTTCGCCGGGGTGATTTCAGCGTTGGCGATCTGGCGCTGTTCGTCGCCTATGCCGTGCAACTGGGAGAGCTACCCCGATTCGTCTCGCGGCTCATCACCTCACGGGAACAATCGCTGGTGGCGTTCCGCCGTATGGGGCAGCTCATCGCGCCGGGCTCGTTGCCTCAACTGGTGGACCACCGTCCGGTCACTATCGAACCACATGACACCATGCTCGGCCGAGAACCAGACCCTGCGCGCCGACCGCTCGAACGACTTGAGGTGGTGGGGCTGACCGCTCTGTATCCGGGGACCGGCGTCGGCGTTCGAGACGTGAACCTGACCGTGGAACGCGGCACGTTCACCGTCATCACCGGACCGGTCGGCTCGGGAAAGACCACCCTTCTACGGGCTCTGATCGGGCTCCAGCCGACCGATGCCGGCACGATCAGCTGGAACGGAACCCCGGTCGAGGACCCGTCGGCGTGGTTCGTTCCGCCCAACAGCGCCCACCTTCCCCAACTCCCCCGGCTGTTCAGCGAGTCGCTGGCGGGCAATATCGTGCTGGGCCGACCGGCCGGGCGGCTCGACGACATCCTGTCGCTCACAACACTGGATCGCGATCTCGACGACATGCCCGAAGGCACCCGCACGATGGTCGGCGCCCGCGGGCTTCGACTGTCGGGCGGCCAGGCGCAACGAGTGGCGACGGCCCGCAGCCTCTATACCGAGCCCGAACTCCTCGTGGTCGACGACCTCTCCAGCGCTCTCGACGTGACCACCGAACGGGAGTTGTGGGATCGCCTCGGCCGGATCGGATCGACCACGGTGATCGCCGTGTCACAACGGCAGTTGGCGCTCGATCGGGCGGATCAGGTGATCACGATGGAGGCCGGCCGGATCGCCTCGATCACAAGATCCTGAAGCTTACGTGCTGAGGTCGGTTGCGTCCCACTCGACCCGGGGCGAGAGCGACCAGGTGAGCGAGTGGCGGCGCTCAGCGATGGGACGACCGTCCAGGACCGGGTCGAAACCGTCGGGCACCGACGAGGGATCCCCGTGCTGAGCCCTGTGCACCGCGTTGTGGGCGCAGTAGAAGATGTCCTCACGATCGGCTACCTCTTCGGCGCTGCGAGCGTTGGCCTGCTCGAGGATGCTGGTCATCGTTCGACCCTTCACCGGCATCCATTCGACCAGTCCTCGTGTGGTGTGCTCATCGATGATGCCGCCATCGATGGTGAGGTCGACGTCGTACCCGAGAACCCACGCCAGTCCCCACATGTTCTCCAAGGTCCAACCGATGGTCTGACTCATCGAATCCTGGGCGTGCTGGCGATCCATCTTGAGAATCGATCGGGTGGTCGGCGTGTGCCCGGCGAGCAGGTCGGGGGCCAGCGCAGCCCGCTCGAGTTCATCGTCTGAGAAGAAATCGGCGGGAGCGGCACACCACAGATAGGCGAGGCTGATGGCGCCGAGGCGGGCCGCGATCTCGTGGCTTGGTCGCAGGTACTCGCTGGCCGGGCCGGCGGGCAGCCAGTCGGCGCAGGTGAAACCGCGTTCGGTGAGATAGGCACAGGTCAGTGTTCGCCGAGATGATGCCTCCGTCGAAGCTTCGACCTCGGGCGTGGCCTCGGCATTCTGGCCGGTGGGCGAGTCGGCTTCGATCTGTGCCTCGGCTTCGGTTGCGGGGTCGGCTTCGGACTTTTCGGCAACGAGGGGCGTGATGTCCCCGGCCCGTTCACCGGCGATGTACTGGCCGTTCCGGAGCAGGTTGTTGTTCACCAGAACCGCTCCGCCGTGGGCGGCAGCCACGTTCTTCAGGCGGCGAAAGACCTCGCCGTCTTCGGTCGCTCCCTCGGGAAGGTCGATGTCCATGCCGAGCCGAACCTTGGAGACGAAGGCCAGCGCTTCGTTGCGGAGGTCCGGACTCTGCGTCGTGGTTTCCACCAGGCCGGTGATCCCGCGGACGTGGGTCTTCAACTCGACGCCCTGGTGCAGTTTGATCTGCACGGGGCCGTCGTCGGTCGGCCATTGCACCTGAGTGGCCTTCTTCATGAATCCACCGTTGGAGGTGGAGCCAGGAAAGGCAGCTTTCCACTCGACGCGATCGTCGGTGAGATACAACGCAAGGTTCTCTATCACCCAGGTCATATCGGCGCGATCGGCCGGATTCTGGAACCCAACCATGCTGGGCAAGCGCACCCGGCGCCAGCGCCGACCGAACTAACCCGCGTGGGTCAAAGGCACTGCATGTGCGTCAGGGGACCTACTGCTGGTTCTGACCGTCGAAGATGCTGCTGACCGACGAGTCCTGGAAGACCGCGTGGATCGCATCGGCGATCAGCGGTGCGACCGACAGAACCTCGAGTTTGTCGAACTGCTTGTCGTCGGGAAGGGGCAGGGTGTTGGTGACGATGACCTTCTCGAACACACTGTTCTTTAGACGGTCGATCGCGGGTCCACTGAAGACCGCGTGCGTGGCGGCGGCGACAACCGAGGTTGCTCCCCGTTCCATCAACAGTTCGGCCGCCGAGCAGATGGTGCCGGCGGTGTCGATCATGTCGTCGATCAGCACACAACGGCGTCCTTCGACCTCACCGACGACATCCTTGGCCTCGACCTTGTTCTTGCCCTTGAGCCGGCGCTTATGGACGATGGCCAGGTCGGCCGACAGCTTCTGGGCGTAACGCTCTGCCACCTTCACACGACCGGCATCGGGAGAGACGACCACAAGGTCTTCGCCGTACTGCTTGAGGTGGTTCACCAGCACCGGCATAGCGGTGAGATGGTCGACGGGCCCAGCAAAGAAACCCTGGATCTGGCCGCTGTGAAGATCGACCGACACGAGGCGGGATGTACCGGCGGCCTTGAAAAGATCGGCGACCAGTTTGGCGGTGATGGGTTCGCGACCTTCGCTCTTGCGGTCCTGCCGGGCGTAGCCGTAGAAGGGCATGACGGCGGTGATCCGTTTGGCGGACGCTCGACGAGCGGCGTCAACCATGATCAGGTGTTCCATGAGAGCGTCGTTGAGCGAACGGCCGTCGAGAATGCCGTGGCTTTGCATGATGAACACGTCGGAGCCGCGAATCGACTCGGCGAAGCGGACATGGGTCTCGCCGTTGGCGAACTGGCTGGGGTGGGCCTCGGTCAGATCGACGTTGAGCCGTTCAGCAACTTCGGCCGCCAACTCGATGTTGTGGCGCCCGCTGAACAGGTGCAACTTCTTCTTCGTGACCGCTTCGAGCATGAGTGTCTCCCCTTATTCACACGCCGCATTTGTGTCGAATTGCCGAACTAGGCCCCTGCAGCATAGAAGGGTCCGGTGACCGTTCTGTCGGCAACTTCCGCTCCGGCGCTCAATGAGGCGTACGGACCGACTGTGCACTGTTCACCGATGGTGGCCAACTGGCCAGTTGTGGATCGAACGACGCTTCGCGCCCCGACCGTGCAATGGTCCAGATTCGTGTCGGGGCCGATGTCACAACCCTCCGCAATCGTGGTGGATCCGCTAAGGGAGACGCCCGGGTAAAGCGTGACGTCGGGAGAAAGTGTGACGGTGGCGTCGACCCGGGTCCGGGCGGGATCGATCATGGTGACCCCTCGTTCCATCCAGTATCGATTGGTGCGATCCCGCAGGACCGCTTCGACCGTTGCGAGATGGAGGCGGTTGTCGACCTCGTCGAATGCGTCCTCGGCGAAGTGGGAAGTGGCGACCGCATGGCCACTGTCGGCCAGCACACCCGGGACATCCCGGATCAGGTGCCGGCCGGTGGATGGTTCGGGCATGGTGCGTCGGATGGCCGGTGAAAGCAGTCCGCGGCGAACCACGTAGACACCAACCGAGGACTCGACGGCGGAACCGTCGGGTTCGGTGGAGGATTCGATGATTCCAATGGCCCGGTTGTGACGATCACGTTCGATCTTGCGGACCCCGACGCCGTCGGGTCGGGTGATGGTTGCGACCGTGCACGACGCATCGCTGGCCCGGTGGTCCTCGAGCAGTTGGGCGATCACCTCGCCGGTGAGAAGGGGCATGTCGGCCGGGACGATAAGAACATCGCCCTCATCATCGAACTCGTCGAAGCCACTCATACCGATCAGCGCCGCCTCGGCGGTGCCGCGGGGGCGGGGCTGCTCCAGGAATCTGGTCGCCAGACCGACCGGTGGTGCATCCATGATCCGCTTCGAGATCCAGTCACCATCGGGTCCGGTGACGATGACGGACTCGCCGATGCCGGCGTCGGCGATCGCGGTGAGCACCCAGGCCAACATTGGTCGACCACACAGCAGATGAATCGGCTTGGGACGTTCAGACACCAGCGGGGCGCCTGACGCCGTTGCGATGACTAGTGCTGAGATGTCTCCCTTCGCCATACCCCCACGCTAGTTGGTCTCACCATGCTTCGTCCGATCGTTCCGGCCCTCATCCACCAAGCAAAATCGCCGCACCCCACCCATCCCCCCAAAAATCGTTCCACCAGCACAATCTCTGTAATCACACGCCGACAGAACGGCTGAATGTGCTGGCCCGACGACAGAACGGTGGGAGGTCTGACGTGGGCAAAACGCAAAACGACCGGGCCAAAGACCCGGTCGAAGCACGCAGCTAACGCTGCGTTACTTGTTACGACGCTGGACGCGTGTGCGCTTCAGCAACTTGCGGTGCTTCTTCTTGCGCATACGCTTCCGACGCTTCTTAATCAACGAACCCATAAGGCCCGCAAGACTAACGCCGGATCTGACCAGAAACGCTTACCGAGCGATGACAAAACATTGCTACCGTGGGCAATCTTCCGCCACGGCGGTCCCGGGTAGTTCAATTGGTAGAACACTGGCCTTTGAAGCCAGGCGTTGCTGGTTCGAGTCCAGCCCCGGGAGCAACCAATCGGCAGACCCCCACCCGCTTTGAAAACAGGCGTTGCTGGTTCGAGTCCAGCCCCGGGAGCAACACGGCCAGACCTCGGGGTGAACCACCCCGAACCGACACCTCTCGGTGTGAACCACCTCGAAACGCTCGAATAGAGCGGTTCAGGCGGTTTCACGGTTCGCCGGGGCGGTTCAGGCGGGTTCAGCGCGGCCGTTGGTGAACGGGTAGGAGTCGATGAACTCGTCGTTGCCGCTGATGTAGAACACGGCCCCAGCTCTGGTGAGGTCGCCATTTTCGAGCAGGCCGAGCCAGTACTCATATCCCACCCGGTCGACGTCTCGTCCCAGGACATTGCGATACACGCGCTCCACATACTCGGGGTTGGTGGTGCCGGCATAGGTGCGGTGGAACTCATCGGATTCGGACATGAACCCAGCGATGTCACCAAGGTCATAACCCTCACGACGGAGAGCCAACCAGTATTTGGCGCCTCCGAGGTCGGGAGGCCGGTTGAAGTACGCCTGATAGAGCCGCAGCACCGGGGCATCAAGCTTGTTGTCGTAATCGACGGCTTCTACGACCGACGCAATGTTTGGGGCGTCGTCATAAGTGTCCAGCTGAGCAACCACCTCGTCGGCAGGCGACGAATCCTCAACCGCAGGGCTCGGCTCTTCGCCAAGCGTCGAGAGCAGCATCTCGGCGGTGAAGAACACATCGACGTGCGATGCAGGGTCGGGATCGAGGTCGGTGAGAGCCTGCACCGCAACGAGCCATGTCCCAGACTCGATTAGTGGCGATTGGGCATTTGGCAGATCACACTGCGTCAGCTCGGGCTGGCCTCGGAAATCACAGGCAACGACTCGTTCGTCCCACCACTCGAACGATGCGGTGGGATGGGTCCCGGGCTCCTGGTCGGGCCGTATCAGCTCAACCAGGTAGCCAGTGATCGGCGATCCGCCGTCGAACGCCGGTGGTGACCAGTACACAGACAACGCGTCATCGCTGAAGACATGGTTGACGCTCATCGGATACGAGGGCGCCGTGCCGAGCACGTCGAACGCCATTTCGAAGGTGGCCACCTCGCCATTCGCCAGCAGGACCAGCCTTCCCTCATACGAACCAGGCGTTGGGTTCGGCACCAATTCGACGGCAACGATCCCCGCCTCCCCCGGCTCGATCGGCGACCCCAGGTCGCTGGTGGCGGAGAGCCCGAGTCCGGTAAATCCCACGGCAACTTCGGTGACCGGTTCATCGGTGGTGTTGGTCCACTCGAATTGGACATGGCAGTTCATGTCGTTCGGCCAGCTTGGAACTCGACACGAATGAGGGCCGCGGGTCCCGCCGAAATCGAAGTTGAGCGGCACGCCGTAGAACACCGACCCGTCGTAGTTACGACGATGTTGGATGTCGCCGATACCGACGGCGTCGCGACCGAGCAGCGGGAGAGTCGTAGGGCGGAATTCAGCGACGCTCGGATTGTCGGACGACCCGATGAATGTCTGGTCCGGGGCCTGTGCTGCTGCGGGTGCGATCGCACCCACGATGCCGACGATCACCGCCGTGGCAATCAGACTCGGTGTCCTCATGGGGTGACACTACCACCGGAGGTGACAGCGATCGGTGTGCGCAAGTACACGCACCTAGCAGCTCAATCACCCCGAACTGACCGATAGCAGTGTCAACCGCCCGAACCGCAGCAATGGGAGGTTTCGGGCGGGTTCGCGAAGCGAAATGACGGTTGGGGCGGGTTCAGGTTTGCGTCAGGGCCAGATGTCGCCGACGGTGAAACCTTCGGGAAACGGGTCGGTCGGGTCGAGCACGTAGTTGGAGAGGCTGTAGATCCAACCCTGACCCGAGATCTCGGGGACGATGGCCTCGACGCCTCCCACGGTCGTCGTCTCGACGATCCGGCCCGTGAACGTGGTGTCGAGCGGACCCTGGTGGACGAACTCCTCGCCCACCGCCAGCTCGCCCCGGGCGTACAGGGTGGCCATCTTGGCTGAGGTGCCGGTGCCACACGGGCAGCGATCCAGCGCTCCGGTCCATGTCGAAGGGCGATCCCAGTCCAGTTGCCCGGCCGACACCGTGACCGCATTTCGTCGGTGAGCTCCGGCGATCGACGGAGTGCCGGACAGCTGGGAAATGCTGGGGCCAACGAACTCGGGCATCACCGGATGACTCACCGGCAATTGCTCGAATGCAGCCTGACGGATCATTTCGCCGGCCCGGGCGATTTCGGCGCCGTTGCGGCCGGTCAGGTCGATGCCGAGACTGTCCGCGTCCGCGATCACGTAGAACATGCCACCCCAGGCGATGTCCACCTGCACCGAGCCCAGCTCGGGCACGACGATGGTTTCGTCGAGGTGCACGGCGAAGGAGGGGACGTTTCGCAGCGTCACCGAGGTCACTTTCCCTCCCGAACATTCAGCCCGAACATCGATCAGTCCGGCTGGGGCCTCGAGCCGCAACTCGGTGACCGGTTCGATCATTGAGACTATCCCGGTCTCCAGGAGCGCCGTTGCCACACAGATCGTGTTGCTGCCCGACATCGGTGCGTACTCGGCCTGCTCCATGACGATGAAACCGGCGTCGGCGGTGGGGTCACTGGGCGGCACGATGATGTTGCAACAGAGCGCCGGATAACCACGAGGCTCACGCAACATTTGCAGCCGGTAGTGATCTGCGTTCTCCTGCAGCCACAACATCTTGTCCAGCACGGTGTCCCCGGGGATGCGAGGTATGCCTGCGGTTATCACACGACCGGGTTCTCCTTCGGCATGAACATCGACGGCCGTCAACATGCTGGAAAAGCGCACAGCCGGACCCTACCTCGCAGCACGGATTTCATCAGCCTCGGCGATTCCCTCACGTACTATCGAAACCTATGAGGCGGACGTGGGTAGTTGTAGGTGCGACTATCACGTCGGTCGGTGTCCTGATCGCGCTGTTCCCGGTGTTCTCAGTGTGGCGACTCAGCGATCAGGTGCTCGACCAACTACCACCGATCGCAGCCGAAAGCGCCGATGAGGAATTTCGGTTCAGCCTCCGCGACCCAGACTTCGTGCTGGCGACCCGAACCTACGAAGCGATGACGGAGGCCGACATCGAGGCGGAACTACGGGCGGGCGGATTCGACACCACACGGATTGGCGGGGAGCAGGTGTTCTCCAAAGAGTGCTGCGGCGAGTACGACGCTGTCTGGGTCCGGATCGCGGCAACCGAGCCCAATTCGACGACGGCCACGCTCACCGTCGCCGACTCCGACGTTCAGGCGGTTTGGCAGATCTTCCTGTTCCTTGGCATTCCGATCGGACTCCTCGGGCTGTTCACCATGCTCAGCGCACTGAAGGGTCCCACCGACGACGGCTAGCGGGGCCGCCACGACTGAAGCAACAAGTGTTATCGTTTGCGGGTGGGATTCAGTCCGGTCCGAGCACTCGACGTGATCCTGATGGCGCCCCGAAACATCGCCAGAAGGAAACAGAAGCAGCGGGGAACCAAACCTGGATGGTTCTATGACCCGCGCAAGGAATCGCAGTACCGCTTCTTCGATGGCACTGCGTGGACCGATCACGTGTCGGATGAATTCCGCACCGAACCGCCGGACGACGCAACCGCCTGACCGCGGCGGGGCGGAAACCAGGGTCCTCTCCCCGGACCGGTGTAGGTTCTCGCTGATGCAGCACGAGGCCGACACACCCACGCGGGCGGTGGGCTTGGCAATCGTCGCAATCTTCTCGGTCCAACTGGGCGGGGCGTTCGCTGCGGATCTCTTCGATGTGGTGGCGCCCTCGACCGTTGTGCTGATGCGCCTCGGTGTCGCCGGGTTGGCTCTGATCGCCGTGCGCCGAACCTCGATTCGTACGCTCACGCGTGAACAGCTTCTGACCGCCGGAGCGCTCGGGCTGGTCATCGCGGGGATGAACCTCAGCTTCTACCAGGCGATCGACCGCCTGCCCTTGGCGGTCGCAGTGACGATCGAACTACTCGGCCCTCTTGCGCTGGCCATCGGCCTGGCGCGGTCGCCACGGGAGTTCGCCGCCGCAGCGTTGGCCATCGGCGGAACCGTGTTGCTCACCGGCTCGATTCCCAGTGGCGAAGGGGCGGGAATCTTCTTCGCCGTCCTTGCGGCAGCGGGCTGGGCCCTCTACATCGTTGGGAGCCGGCGGGTCTCGGGTCTATTCGACAGCCTGGATGGCATTGGGGTTGCACTGTGCATCGGCGCCGTCGCCGCCGCCCCCTTTGGCCTAGGTGATGCCGGCAGCCTCCTGTCGCCGAGGCCGCTGATCACCGCCGTTGCCGTGGCGGCTCTGTCGGCCCTCATTCCGATGTCCTTGGATTCGGTGGCGTTGCGATCGGTTCCGGCGCGACTGTACGGCCTGCTGATGAGCCTCAGCCCCGTCGCCGCGGCCATGACCGCACTGCTGGTTCTGCAGCAGTCGCTCTCGACCCCGCAGCTGATCGGCATCGCTCTGGTGATGGTGGCTACCGCTTCATCCACGATGGGCGGCGTTCGTGAAACACGGACCCCGAGGAGTCCGACGCTCGGCCCTCAGTGAACGTGAGGTGAGCGTCTAGAGGTGAACGTCTAGAGGCCCTTCCCACCAAGGGTGCGACAGACCGTAATCTCGGGCCGGGCGGCTGCGAATTCACGGGTGGCAGCGCCGAGTTCCTTCATGGCGTCGCTGGTGCTGTGGGCGCTGAGCGCTTCTTCGTTGGCGTATTCCTCGTAGAACCAAAGGACGTTCTCATCCGCGGTGTCCTCCGAGAGGATGTACTTCAGCGTGTCCGGTTCGTTCGCCTCGACGTGGTCGATCAGAGGCTGGAGCGCGGCAGCCAGATCGGCCCGCATCCCCTCCTTGGCGGTCAGTTTCGCGATCACAGAAAGGCGGCTCATGACCCGAACCGTAGCGACCCGTCGGGCGAGTCCCGAATCGACGCATCCCTCATCGAGACATTCCGAATCGAGAGAGCCAATCCGATGATCCACAGGTCGACGGCGGTCAGGCCGAGCCGCTGGAACAATCCGGTCGGATAGTCGGTAAGCGAAAGCGGCAGCGAAACCGCAGCAATGGCGGCCGCCACCAACCCGACGAACCCAAGGGTTCGCCGGCCATCAACACGAAGTTGCGGCCATGCAAAAACCGGAGCGGCACCGAGAGCGAGGTAACCGAGGCCCGCAAACAGTGAATGCCAACCGTCCACTGCCTCGGATCGGTCCAGCGGTGTCAGGGCAACCCCCAGTGTTGCAAGTGCCGTGACCGACAGGGCGATCGCTGCCGATCGGTTGACCGACAACTTCACGGCCCGGGCGAAGAGTGGAACCAGGAACCCGAAGAAGACAAACCCCGTCGTCATGATCCAGCGAACGTCGGAACCGACCGCAGCCAGTCGACTGATGGCATCATCGATCGGCGACAGTTCACCCCTAGCGCCCACACCCGACACAATCCATGCCCCGATGAACGCCGTCGGGCCTGCAACACCAGCCCACCACCAGCGCTCGATTGCTGGATGCCCAGACCTGATTGTCGCCACATCCGCACGCTAGCCGGGTCCGGCCAATGGCTGTCCGGTTCCGGACAGATCGATCCCAGACCCTTGAGGAGCTGCCAACGAGAGCGCATAGTTCTGCGAGAAAAGTCGTTTAAGACGTAAACGACGGAGACACAACAACAAACATGATTCTTCAAGATCGACCCGTGGTCAGCCATCCTGTCGGAGAGCAACGACGGCAGCCCGAGGTCGTTAAGGGCATTCTCTTCGCAATCCTCGCCGGTTTGGCTGTGGTCTCGGTCCTGATCATTTGCCTCAGCGTGATACTGGTCGCCGGAGGGTCGAATTCCGAGTCGTTGGAGCAGGGCGCAAGGCTCATCACAGCGATGACCGCCTAGTTTCCCCACGCCAGGCTTGGATCGGCCGATCCCGGGGCCCAGACCGTCAAGTGACCGGCAGTATGACCGATACCTGTGTATGCGGATTCGTGGCCCCTTGGCACCCATTCGACTCGTCGCGATCGGACTGGCCAGTGCGGCCTGCTCGGCCATCCCCTATCCGGCAAGCGCTGAGACCACGTTGCCCTTCGTAGAGCCCGAAGCCGCCGAAGTAACCGTCTCGGAGACGTCGGCCCCGAAGCCGTCGGTCCCACCGTCCACCACCGCTGCGCCAACAACCCAACCCACAACCGGCCCCACCGCCACGGCTCAGCCGATCGATCCGCCCGGCATCTCGCCCAGCGCCGATCCCCAACCACCTGCAGCAGCACCTCGCCATCGACTACCCGACGGCGTCGCCGAAACAACCGCGCCGTTCGAGTTCCGCCGAACGACCGACCTTCGGATAGTTCTGGCCGACGACCTTGCAACGTGTGGTGACACCTGTGGCCAGACCGAACTTCGAAACGACGGAACCCGCGCCCGGGTCACCTACGACAACACGGACGTGGCCGACCTGGGTCGTATGAGCGACGTCGATCTCACCCGACTTCTGTCCGAGTTGGAGGGCCTCGACCTGACCGGGCTGGTCCGTCGCAGTTTCGCCCCCGGCGACTGGCTTCAGAACGGACCCCGGCTGATCATTGCGGACAGCAACCGAGCGGTGGTGCTTCCGCCGCTCGACAAGGTCGACGAGGACAACCTCAACGCATCACTCGACGGTCTCCGGGCGCTCAACGCAGCGCTGCAGTCCGACTGGGTCGGCGAACAAACGACGCCCACCGGGATCGTGACCCGCACGATCCCCGGCGGTCGAGCGATCGACGTCAACTACTGGGAGACACCGATCAGCGCCGGACCCGAGCGGTGCGGAACCGCATCGATCAACGCCAACTGGCTCACCAACGATCGAACCGGCACCTATGGGCTTGCGGTCTTCGACGGGGTCACCGTGCCCGGCAGCTTTGACGACAACGACCGGGGCATCTTCGGCGAACGCCGGGGCGCCGGCGCCGATCAGGAAGAGTTCGACTGGGACTTCACCGGCCGGGCCCGCATCAACGTGTTGTCGAACATGGCGTGGCGCGACGGCGCTCGTCTGCAGTTGCACTCCAACTACTGGTCGAGCGCTCTTTGGGGCGATCAGAACCTGGGTTGGGACTGGGCCGTTGGTGGTATCACGCTGATGACCGACGGCAACTTCTCCGCCGACATGTCCCACAGCTACACCTTCAACACTCGCAAGCATCCGTTCGTGGCCTTCAAACCGCCGTCGACGATCACATTCGGCGCGACGTTGGACATGACGGCGCTGGAGCTCACTCAATACCTCCAGGGTGAGGGCTATACCGACGTCATGAAATTCGACGGCGGCGGTTCGGTCGAAATGAATGAAGGTGGCGTCGTCACCGTCGGCGGCACCGACCGACCGATAACGGTGTGGTTGGGTCTCGGCTGCTGAGTGCCCTTCGGCACCAAAACCGATGGTGGGTCCTAGCGGTTCTCGCCCCCTCTTCCAGCTACCGTCGTTCCGGTTCGGCTCAGCCCGGACCCGCTGAGAGGAGCGCTCTGAGATGACTGGTGTGAAGAGAAATGGGACCGACGCCGTGAACGAGCGGTACGACTACATCGTTGTCGGCGGCGGTTCTGCAGGTTGCGCAATGGCCAACCGGTTGAGCGCAGATCCGTCCAACAAAGTTCTCGTGATCGAGGCCGGGCGGCGCGACTGGAAATGGGATGTCTTCGTCCACATGCCCGCAGCGCTGGCGATTCCGATCGGGAGCCGATTCTACGACTGGCAGTACGAGTCCGAGCCCGAACCGTTCATGGGTGGGCGGCGGGTCTACCACGCCCGCGGCAAGATTCTGGGTGGGTCGTCGAGCATCAACGGCATGATCTTCCAGCGCGGAAATCCGATGGACTACGACAAGTGGGGCGCTCTCCCTGGCCTCGAGAACTGGGACTGGGCCCACTGCCTCCCCTACTTCAAACGGATGGAGAACTGTCTTTCCGGCCAAGACGAGTGGCGGGGCGGCGAGGGCCCCCTCGCAGTCGAGCGCGGCCCGGCGAGCAGCCCACTCTTCGATGCGTGGCTTCGTGCTGGGGAGGAAGCCGGCTTCAACCGCACGGACGATGTGAACGGATTCCGTCAGGAGGGGTTCGCCCCCTTCGACAAGAACGTGGTTCGTGGCCGCCGACTGAGCGCCGCCCGCGCCTATCTGCACCCCGTTCTCGATCGCCCCAATCTCACCCTAATGACCCGCACGACGGTGAACCGGGTGGTCTTCGACGGCAACCGGGCTACCGGCGTAGAGATCCGTAAGGGCCGTTCCACCCAGACGATCCAGGCCGGTGAGGTCGTGTTGTGCGGCGGCGCGTTCAACAGCCCGCAACTGCTTCAGCTTTCCGGTGTGGGCGACCCCGACCATCTTCGCCCGCTGGGCATCGACATGGTCGCCGACGTGCCCGGAGTTGGCGAGAACCTTCAGGACCATCTCGAGGTCTACATCCAGTACGAGTCGAAGCAACCCGTCTCGATCCAGCCGCACCTGGCCCACTGGAAGAAGCCGTGGATCGGCCTCCAGTGGTTGTTCCGCAAGGGACCGGGCGCCACCAACCACTTCGAAGCCGGAGCCTTCGTGAAGAGCAATCCGGACGAGTCGTATCCGAACCTGATGTTCCACTTCCTGCCGATCGCGATCCGGTACGACGGATCCTCGCCAACTCGCGGCGATGGTGACGATTCCAAGATCGAACACGGTTACCAGGTGCACGTTGGGCCGATGTATTCCGACGCTCGAGGCACCGTGAAGATCACCTCGACCGATCCACGCAAACACCCGGCCGTGCGGTTCAACTACCTCTCGACCGAGCAGGATCGCCGGGAATGGATCGAGGCGGTCCGGACGGCTCGACGCATCCTCACCCAGCCCGCCTTCGATCCGTTCAACGCCGGCGAGATCTCACCCGGAACCGCTGTCCAGACCGATGACGAGATCATGGCGTGGGTTGCCAAGGACTCCGAAACTGCGCTGCACCCCTCATGCACCACCAAGATCGGCGCAGCGTCGGACCCCATGGCGGTCCTCGATCCGAATTCGATGAAGGTCTGGAACACCGAAGGCCTGCGGGTCGTCGATGCCGGGTGTATGCCCAACGTCAGCAACGGCAACACCTACGCACCAACGATGATGATCGCAGAAAAGGCGGCCGACCTGATCCTGGGAAACACGCCGCTGGCTCCCGATCACACAGAGGTGTACCGAGGTCCGGTCTCCGACGCGGGTCGACGGTGATCCGATCGGTTCAGTAGGCCGACCATCCGGCGGGCACCGTCTTCACCAGAACATGACCCGCCCCCGGATGGTGGCCTTCCACAAACCAGGTGCTGCCACTTCCCGCCAGACGGGGGGTCTGCCCACTGATCTCCCCCAGGCGGTCTCGGAACGGAATCAACTCGGGCACCGCAGCGATCGCAGCAGGTTCGAGGTCGTTCCCGTTCTCACCCACCGGGCCACCCATCTCATCCCACATCCGATAGACCAACGGCGTGGGGCAGCCAACCGTCGGGGTCAGCAGGGTCAGGTCTTTCGCGACGTGGGGCAGCGGTTGAACTTTTTCTCCAATGCCGGTGACTCGAGCCCGGCCGCCGACCGTGCAGAAGGCGATATCGGCCCCGATTCGCGCCGCCGCCGCAAGATCATCGAATCCCGCCCATCGCAGGATCGCAGCGGCGTCGGCTGAACCTCCACCCAGTCCAGCCTGGCTCGGAATGCGTTTGGTCAACCGGACCGCAGCTGACCGACCGGCGAGTTCGAGCGCCCTGACCACCAGGTTGTCGCCATCCATGGGCACGTCTTCGCCGGCCCCGACAATTACCAACCCGGTGTCGTCGGGATCGATCCAGAGGGTGTCGTGGAGGTCCACCGTCACCATCTCGGCGTCGATGAGGTGGTAGCCGTTGTCGAGCACCTCGGTGATTCGAAGATCGAGGGTGAGTTTGGCCGGAGCGGTGAGAAAGAGCGGCGCCACGGCCAGACCCTACTGGTCAGAGGCGAGCCAGAGCGCCCCACTGGGCCGGCGTGAGATTCTCGGCCCGGTCCGTAGGCGCAACCCCGGCCGATTCCATCTGCTCGGAGGTGAGCAGATCGCTAAGGCTGCGGCGCAACATCTTGCGACGCTGACCGAATCCGGCCCGAACGAGTTCTGCATAACGGTCGAAGGGTGCATCGATCGGAAGGGTTTCGTGACGGGTGACCTTGAGGAGCGCCGACGACACGCGAGGCCGCGGCAGGAACACTGAATTCGAGACCGTGTCGACCACCTTGGCGCTGGCCCAGTAACTGAGAATGACCGAGGGGATGCCATAGGTGCGGTTGCCACTATCCGCCGCAAGTCGCTCTCCCGCTTCGTGCTGCACCATGACCAGCCAGTCGGTCAGGCGGGGCTGATCCCGAAGCAGGTCGAGAACCAGAGGCGTCGAGACGTTGTAGGGCAGGTTGGCGATCACCTTCCACGTGTCGTCGCCAAGGAGCTGATCCCAATGGACCTCGAGAGCATCGGCGTGAAGTACCTGCACCCGCTCGTTCAAACCGGTGGTTTCCATCACCTCGTTCAGAGCCGGAATCAGGTATCGATCGGCTTCGATCGCGATCACATTGGCGCCGGCGTCCGCCAAGCCCAACGTCAGGCTTCCCAGCCCCGGGCCAATCTCGATCACGTTGTCGCCCGGTTCCACGCCGGAGAGCCGAACGATCTTGTCGACCATTCCCG
Organism: uncultured Acidimicrobiales bacterium; assembly: GCA_937958015.1. Taxonomy (GTDB): domain Bacteria; phylum Actinomycetota; class Acidimicrobiia; order Acidimicrobiales; family SZUA-35; genus JABDIY01. The sequence goes on along the minus strand of CALGOA010000132.1, from coordinate 23,840 downwards.
GTTCACACAGGAAGTTCTGACCGAGGGCCCGACTGGGTTCGAGCCCGTAGCGCTCGATGAGTTCGCCGATCATCGGCCGGGTCAGACGTTTGATCTCGCTCAGCTCCGGCATGGTCGTCCAAGGCTACAAGTGCAGCCCAGATTGCGGATCCAATGGTCTAGAGGCGGTAAAGACGTTCGCCGTTGACCCAGGTGAGTTCGGCGACTTCCTCGACCGGTTCATTGCGAACCTCGGCCACGGCCTCGCCGACGACGGAAACCCAGGCTGGTTTGTTGCTCTTGCCTCGATGGGGCACCGGCGCCAGATAGGGGCTGTCGGTCTCGACGAGTAGACGATCCGAGGGGCAGAACACGGCAGCTTCCCGAAGTTCGGGAGCGGATGGAAACGTGACGATGCCGCTGAAGCTGAGGTAACACCCGCGATCGAGCGCCTTTCGAGCCTCACCCGGACCGCCGGTGAAGCAGTGGAAAACGGTGCGTTCGGGCACGCCTTCGGAATCCAGAATCGCGAACGTGTCGTCCCATGCGGACCGGCTGTGGATTACGAGCGCTAGATCCAGTTCGTGAGCCATTCGGATCTGGGTGGCAAAGACCTCGGCCTGAACGTCGTGTTCTGAGTGGCTGTAGTGATAGTCCAACCCACACTCACCGACCGCCACCGGAGCGACCTCGGCATCGAACAATTGCCGTAGACCGTCGGTGCCATCCTTCGCATCGTGAGGATGCACACCCGCAGTCGCCCACACATTGTCGAAACCCGAGGCGATTTCCATCGCCTCGATCGAATCGGCCACCGTGCAGCCCACCGTCAGCAGGCGATTCACACTGGAACCCACAGCTTCAGCCACCGCATCGGCCGGCGCCACCTGCTTCTTCGACGCGCCAGTCGTCAGGTGGCAATGATTATCGAACCAACGAACCTCAGACACCCCCTCAGGTTATGGGACGTCATCATCCGGGGCGCGCGAACGGCCTCGAAGGGGTCCGTGTTGCGAAAACTGATTGCCCTCGCAGCGGATCGCGTGTGATTCTGACGATGTGAACGACCCGCAGCATCGACGCTCGGGAGACGAGATTCTGGACGGCTATTTCACCGGTCCCGACGCCCAGCTGGCGGCTGTCGAAGCGGCCCTGAATCACGTCGACTCGGCGAACATCGCCGTGCTGGTGGAGGGTGTGAGTGACCAGATCGCTCTCGACACCCTGGCGAACCGAGAGGGCCGGAACCTCGCCGCAGACGGCACGCTGATCGTGCCCGTCGGTGGCGCTCACGCGTTCGCCCGGTACCTGCTCGAACTTGGTCCCAAGGGTGTTGGTCTTGCGGTCGCCGGACTGTGCGACGTCGGCGAAGAGCCCGACATTCGCCGAGCGCTGGAGACATCGGGAGTGGGCACGGTTCAGGATCGAGCGGAGCTGGAGCAACTGGGGTTCTTTGTCTGTGAGAGGGATCTTGAGGACGAACTGATCCGAGCGGCGGGTCAGGACTTGATCGAAGCGGTGCTGACCGACCAAAGCGATATGACCGCTTTTCGAGCCCTACAGAAACAGCCCGAGTGGCGGGGCCGGGCCTTCGACGATCAGTTTCATCGCTGGCTGCGCGCTGGTGCTCGACGAAGCCAGCGGTATTCAGTGTTGCTCGTTGACCGGATGGACCTCGAGCGCATCCCCTACCCGCTGCGTGCCCTGCTCGATCGAACACGATCCGGGTAGTCGTCCTAGTCTCCATTCGATGGGGAACCGGGCCGCGCTGGTGCTCGCCGCGATAACGCTGGTTCTCACGTCGTGCGCTAGCGACTCCAACGTCGACACCAGCTCCGGAATCACGACCGCCTCTACTTCAACCGACCCGACTTCAACCGACCCGACTTCGACCGACCCGACTTCGAACGCCGGCCCGGCGCCCACTACGGTCCCCGAGGTGTCCAGCACCTCGCCAGATCAGTCGGAGCCGAACAACCAGGACACCACCCCCGCGGCCTCTTCTTCGTGTATCCGGCTCGCCAGCTTCGACACCCGCGAAGGCAATGATCTATGGCAGGTGGTCAACGATGACGTGATGGGTGGCCGCTCACTCGGCGACCTGAGCTTCACCGACACCAGCATGGTCTTCGCCGGTGCCATCAATACCGATGGCGGCGGTTTCTCGTCGCTGCGACTGCAACTCGAGCCGAACCTCCTCGCCGAAGCAACCACCATCGTGTTTCGCGCCAAAGCCGACGGACGCTCCTACGACGTGACCTTCCGTGATGAACTCGAGGGCCGGAATCGACGGGTTACCCACCGCACGACGCTCCCGTTCAAATCACCCGGTGAGTGGGAGACGGTGTCGATCGAAATCGGCGACCTCTACGAGACGATCTTTGGCGAACCGGTCGAGGCCGAACCATTCCGACCCGAGCTCGCCAGCCGCATCGGAATCATGATTAGCGACGGAATCCACGGACCGTTCGAGCTCGCCATCGAGTGGATCGAGGCGTGCACCTGAACAAGATCATGGACCATCGCCGACCAGTCGACCAGCCTTTCGGACTCAACGACGTCGGAAGGTGGCCACAGCCCCCGACATCACTGGTGCGATCCCATCCCAGACTCGGCGATATCGCACTCGCCGCATCATCCGTTCGACATCCTCGGCGTCGTTCAGCCGGGCTTTGATCCACGCCCGCTTGTCGAGCCGGTCGGGAACCTCCACTCAGTCGGCCTCGGCCAGTTCGACCTTGGTGAAGAGCGGGGTGGGTTTGTCGATTGGGGTGCCAGCCACCAGAGCGTCTCGGTGCCACCCGGTTGGCTGCCCGAGGACTGCGGAGAGCTGGTCGGAGGTGAAGGGGAGGAATGGCTCGAAGAGGACCCGCACGCCGTTGATCGCGGACAGCGCCGTGTGAAGGACCTCCGACGCCCGGACGGGGTCGGTCTTTTGGAGCCGCCACGGTTCGGTTGCGTTCAGGTACCCGTTGGCTGCCTGTGCGGCCTTCATGGCCGTGCGAAGGGCCGCCTTCAACTCGACCTCTTCGTAGAAAGCGCCGGCTTCTTCGAACGCAGCGTCGACGGCGGCGAGAAGTTCGTGGTCTTCCGGCGCCGAGCCGGGCGTATCGGGGATCTGTCCATCGCAGTTCTTGTTGACCATGCTGAGGACGCGGTTGACGAGGTTGCCCCAGGTCGCGACCAACTCTTCGTTGATACGCCGGCCGATCTCTTCCTCCGACACCTCCGTGTCGGCCTGCTCGGGCAGGGCGGCGGCTAAGGCGAATCTCAGGGCGTCCGGCTGGAAGGTGTCCAGCGCATCGGCGATGGTGAGGCCGACCCCACGACTGGCCGAGGCCTTGCCCCCCTTGAACGTGACGTACTGGTTAGCCGGGATGCTGTCGGGAAGGTGCAGATCTCCGGCGCCCATCAACTGGGCCGGCCAGAACAATGCGTGGAAGGGAATGTTGTCTTTGCCGATGAAATAGACGTGGCGGGACTCATCGGACTCCCACCAGTTCTTCCAGTCGTCGGCGCCGCCGGGGTTGGCGTCGCTGCTGGCCCACTCCTGCGACGCCGAGAGGTACCCGATGACCGCGTCGTACCAGACATAGATCTTCTTGCCCGGTCCGAGATCATCGACCGGAATGTCGATACCCCAGTCGATGTCGCGGGTGATAGCCCGATCGAGGAGGCCTTCGTCTTCAAGCCAGCCTTTCGCGAAGTTGACCACGTGGGGTCGCCAGTCGGTTTTCGAGTTGAGGTAGGTGCGGAGTTTCTCGGTGAAGTCGGAGTAGCGGTAGAAGAAATGTTCGGTCTGGCGGCGCTCGGGGGTGGCGCCGCTGAGTTTGGAGCGCGGGTTGATCAGATCGATCGGGTCGAGCGTCCTGCCGCAGTTGTCGCACTGATCGCCGCGGGCGTCGCCGTATCCACAGTTGGGGCATTCCCCCTCGATGAAGCGGTCGGGTAGGAAACGTTCGGCCTCGGGGTCGAAAAACTGGTCGCTGACCCGCTTGTCGATATGGCCACGCTCGAGCTGGGCCAGAAACATCTCCTGGGTGATCCGGGCGTGATTCTCGGTACCGGTCGTGGTGTAGAGATCCCACGAGATGCCCAGCTGTTCCCACTGGGACACGATTTCACCGTGGTACCGATCGACGATGTCCTGCGGGCTGACCCCCTCGGCCTCGGCCCGAACGGCGATGGGGGTTCCATGCACATCGGACCCCGACACCATCAGCACTCGGTTGCCGACCAGCCGTTGCTGGCGCGCGAAGATGTCGGCCGGCAGATAGGCACCGGCCAGATGCCCGATATGTCGAGAGCCAGAGGCGTAGGGCCACGCCACTGCCACGAGCACGTTCACAGGATTACTCACACCGTTCAGGCTAGAGGGATTCGATGGGCTGGGAGCCAGAAATAGGGGGTCGGGTGGTGGCCGGGGACAGGATCGACGGCAGGATCATGCCCGTGGACGATCGCTTCGAACCCATCGACATTCATGTCAAACGGACCGAGGGGGTCACGATCACGTTCGCCGACGACTTCGTGGCCGAATTCAACCTGGTCGCGTTGCGTCTTCGATGCCCCTGCGCCGAGTGTCAAGCCCTGCGGCAGCGGGGCGAGGACGGCTGGCCTCGGCCGTCAAGCCCGATCCCACTGGAGATCACAACGGCCGAGATGCACGGAGCGTGGGGCCTCAGCCCAACGTGGAACGACGGCCACGCCACCGGGGTGTTTCCGTTCGAACTTCTGCGGCAGTGGGCCGACGACGAGGGTGAACGTCAGGATCGTTAGCAACAAAGAAGCGGTGTTGTCGTGTCCCCCGATAGGGGTTTGCCCGGGTTCGGTCGGCTGAACCGGCCATCGGTCGGGTAAACCAAATGGGGGACCTCCCGGTTCCAGAAAGCGAGACCCCATGCTCACCTTCAACGATTCGGCCGCATCCGACTCCGAAGGGACCAAGGAGCGGTATCGAACCGCCACCGGACCACTCACCCCAACCGCAGCTCAGGAGCTGGAAGACTTTGCGTCGTCCGGCGGTTCGGTGCTGTTCGTTCCCGCCGCCGACTCGGCTCCGGACGCCGCGTTGATGGGAGCTCGAGTCACCGACGTGCTGCCCCGCACCGAATGGTTCGTGACCCTCGCCGCTCGACCCGAACGGGTCCGCCTCGACGGCGAAGTTCCCATCACCTCCCCCCTGTTGACGTTCGAAGTTGACAACAGCGCCACGGTGGTGGCCGCTACCACCAGCGTTCGATTCGAGCACCGCCCAACGATGCTGGTCCGCTCGGTCGGGGCCGGCCGCATCGTGAGCACCGGCGTGACCGACCTCCGTGCGCTGGAAGGCCACGACACGCTCGCCCGGTACCTCCGACGCCTCGCACGCTCGGAGTTCACACCCCGGCATACCGCCGACCTCGGCGTTGCCGTCGTTGGATACGGACCCTTTGGCGGGATGGGATATCTGCACGGTCTGGCCGCATCCGAGACCGAGGGGCTTGCGTTGGTCGCGGCGGCCGACAACGCACCGGACCGACTGACTGCGGCTCAGAAGGACTTCCCACTTCTGAAGCCCCATGCCGACGGAACGTCGTTGGCCGCCGACGATGATGTCGACATTGCAATTATCGCGACGCCACCGGCGTTCCACGCCGAGCTGGGCCTCGAACTTCTCCGGGCCGGCAAACATGTGGTGGTCGAGAAGCCGATGTGTCTCACGACGTCCGACGCTGACCTTCTGATCGCCACAGCAGCCGAGATGGATCGCACGATCACGGTTCATCAAAGCCGACGGTGGGACCAGGATTGGCTTGCGGTTCGTCGGGTCATCAACCAAAACCGGATCGGCGATGTCTTCAACATCGAGACGTTCGTCGGAGGGTTTGAGCACCCCTGCCGCGCCTGGCATAGCGAGGACTCGATCTCGGGTGGTGCGGTGTATGACTGGGGTTCACACCACATCGACTGGATCATTCAGCACTACGGCACTGCACCCCGCCGGGTTCTGTGCAGCGCCCATACCCGTGTCTGGCACGACACGACCAACGTGGATCAGCTATCGGTCTGGATGCAGTGGGCCGATGGCCGTGAGGCCACGTTCCGTCAGAGCGACGTGTGTGCCATCCGCCGACCCAAGTTCCATATCGAGGGCACCGCCGGAACGGTGGAGGGTCACTACGCACCGTTCGAGCAGCGTTCGATCACGCCGGGCCGCGGTTACCGGAGCTCGACCAGCCATCACGCCGAGGCGCCGGTCGACCTGCGGGTTGCGTCCTATGACGGCGACCACGGTCTGATCGAATCGACGGTAAAACCTGCGCCGCATCCGGGCTGGGGATTCCATCGCAATCTCGCCGATCACCTGATCCTGGGTGAGGAACTGGCCGTTCGGCCCGAGCAGTCGCGAGACGTGGTCTCGGTTCTCGAAGCCGCCCATCTGTCGGGTTCGAACGGTGGAGAACTTATTGAGCTTGACTAAGGGGATGGATCCTCTTCGATTTGGCGTGATCGGTGCCGCCTCGTTCGTCGCCAACGCCGCCGTTCTACCCGCCATAGTTGCGTCTGCGAAGACAAACTTGACGGCCGCCGCCTCCGTCGGCGGTGCGGTGGATCCGAGATTCTCCGATGTCGAGGTTGCAACCTACGAGGACGTTGTCGATCACCCCGACGTCGATGCGGTCTACATACCGCTGCCGAACCACCTGCATATGGAGTGGATCGAGCGTTGTGCGTCCGCCGGCAAACATGTCCTATGTGAGAAGCCGATGGCGTTATCGGCCTCGGACGCCTCTCGGGCCGCCACCGCGTGTCGCGATGCCGGCGTCTTTCTGGCCGAAGCCTGGATGACACCGTTCCACAAACGCTGGCAACTGGCGATGCTGCATGCGAGCGGAGGGCAACTCGGTTCGCCCACCAATGTCGACACCAAGTTCACCTTCACGATCGAACCCGGAAACGAAACGAACTACCGATTCGATCCGTCGATGGGCGGAGGCGCGTTCAACGACGTTGGGATCTACTGCCTGGGTCCGGCCATAAAGCTGTGGGGCCCGGCAGCCGAGGTGGTCGAGGTCGAATCCTCTGGATCAGACGGCATCGATCTCACCACCGAGTTCACCGTGCGATGGGCCGAAGGACAGACGGCGACCGGGCGTTGCTCATTCGTCGAGGACGAGCAGCAGTCGCTCGACGTCACGTGTGAACGAGGATCGATCTCGGTTGCCACCCAAGCCCACACCGGCGGCGACGAGACACCGACATTTTCGTGGTCCTCCGACGACGGTGATCACACCGTCCCGTGTCGTGCGAACGACCCCTATCACACCATGATCGAACGATTTGCCGACGCCGTCAGCGGTGAACGTGACTGGCCGCGAACCATGGAGGAAACGATCGCAGTGACCGCACTCATGGACCGAATTCGAGCTGAACTATGAGCCCGGAAACCAGGCACATCGACCTTCCCAGCGGTGTGACCCTGCACACCCAGTGGTGGGAACCCGACGAGGAGACCGGCACGCCGTGGGTCCTGACCCACGGTTTGGCCTCGAACCTGCACCTGTGGGATGGCGTCGCCCAGCGCCTGGCCGCTCGTGGTCATCGAGTGGTCACCGTCGACCAGCGCGGCCACGGGTTGTCTTCAAAACCGGACGACGGGTACGACATGGCAACCTGTGCCGACGACCTCGCCTTGTTGGTGGAATCGACCGGGCTTCAACAACCCGGGGTGGCCGGCCAGAGTTGGGGCGGAAACGTCGTGGTCGAACTGGCGCATCGCCACCAGGACCTCGCATCGATGATCTGCTGTGTCGATGGCGGATTCATCGACCTCAAGGTTCGCTTCCCCGAGTGGCCTGACGCTCGGGTTGCGCTTACCCCTCCGCCCCTGCTCGGCACGCCCGTGGAACGAATGCAGCGCTGGATTGATCAGAACGCCGCCGATTGGCCGCCGGAAGGCAGGGCCGGAACGATGGCGAACTTTGAGGTTCGACCCGACGGCACGATCGCGCCGTGGCTCACGATCGAGCGGCACCTCATGGTGTTGCGGGGGCTTTGGGACCACGATCCCTTCGTGACCTTCCCCCACATCCTTACGCCGACGCTGATAATCGCGGCCGACGATGGGAATCCCGAGTGGACCAAACAGGGACCGGTCGACGAGGCCCTCGGACTGCTGCCCACCGGCCGAGCCGAGTGGTTCCGACCCGCTCATCACGACGTCCATGCCCAGAAGCCTGACGAGGTTGCCTCCCTGCTCCACATCGCGGTGACCGATCCCGAGTTCTTCCCCACCCCATCTACCTGAGAATCCCCCATGACTTCATCTCCAACCCTCCCCCGCCTGCTCGTCCTGATGGGATCGGGCGAAACCGCACCCACGATGACCGGCCACCACCGGGACATCTTCGAACGAATCGGCGGATCCCATGTAGATGGCACTCCGGTTCCGGCCGTGATGCTCGATACCCCCTTCGGGTTTCAGGAGAATGCGCCGATCCTCAGCGAGAAGACAACCGAGTACTTCCGAGAGTCCACCTTCCGCGAGGTCGCCGTGGCCGGAGTGGGCCGGACCGACGGAGATCCGGTCGCCCTCGAGGCCGGCATGTCGAAGATCCGATCGGCTCAATGGGTGTTCGCCGGACCCGGCAGCCCAACGTTCGCCCTCTCCCAGTGGCAGGACACACCGATTCCCGATCTGCTACGGGCGAAGCTTCGGACCGGTGGCGCCGTGGTGTTCTCGTCGGCGGCCGCACTGACCATCGGCGTTTCCACGGTCCCGGTCTACGAGATCTACAAAGTCGGGATCGACCCGTTCTGGTTGGAGGGGTTGAACCTTCTGGCAGAACTCGACGTGAACGCCGCCGTCATTCCCCACTACAACAACAATGAAGGCGGCAACCACGACACCCGTTTCTGCTACTTGGGCGAACGTCGTCTGGCCATGCTGGAACCATCGTTGCCCGCCGATGCGTTCGTGCTCGGCGTCGACGAACACACCGGTGTGATCATGGATCTCGATGCCGACACGGCCGAGATCATCGGCCGGGGTGTGTTGACCCTCCGCCGCGATGGCCAGTCCGTCGAAATCCAGAACGGTGAGAAGATACCGCTGGACGTCATCCGCTCGGGTGGAGATCGCTCGGCCGGAGCGGTTTCGGCTACGCCGGTCGAGACCCCCGCTGCGGAGAAATCAGAACCGGCACCGGCGGGGGGTGATTCGTTGGAGAGCGTGCTGGCGTCGGCCGAGGCGAGCTTCGAAACCGCCATGACCGACGGCAATGCCGACGGTGCGGTCGCCGCCATGTTGGCGCTTGACACCGGCATCGTCGAATGGTCGCGCGACACGCTGCAGTCCGATCAGCTGACCCGGGCTCGAGCGTCGTTGCGTTCGATGATCAGTCGGCTGGGTGAAGCGGCCAAGGGCGGACTCCGCGATGAACGCGAGGTCCTTGGACCCGTGGTCGAAGCGGCGCTCACCGCCCGACGCGTCGCTCGAGAGGAAAAGGCCTGGGCGGTCTCGGATGCACTGCGGGACGGTTTGGACGCCGCCGGGATCGAAGTCCGGGACACCGCCGACGGCGTTGAATGGCTGGTGCGTTAGACCTCTCCAGCTCGATCTGGAACCCGGTCTCTCCAACCGCCGGGAACATCGGCTTCCAGTTCAATCGTCCTCGTTGGACCACTGCGTTCCTTCGATAGTTTTGTCGTGTGCGCCTTCGTGCGCCACTCGGGCCTCGACGCTCCACGAAATTCCCTTTCGATTGGAGCTTGCGATGTCTAGGTATCTCAACAGGTTTGTCGTGGTTCATCGCCTTGCCGAACGCCAGCGCGGATTCATCACCAAGGTTCAGCTGAACGAACTAGGCGTTCCAAGTGCAACGGTCAGCCGTTGGACATCGGATGGCCTGCTCGTCAGAATTCAGCACGGCATATACCGCACTCGACCGGGAGTCTTGGACTTCGATGACACCCTGATGCTCGCACGGCTCACGATGTCGGACCAGCACGCAATCAGCCACAGGACCGCCCTTGAACTTTGGGGTCTGCCCGGCGCAAGACGAACCAAGCCCACCATTCTCGGACCGCACGGCTCGAAGAGCTCGAGCAGGTTCGTATCGATCCGCCAAACGAGATCGCTCAACTCAGTTGATCTGGCCATGTGCGATGGCATACGCGTCACGACTCCGCTGCGGTCCCTAATCGACTCCTGCGAGGCACTCGATGAGGCCACCATCGGAGCGGTCCTGTCCGAGGCCGTGAGGGCGGGCCACTTTGAGTACACCGACATTCCCTTGCGAATTGCCGAACTCGGCTCGCGTGGCCGAAGAGGGCTCGGAAAGCTACGCCGAGTCGTCCTCAGCCGAACCGAGACGGACCGATTCCTGAACAGTTATGAACAGCTCGCTCACCGGGTTGTCGCCAGCGGAGGATTTCCGCGCCCAGTTCCACAGTTCCGCCTATCGATCGGTGGCAAAACCTTCTTCGTGGACTTCGCATGGCCCGACTACAGAGTGATCATGGAATGCGACTCGATGCTTGCCCATTCGTCCCCTGAACAACTCCAGGCTGATCTTGCCCGTCAGAATCTGATCCTTGGGAGTGGATGGACCGTGCTTCGATTCACCTATTGGGACATCCACGACAGACCGGCTGAAGTCATGCGAACCCTGGCTCAGTTTCTCCCGCAATCGGAAGCCCAACTTTACGTTCCGTAGAGAGTTCGGCTTCCAGATAGCTAGGGCCAGAGCACCGGGAAGAGGGGATGGTCCAGCTCGGCGCCAGCGGGTAGTTCGTCTTCGAGACCCGGGAACGGCGGGGAGGTCATCCACGACCGAGGTCGGTGCACCATGTCGTCACCGAGGTATCGGACCGAAAGGACCCGACGGCGATGAGGTCCGGTCACCCCGCCGCTGCCGTGCACCGTCAACATGTTGAAGAAGACCGCATCGCCGGGCTCGAGCGCCCAACCGATCACCCGGAAACGCTCCGGGTCGGCGGCGAAATCGGGCATCTCGGCCAACGACCCCTCGGGGAACCATTTCGCCTGCTCGTCCAGGAAGGTTCGGGGCATAAACCACGGGCCTCGATGGGATCCGGCGATGAATTCAAGCGTCGCCGATCTGTCGACCGGGTCAACAGGGAACCACATGCTGGCGTTCTGGGTGCCGTCGACGTTGTAGTAGGGCTGATCCTGATGCCACGGCGTTCGTTGCCGGGTGCCGGGTTCCTTCACCAACAGATGGTCGTGGTAGAGCCGGATCCGGGCTGACCCGGTCAACTCGGCCGCTATCGCCGCACCCGGGGACGTTCGGATGAACCGTTCCATCGCGGGGATTCGATCCCAGCTGCGAAAGTCCTCGACGAAGGGAGCGTCGTCGTCGGCGCTCGCCCGCTTGGCCATCGGCGAGAGGTTGGCCAGATTTGCCTCGATCGCTTCGGCGGCGAGGGCGAGATCGTCAGACGAGAACGCCTGTCGAACGCACACCGCTCCGTCGCGATCCCAGTCGCCTTCGATCCTCATTCAGATGATCGTAGGTGGCGAAGTGGTTCTTCCTGACCCCAACGACATCGAGGGCGTTCTACCCGCCCGAAACACCGTGAGATGTAGTTCCCATCAGGAATTTGATCAGAGGGCGTTGGCGAGTTCGTAGACGCGTCGTTTGGATTCGCCGGTGATGGTGGACACCAGCGAGACCGCGTCCCGGGTGGAGGCGCCGTCGTCGAGTTCGGCCCGCAACAGAATGATCAGGTCGTCGTCGGTCCGCACGGTCGGTTCCGTCACGGTCGGTCCGATGATGATCACGAACTCGCCCTTGGGCGGTGTATCGAAGAAGTGTTGATGCACCTCGGCCAGGGTGCCCCGCCGAACCTCCTGGTGCATCTTGGTGAGTTCGCGGGCGATGGCCGCAGGGCGTTCGCCTCCGCACACCTCTTCGATCTCCCCCAGGGTCCTGACCAGTCGATGGGGAGCCTCGTAGAGCACGACGGTGCGGCGCTCGCGGGCGATTTCGGCAAGGCGTTCGGCTCGGTCGAGTCCCTGACGGGGCAGGAATCCCTCGAAAACGAAACGTTCGGTCGGTAGACCCGACAACACGAGACCGACGACCAAGGCAGTGGGTCCGGGGGCGGTGTCGATGGTGTATCCACCGTCGGCTGCGGCCTTGATCAGCCGGGCGCCCGGATCACTGATCGCCGGCATGCCGGCGTCGGTGGCAAGCACGACGTTCTTGCCCTCGGCCAGAGCCGCCAGCATCTTGTCGACCACTCCGTGTTCGGTGTGTTCATTGGCGACCAGCATGGGTGGCGCGTCGAACCCCAGCTTGGAGATCAGGCCTCCGGTCCGGCGGGTGTCTTCGCACAGAACCAGGTCGGCGGCTGCCAGGGTTTCACGGGCGCGATCGGTGAGATCCCCCATGTTGCCGAGCGGGGTACCTACGAGGGTCAGGGTGCCGTTCATTCGCACTCCTCCGAGATTTCGAGCTCATCGCCTACTTGAATGCCCCACTCCTGCAGGGTGCCGGCCTCGGCCTCGAGGGCCGCGTGGGCGTGCAGATGGAAGCCACTCACCCGATTGGGAGGAAGAGAAATCACACGCATCACTCTGTTCTCATCGTCCAAAAAGGCCACATCCAAACCAAAACGCATGCCAAATGTGTGAACCGACTTCGTTTTTGGCAACAACATGGCACCCTCCAGACCGGACCGACCGAGCAGACCCCGGGTCTTCGCAGCACGGGATTCGGCGATTTCAAGACTGCCCAGCACGCGGCCCTCACGAGCCAGCCAATGGTTGCTGACCTCAGAAGATGTGTTCTCAGAACGCCTGATGAGGGCCATGGGGTGCCTTGTCACGGGAGAATCAGTTGCCGACCGGTCTACACATTGAAGCGTATCTCCATCACGTCACCGTCTTTAACGATGTAGTCCTTGCCCTCGGCGCGGAGTTTGCCCACGTCACGGGCCTTCGACCACGATCCGCACTCCAGCAGTTCGTCCCAATGCACAACCTCGGCCCGGATGAAGCCCCGCTGCATGTCGGTGTGGATTCGACCGGCACATTCGGGAGCCGCCGCACCGGCACGGAAGGTCCACGCACGACTCTCTTTCTCGCCGGTGGTGAAGAAGGTTCGAAGTCCGAGTTCGTGGTACGCGGCGGCGATGAATCGAGGTAGTGCGCCTTCGCCGAGACCGAACCCGTCGAGCATCTCGGCCCGATCCTCGGGGTCGAGCAGCGCTGCTTCGGCCTCCAGTTGGATACAGGCCCCGAAAACCGACTTCGAGGCCGGTCCCAGTTCGTCGATCACCGGCTGGACGACGTCGTCCAGGGTGTCCAACTGACTCTCGTCGACATTGACCAGGGCCAACACCCGCTTGTTGGTGAGCAGGTAGTAGGGCTCGAGGTTTTTGCGGATGTCGTCGGAGAGGTTGGTTCGATAGATCGGTGTTCCCTCGGCGAGCTGTTCGATCGCAGCTTCGGCCGCCGACACCTCGTCGGCGAGGCTGCGATCGGCGCGGGCCGCCTTACGTTTCTTGTCGATCTGCTTTTCGAGGGTGTCGAGGTCGGCGAGGGTCAGTTCGATCTCGAGGATCCGAAGATGCTCGAGCGGGTCGGTGGGACCGGGAACATCGGGGTCCACGAACGCCCGCAGCACGTACACGATGGCGTCGACCTCCCGGATGCCTCCAAGGAACATGTTTCCGAGGCCTTCGCCCTGACTGGCACCTTCGACCAGGCCACCGATGTCCGCGAACTGTACCGAGGTGTTGACCACGCTCTTGCTCTTGTTCATCGCGGCCAGCCGGTCCAAACGATCGTCGAAGACCTTGGCGACGCCGATGTTCGGGTCGGTCGTGGCGAACGCATACGGAGCCGCCAGTGCGCCTCCGCCCGTCAGTGCGTTGTAAAGCGAAGACTTACCTGCGTTGGGAAGTCCAACAAACCCGAATTTTTCCACTCCCCGAGGCTAACTGCGCCCAGAGGACTCCCAGCCGAGGATTCAGACCGATGCTGAGCTGCGTAGGAAGTCCTCGGCGGGAACGGCGGCCGAGAACAGGAACCCCTGTGCCTTTGTGCAGCCGATCTCAAGCAGCGCCTCGACCTCGGATTCCTTCTCGACGCCGATGGCGAGGATGTCGATGCCACGCTGGCGGGCCTCGCCCACCAGTCGGGCCGCCCGAGCCTGGATCGCAGGCTCGCCGGGGAGCTGAGACACCAGGTTGCGGTGCAGTTTCACGTAGGTCACACCCGCATCGGCGAAAAGGGCGAGGGGTGTGTCCAGATCGGCCCAGCCATCGACGCCCAGTTCGACGCCACCGCTCAGTCGATTGGTGATCGAATTGATCAGGTCGAGATTGCCAAGGGCTGCCGGAGCCGCAACCTCGATGCCGAAACGGTTGGCCAGAGACTCGTGGCTGGCGATCAGCTCCACCAGCGTCATGAAGTCTGCGTCCATCAGCTGTTGGGGGGCAACGTTGACCATCGCGAGTCGTCCGGCGTTGGGTTCGGTGAGCCAACCACCCAGCTTCTCTTCCACACCTTCGATCACGAGCATGCCAAGCGCACCCATGAGACCGGATCGTTCAGCCGTGGCGACCACTTCGGTCGCGGACAGGCCGACGTCGCCGCCGATCCGGAGGAGCGCTTCAGCGCCGATGATGTCCCGGCTCTTGAGATCGACCAGCGGCTGGAAGGCGAACCGGACGTTGCGGTGTTCGATCGCTCGACGGAGCTGTCGTTCGACCGTGACCAGACGTTCGCTGCGGGACGGCAGAGCCTCATCGGCAAGCACGACCCGATTTCGTCCCCGGCCCTTGGCCAGGTGAACCGCGGTCTCGGAAGCGGCCAGCAGGTTGTAGGCCTTCTGGCCGGAGTTGTTCAGCGCAACCCCGACGCTGGCGGTGAGGGGGAACCCGTCGGCTGGTTCGGGAAGGGTGGCGATGGCCGAACGAATCCGTTCGCCCAACTCCTCAGCTCGTTCCCGGCTCTGAAGCCCGACGGCGATCAACATGAACTCGTCACCCTGGAGCCGGAACAACATGTCGGTGGCTCGCATCGTGGAGGAGATTTTCCGGCTGACCTGCTCGACAATGCGTACCGCCTGCACGTTTCCGATCTCGGCCACGATGTTCTCGAAGCGGTCGAGGTCGACATACATGGCGGCGACGCTCTGGTCCTCGGCGTCCAGCAGAGCCTCGTCCATCATGTCGAGAATCTGGGGTCGGTCGGAGATGACCATGCCGCTGCCGATTCGTTCGGTAGCGAGGACTGTCACGTAGTGGGTGCCGCGTTCGGTGCTTGCACCGATCAGTACGAGATCGAACAGAACCTCATCGTCCTCGACGGTCTGCATCGAACGGGCTCGTCGCCAGTTCTCACCGGCGGGCGGAAGGGGCAACTCGGCAAAATCCATCGAGTCCGGAAGGTGTTTGTTGAGGGTGTCGACCTCACCGAAGCGGTCGATCCAGGCCTCGGAGCGCCACTGCACCCGACCGGTGGTTCGTTCAGCAACCGCCACCATCAGGTCGGCGGCAGCGATGGCCAGACGGGGACCCTGCGAGCAGATCTCCAGCACCTCGGGGGCCGGAGCACCGAGGGTTCGCGGGACAACCACCTCGTTCGGTGATGCCTTTTGTGCTGACGCACGCATTCGAGAGTCCCAGGATCGTGACATGCCCTATCTAAGTCGGCGCTCTACGCAGGAACTAAAGGATCTTCCGGCACCTCGAACCAAACCTCTGATGAGACCGATACGCTGTTCCCCCTATGTCGAAGCGCCGTCGCAAAAAACGTCTGCTCGCCCGCCGCAAGAAGGCCAATCATGGCCGCAAGCCCACGGTGGGCCGCAACTCCTGACAGCTCAGCTGTCAGGTCCTATTTTTCAGCACATCCGTGAGGTCCCGTAGGGCCGTTTCGGCGTACGACTCCTCACCGATCGCTTCGAGATAAAACTTCACCTTTGGTTCGGTGCCACTCGGCCGCACGATCAGGCGCGTCCGGTCCTCGTATCGAATCAGAATCCCCGATGTGGGCGGAAGATCGCCATCGGTGGCGAGGTTCACCACCTTGCTCGGCGTCGATCCTGCCTGCGGCGGATCCGCCAGTAGACCATCCAGGATCTCCGTTGTGGTGGGGCCATCCTCGCTCAACCGCACCGAGAACGAATGGGTCCGGTAGCACCCAAACCTCTCATCGATCTCGTCGAGGACGTCCCAAACGCTGCGGCCCGTGTCCTTCAGCGCCGACAACATCTGCATCGCTACCAGCGCGGCGCTGATGCCGTCTTTGTCGCGCACCGTACCGCCGACGCAATAACCCAACGCTTCCTCATACCCGAGCAGGTAGGCGCGGTCGGGGGTCTCGACGATCGGCCGGGCCACCCATTTGAAGCCGGTGAGGGTTGTTTCGCAGTCGACCTCGGCGTCGGCGGCAAGTGCCTCGATCCGCTGACTGGACACGATGCTCTTTGCCACCACGGCGGGCCCACCACCGTTGTTTCGGTGCACCTCGATCAGGTGTTGAGCGAGCAGGGTCCCAACCTGATCACCGCTCAACTGGACCCAGTCTCCGGCTCGATCCGCCACGGCAATCGACAGTCGGTCGGCGTCGGGGTCATGGGCGATCACCGCATCGACGTCCTCAGCATCCGCCAGCGCGAGCGCAAGGTCGAGCGCCCCGGGCTCCTCCGGATTCGGGAACGACACGGTGGAGAAGTCGGGGTCCGGGTCGAACTGTTCGGGCACGGCGATCGGGCGCTCGAAGCCGGCCTCGAGCGCAGCGGTGATGAACGGGGCACCGCCGACGCCATGCATTGCGGTGTAGACGACCCGGGCCGAACGCTGGGGGCCCGGGATCAGCCCGAGGGCCATCTCGCGATGAGCCGCCACCCACCGTCGGGCGGGGATGACCTGGACATCGCTGGGTTCATCGAATGTGGTCGGTTCCGCCCCTGCTGCGATCTCGTCGATCGCCGCCGCGATCTCGTCGTCGGCCGGGGGGATGATCTGGATCCCATCGCCGAGGTAAAGCTTGTACCCGTTGTCGGCCGGAGGGTTGTGACTGGCGGTGATCATTATCCCTGCGTCAGCTTCGTGAGTGAGAATCGCCATCGCCAGCACGGGGGTGGGAACGACGCGATCGGCGATCAGCACCTCACCTCCTGCGGCGGCGATGGCCTCGGCTGCTTCGTGGGCGAAATCGTGGGATCCGTGCCGGGCGTCGTACCCGATCACCACCCGGGGTCGCTCCTGACCCGTCTTCTTCATCCAGCGCAGCAGACCGAGCGTGGTTTGGCGGACGACCAGACGGTTCATTCGATTCGGACCCATTCCGATCTCGGCCCGCAGCCCGGCGGTACCAAAGGCGAGCCGACCCGAGAAGATCTCGGCCAGTTCGGTCCGGTTCTCCACCGCGATCAGATCGGACAATCGCTCCTGATACTCGGGGTTTGGCTCCTCAGAGAGCCACGCACGAGCTTGATCGATGAGGTCCATGGATCCAACGTAGTGGTCCGGCCCCGCAGGTGGCCACGGTCAGATCAGCTGAAGGCCCGGAACTCTCGCAAGGATCTCGGCTGCGGGCACGGTGCCCTCCGCTTTGACGGCGAGGCCGGCGTCGCTCAGGGTGCGGAGGCCGCGGAGAACACAAACGTCGTTAGCGAATCCGCTGACGAACGACCACCGCAGGCCCACCAGAGTTCCCTCGGCGCGGAGATCCTCGAGCAGATCGACGAGGTTTGGACTGGTCACGTCGACCCATCCAACGACCGGCACACCCGTGCTGAGCGCGGCGCGCGTGTCACCGACGCTGTCGCTGGTGATCACCACGGGTTCGGCCATACCGAAAGGATGCCACAAACCGCACCGATCTGAAGCGGGTAGGTTCGGTCCGTGAGTCATGGAGGCGCTCAACTCGACCAGCTGAGCGAGCGGGTGCGTTCCTCATGTCGAACGTTTCTCGAACGTGCAGAACATGTTCGGCTTCTCGACGATGGACTGGATCGGTTGGCTACCCAGATCGATCGAGTCCCGGCGGCCGAACCTCGGGTTGAATCCGACGAGGTCGTTCAGGAGGGTCGGCTGCTGCAGTCTTTTGCTGTGAACGCAATCAATTTCGGCAGCGGCTACCACGATCTGGTTCGCAAGCTGCCCGGGTTGTCCGGGGCCAGGACGATGAACACCCGACTCCTGCACTACTTCGACGCCACGGGTCCACCAACGGCGGCGCGACTGGCGCGATTCACCGTCGCTGACTGCTCGCAGATATTTGGACAGGAATTGGATGGCGGAGCGGTCGAGGAGCTGATGTCACTCTTTGCTTCCGCACTGAACGATCTGGGTCACTTCATCGACACCAACGGCGGATCAGCCCAGGCCGTTCTGGAAGGGGTCGATCACTCATCGCAGACGCTGGCGGACCTGCTGACCGTCATGCCGTACTACCGCGACGTCGAGACGGTCGACGGAGTTGAGGTCCAGTTCTACAAACGGGCGCAGATCACCCCGGCGGACCTCGCCCGAGAAGGATTGTGGCGCTTCGACGACCTACACCTGCTCACCGCCTTCGCCGACAATCTCGTACCCCATGTTCTGCGGATCGATGGCGCAATCGAGGTCGACCAGGACCTCGTGGCCATGATCGGGCGGGGCCAGCGGCTGGAACCCGGCTCGCGGCCTGAGGTAGAACTGAGGGCCGCGGCGGTAGTAGCGGTAGAGGAGCTCGTCGGTCGGGTCGAACATCCATCGGTGTGGGCGATGCACGTCGATGAGTGGCTCTGGCTCCGGGGCGGTGGCGCCACGTACAAAGCTCAACCCCGGCCCCGCTCGCGGTCGGTGTTCTACTAGGTGAACCGGTTCATGACGTTTCGGGTGACCTGACCAACCGGTTGATCGTCGGCCAGCGCGAACGCCCAATCGGTGGTTCCGACGGTCACGACCTCGCCGCCGTTGGGATAGGGGCGACAGACCAGCATCACCGCATTGCCGTGGCGGGCCCGCTTCAGCGAATCCTCGTCGACGCCGCCGTAGACCCGCTCGGCGATGAACTCGAGATCACCCTGATCGCTCAGGGCGCTGATCGACTTGGGGTACTCACCCATCCCGCAGTTCGAGGCTGGCACGTAGGCCACGATCTCCGATTCTGCGGGAAGGTCGGATCGGTCGGCCATGACCGGAAGTTGGTACTCGTCCAGTTGGATCGGACAGCCGAGTGTCTCGTATCCGACGGCGCCATGTTTCGCCCCCAGAACGTCCCCGTACCGGAGGCCCGTGTCGGCGAGCAGCCAGTGATCGTCCCGGTAGACCGTGAAGCCGCCGCTTCCCCGAGCCACCGCCGCGCCGAACCGGTAGTAGAGCCCAAACGCGGAACCGCCGCCCAACAGCTTCCACTCGGGATCACCAACGACCGGGTCACACCACATTCCACTGGTGAGTTCAGGCGAGGTCTCGGTGATCGGGTCGGTCGTATGGGCGGTGTATTTGTGACACACCATCCAACGGCCGGGATCGGCGTCGTCTCCCTCGACTCGCACCTGCCAGAACATCGTGTTGCCGCTGAAGCTCGCAAGGTTGCCACCACCCTCGACGAACCGTTCGACCGCCCGGCGTTGTGGTGCCGACCAATATTCATCGTGGCCAATGCTGAGCATGAGGTCATACCCGTCGAGCACGTCGGAATCGTCCTGCAGGTCGCTGGAGATTGCGTAGTCCAACTCGTATCCCTCGGATTCCGCCCATTCGACGAAACGCCGTTCGAACGTGAACCAACCGGTCGAACCAACCGCGGGTGGGTACCCCATGGCGTTCCGATAGTTCTGAAACTCCATGCCGTCGACGTCGGGTTCCTCGCCCCAACGCGTGGGTCGGGACTTGCGATCATCCCGCTCGACCTCGGGCCGGCAGAGCATGCCGCGACCAAACGGGCGGCGAAACGCGACCTGCGAACCCCCGGTGTACAAACTCTTGCCGCCCCAGTTGTTGTAGGCGTTCCACGTGTTGGTGGCCAACACGATGATGGCCCGATTCGACCGACTCTCGGGCGAAGAGCCGGGACGCACGACGAACCCGCAATGGGCGACGGCCCGGTCTTCGGGGGCGCCGTCGGCGGTCAGGGTGACCAGATAGAAACCGGAGCTCCACTCGTCGGGAATCGTGACGCCCAGCGACACCGGCCATTCACATCCCTGCGAATCTGCGTCGGGCGGAGCCGGGGTGTGCAGGCCCTCCATGCCCGAGTCCGACCACACCTCGACCCGCACGATTCCCCATCGCTCGATGCGCACGGTGTAGGTCGGAGCGACGGTCGAAACGTGCAGTTCCAGTCGTTCGCCGGGTCGGTAACTCAGTCGCCCTGCATATCCCTCGATCTGGTCATAGAACGCAACATCGTCGGCCATTCACCGACCGTAGTTCCGTTCAGTTCGTCGCGGTGCGCTGGCTCCGTTGCGATTCGAGGGACACCACGTTGCTGGCGTCCTCTTCGGCCTCGAAGCCGGACATGTCGAACACTCCGTGGATCAGCACCGGCTCCAGCTCTTCGGCCGGCAACGGGGGGCTCGCCAGGAAGCCCTGGAATTCATCGACGCCCAAGCGGCGGACGATCCGCAGAATCTCGTCGCTTTCAACCCCCTCGGCGACGGTCGACAAGCCGAGGTTCCGGCCCAGTTCGATGACCGAACGTGCGATCGTGAGGTCGGCGTCGCTCTCGGCCAGGCCAACGACGAAGGAGCGGTCGATCTTGATTCGGTCGATCGTGAGCGTGCGCAGGCTGGCCAGCGACGAGTAGCCTGTGCCGAAGTCATCGATGGAAACGGAGACGCCGAGCGAACGAAGTTCGGCCAGCACCGCGGCGGAACGACGGGGGTCCTCCATGATCGTGTTTTCGGTGATCTCCAACTCGAGCCACGACGGGTCCAGGTTCGCCGCATTCAGGATGCTGCGGATGCGGTTGGGGAATCGAAAGTCATGGAAGTTGCGAGCCGAAGCATTTACGGCCACACCAACCTCGATGCCCTTCTCGTGCCACTGGGCGCACTGACCGATCGCCATTTTCAGAACGTGATCGGTGAGGTCGCGCATCAGGTCGGTCTGTTCGGCCATCGGCATGAACCAGCCGGGGCTCACGATTCCGTGCGCAGGATGATCCCAGCGCAGAAGAGCTTCGACCATCCTGATCTGGCCCGAGGCGATGTCGACTTTTGGCTGGTAGTACAGCTCCAGTTCGTCGCGTTCGATCGCTCGGCCCAGCTCGCTGACCAGTGAAAGCCGACCCGGTGCGGTCGAGGATCCTGGCGTGTATACCGCAACACCGATCAGATCGGTCTTGGCTCGGTACATCGCAAGGTCGGCGTGGTGGATGACGCTGAGGAGGTTGTCGCCGTGGAGCGGGAACAGCGCCACGCCGAGGCTGGCACTGACACCGAGTGGAATGCCGTCCACGTCGAGCGGGGTCTCGATGATCTTCAGAATCCGTTGCGCCGCTATCTCGGCCTCGGTGGTTCCCTTCACTTCGCCCAGGATGATGGCAAATTCGTCGCCGCCCAGCCGAGCGACGAAGTCGACCGATCGTTTCTCCGCTTCGAGCCGCCGGGCGATCTCCCGCAGCACCGCATCGCCATACTGGTGGCCGAGACGATCGTTGATCGACTTGAACCCATCGAGGTCGAGGTGGATCACTGCCGCCTGGGACCCTTGGGAGGCAACCCGTTCCAGGATCAGGGCGCCCTGCACTTCGAACATCCGCCGATTCGGGATGTCGGTCAGACCATCGATCGTCGCCTCGTGCTGACTGGAGAGTGCTGCGGTCGCACTGTGGAGGATGACCCACACGATCGCGAGCAACACCGGAAGGAGGATGATCGAGTTGGTTCCGACGACGGCGAACACCGGTGCCAGTCCGAACAAGAGGCCGTCGGTCCGCATGTGATCAAGTCCGCTCTTCACGATCGTCTTGAACAGCGGGAGGCCTTCGTCCTTGGCGGTCACCATGCCTTCCATGATCGAGCTCGCCGCGACGCCGGCGATCTGGGCCACCAGCAGCGCTGTCAACCAGCGAAGTCCAGGATCGGCGCCGGTCGCTACCGAATCCAGATCGGCGATCAGCGAACCGACGGCGGCGGCAACGTACAACGACAGCGTTGAGCGGCTGGCGGCGAATCCTGCGCTTAGGGGACTCCTGGCATCGCTCGTCCGCAGGATGACCCAACCAGCGAGCGAGGCCGCAGCTACTGCCGTCAGTGCCAGATGGACCGGCACGATCAGGAGCAGGGTGAACCCGAAGGTCCACGAGAAGGTGACCGTCCGCATGGACAGATTCGGGGCGATCGGCCGGATCTCCAGAAACAGCAGAAGCACCACGAAGACGCCGAAGATCAGCGTTCGATCACCGAGTGAATCCATACCTCCGGTGCCCGCTTGCCACGATGCAGCCAGACAGGCCAAGGCGACGAGGGCCGCGAAGACCACCAGCGTGCGGGAGCGGTAGTCACTCAGCATCGTTTTGGCGGGCATAGGCGGATCTTTCGATCGGACGAAAACTCTCAGGTCAGAGAGTGGGATTCCCCTCACGGTGAGGGATACGGCACGGGACAGTGAAGGCAACGACACAGCGGGTGGCTTTCTTAAGCCCAGAAGCCTGAGTGAATGCCCCTATGCACGCCAAACGGACCCCTGCGGTACGGCCCAGAGGCTACGGTGAGACATATGGCTCTCGCACCCACACCCATGAGATCCGCGCTCCCCGTTGGCAACGAAATGGCAGTCCTTATCGGTTCGACCGACGATGCCCTCCAAGCCGAGGCCGAAGAGTTTGCGGCGTCCTACGCCGACATCTTCGATGTCAGCGGCCCGCAACCATGGATCGCGGTGTACGACGCCGACGAATTCGCTACGGCAATGATCCGGGCCTTCCCGGACCGACTACGCGACATCCGGTTGGCGTTCGCTCCCGGCGAACTGACCCCGGACAAGTGGAATCGTTACGCCCTGTTGGGCACCACATTGTCCCGCCACGCCGGTCGACTCGGCCTTACGGCCGACCCCAACGAAGAACCGGAACGGTACGAGGTTCGGTTCCAGCCCATCGTGGCGCTTCGCAAGCGGTCGGCCGTCGGTTTCGAGGCACTCGTCCGCGGCGTCGGCTCCAACGGCGTCATCGATGCCCACCAACTGATCGAGGCTGCGACCCGCAGCGGTCGACTCGGCGCATACGACCAGCTCATGCGCAACCTCAGCCTCCGCGCCGTCGAGTCCAACTGGCTCGGTGAAGGTTTGCTCTTCCTCAACCTCGGCGCTCCCGGCGGCCAGTTCGACACCGAAGCGATCCATTCCTGCATCGATCAAGCCGAAGCGCTTGGTCTCAGCGCCGACCAGATCGTGTTCGAGGCGGTCGAGTGGAACCGGTACAACAGCATCTCCGCCGCGGCACGCCAGTTGCGCGAGGTCCGCAAACGCGGGGTTCGACTCGCAGTGGACGACGTTGGCGACGGGTTCTCCAGCCTGTCGGTGGTAGCCGAATTCGAACCCGATGTGGTCAAGCTGAACGGTCACCTGACCCGTACGATCGAGGAGAACTCCTCGGCGGCGGTGATCTCGGCCGTGGTCGACATGGCCCATCGCATGGGGGCCTGGGTCGTTGGCGAAAACGTCGAAACCTGGAATCAACTCCGCACCCTCCGCAACCTCGGCGTCGACTGGGGGCAGGGCCATTTCCTTGGCGAACCCACCGCACCGCTCGCCGGCGCTCAACTGCAGTAAATTCTGCCTTCGCTCGCCTCTAGCAGTGCGTGGCGAACGCGTTTGAGTTGGGACCGTTCACAGGGCTCGGTCTGGTTTCACTCTGGTCGGGTCGCTCCGGCCACGTTTCACGGAGCCGAATACACCCG
>CALGOA010000131.1 GCA_937958015.1 uncultured Acidimicrobiales bacterium | reverse complement strand
CCGAACCGTTGGCCGACCGGACCCTCGTCTATGTAGACGATGGCGAGGCGGCGCTGGCGCAGCTGATCAACGACGGGTTAACCCCCGCCTCCAGCCTGGTTCGTCGAGCCGGCCTGGAGGATGTGTTCCTCGCCCTCACCGGCCGGACACTGGTCGTCTAGTGGGCTGTCGATGACGGCGGTAACGCCCCGCGAGGGCCGCGGAGTCGCAGCCGCCCGAACCCGGCGATGGGCGCCACTCTTCCACTTTCTCGAGCATCAGTTCCTTCGATTCCGCAGCACCTTTCGGGGCACGGTCGTAAGCGGAACTCTGGGGCCGCTGATGTACCTACTCGGGCTCGGCGTCGGGTTGGGGTCCCAGATCGACGCCGAGGCATCGGGTCTGGGCACCAACAACTACCTCGACTACGTGGGACCCGGCCTCATGGCGGCCGCCGCCATGCAACTGGCGGCCTCGGAAAGCCTATGGCAGACCTCAGGCATGCTCCGCTGGCGAGGCAACTACGTAGCGATCACGGCCACTCCGCTGTCGGTTCCGCAACTCTTCATCGGCCACGTGGTCTGGATCGGATTCCGAGCGTTCGTCGGAGCTGCGCTGTACCTGGTCGTACTGGCGGGTTTTGGTGTCCCCGCCACCCCACTCGCTCTGCTAGCTCCCTTCGGTGCCGTTCTCACGGCGATGGCGTTCGCAGCCCTGATCTCGGCGTGGACCGGGTACGTCGATGACGAAAAGACCTTCCCGGTGATTCTGCGGCTATTCATCGTGCCGATGTATCTGTTCTCCGGAGCGTTCTACCCGGTGAGCCAACTACCCGATGCCCTCGGCTGGTTCAGCCGTTTGACGCCGGTATGGCATGGCGTCCAGCTGTGTCGAGGTTTGGTCACTGGGCAGGACCTCTCGCTCGCTGGAGCATTGGGACACACCGGCGCCCTCCTCGGGTTCATCCTCGTTGGGGTTGTCGCTGGCAGCTGGTCGTTCAAAAGGACGTTGAGCGCATGATCGCAACTCGCGCGCTCATGCCCCTTCGGGTCGTGGAACGAAATCTGTTCAGCTACCGGCGGAACTGGGTTGTTCTGGTCAGTGGCATGTTCGAACCGATCTTCTTCCTGTTCGGTCTCGGTATCGGGCTGGGCATGTTGGTCGGAGACCTCGAGTGGAACGGCGAGATGCTCACCTACGCCGAGTTCGTGGCGCCCGGACTGGTGGCGAGCAGTGCGATGAACGGTGCGCTGTTCGACATGACCTTCAACTTCTATTACAAGCTGAAGGAAAGCCGAACCTTCGATGCGCTGCTGGCCTCTCCCCTTTCGGTGCGCGACATTCTGAACGGCGAACTCTCCTGGGCCATGGTTCGAGGCGGCATCTACTCAGGGTCGTTCGTGTTCGTGATGCTGGCGTTTGGTCTGGTTGCCAGTTGGTGGGCAGCGCTGATTCCGGCCGCCGCCTTGTTGGTGGGCCTCGCCTTCGCATCTCTGGGTTCGTTTGGCACCAGCTTTGCCAGGAACTGGCAGGACCTCGACGTGCTCTTCCTTATCACCCAGCCGCTCTTTCTGCTCAGTACCACCTTCTTCACGCTCGACGTGTACCCCGGTTGGCTGCAACCGGTGGTCCAGGCGACGCCGCTCTACCACGGTGTTGATCTGATCAGGGATCTGGCCCGCGGCACCGTCGACGAATCGGCGATCGGGCATGTGGTGTACCTCGTCGTCATCACGATTATCGCCCGGTACTTCGTGGCGAAACGCCTCCATCGTCTGCTGCTCACCTAACAACCGGACATGCAAACGAATGTCGCTCGCCGTGTGCCAGTGGCATCATAAAGACATGGCTCGACAGCTCGGATGGAACGCAAACATCCCGCCCAACGGCCTCGCGAACCGGCCGACGGTGGCGCTCGAGGACAACAACAATCCCCTGGGTCTCGACACACCCGTTCCCGACATCACGATCGAGACAACCCCCGAGCACTACAACCTGGTCGCTGGGGACCCCTCCTGTGCGGGGTGGACCCGCCGTCCCGACGACCCCAATGTCGTCGCCCTTCGGGATCGACTTCGGGAACACAACGGGATTCCCAACTTGGAGACGGTGACGCCGGATCAGGTCGATCGGGCCGTCGAGCTGTTCTATCGGGACGGGTTCGTGGTGGTCACCAACGCCCTGTCCGCCGAACAACTTGCCAACCTCCAAGGGGCAACGACCCGGGTGATCGACGAAATTCTCGACGCCGACCCGGAGGCTGCTGCCGGTGGTGGGGCCGGCGGTCTTCCCCACCGGTACTCCTTCGGCTCCACCTCCGCCTCCCGGCACCGACTCCACGACCCGGCGTGGACCGCGGTGATCGACCTGCCCACCACCACTCCGATACTCACCGCGATCTACGGCTCCGCGGACTACATCGTCGGTGGTGGCGGTGGCGATCTTGCCCTACCAGGCGCCATCGAATACCAGGGCCTGCACAGCGACAACATCTGGACCGAACCACACGATCCGATCGACGGGCTGACCATGAAACAACTGCCCGTTTCGGTGGTCACCATCAACTTCCCGATGGTCGATCTCACCTGGGAGAACGGGCCGATCCGTCAGATCCCGGGCACCCAGCGCTCCCGCGAACCGATCCCCAGCGTCGGTGATGAACCGTTGTGGATGAAACACAGCACGGTGTGTCCGGCGCCGGCGGGCTCGGCCATCTTCCGGGACAACCGATGCTGGCATAGCGGCACCCCGAACCTGTCGAACGAGGTCCGGTCGATGCCGAACATCGAGTACTTCGCACCATGGTTTCGCAGCGAAATCATCACCCGGTCGATGCCGTACGAGCGATGGGTCGAACTTTCCGACCATGGCAAACGTATTGCCCGATACGTCACCTGCGATCCTGGCGAGCCGGTCCTGGGCGCGGGGTTCACCCACCCCCGAGCCGCCGCTCGCGAAGCCTTCGTCGAATCACAACTTGCGCAGATGGAACCGGCTCGGGCCGCTATCGCACGACTTCGGCGATGATCACGTCGCAACCAACCCCGAGAGGACCCGTCCGGTGACTTCCATCCTTCGACTTCGCCACATCCAGCCCGCCGATATCGAGTGGATGGCAGCAATGGCGTGTGACCCCGAACAGGTTGGCACCCACAACTGGGCCGGCGAGTCACGAAGCGTGGCAGAGGTCGAAGCACAACTTCGCGAACAGTTGGAGTCTGGCCAGCTGCAGGGCCGTTACAACGGCGGACTGGTCGTCGAGATCGATGGGGACACACCGATCGGCGACGTGTCGTGGCGACCCGCCCAATGGGGACCCTCGATCAAGAGCCGCTGTCCCGCATTCGGCATAGCGCTGAAACCCGAATTTCGGGGCCGCGGGTTCGGCTCGCGGGCCCAACGCCTGCTGATCGACTTCCTCTTCGAGCGGGACCCCGAGCTGGAACGGATTCAGTCCGATACCGCCGACGACAACCCGGCCGAGCAACGGGCGTTGTTGAAGATCGGGATGACCCAGGAGGGTGTGGTTCGTTCGGCCGAGTTCCGAGACGGCGAATACCACGATCATTTTCTCTACAGCATCCTCCGGAACGAATGGACACCTTCGTCCGACTGAAAACGCGAGCGGCAGCAAGTCGCCGCTTGTATCGCAAGTTGATGCGTTCGGTGCCCTACAGGGCACGATGTGCATCGACTTGGGGTCGCTGCCGGTGATTTCACAGACGGCGGGACTGGGTCGTGGAGAGGACGATACCCAATCCCGCCGTGGCCGGAAGGGGGATCAGATGCGGACCGGGAGGTTGGTCGCTGCGGATTCCTTGGCCGCCAGGCCGATTACCAGAGGAGCTCGTCCGTCGGCGCCACTCACGGGAGTGGGATCGCCGGCTGCGACCGCCGCAACGAACTGCTTCCATTGGATCAGGTAGCTGGGGATGTACCGCTCGAGGAAGAAGTGTGGAACGACGTCGCCCTGACTTCCCGCTGCG
>CALGOA010000130.1 GCA_937958015.1 uncultured Acidimicrobiales bacterium | reverse complement strand
GAGAAGATTCCCCGGGCCGCTTCGGGCCACTGCTCCCACTCGACCGGCGTCACGATGGCTTCCATGTAACAAATGCCGGCGACGCGGTCCCGGTGACGGTTGGCCCAATCGAATCCCAGGGCCGAACCCCAGTCGTGGATCACCAGGGTGACCGAGTCGCCAAGATCGAGCTGATCCAACAGGCCGTCGAGGTAGTCACGGTGTTCGATGAACCGGTAGGAGTCCGGTCCACTGTCGTCCAGCTTCTCGGAGTCTCCCATTCCGATCAGGTCCGGAGCTATGCAGCGGGCGTTACCGACAACGTGAGGGATGATGTCGCGCCACAGGTACGACGAGGTCGGATTACCGTGGAGGAAGAGCACGGTGTGGTCTCCCGAACCGGACTCGTGGTACGCCATCCGCTTCCCATTGACCGTGACGTACTGCTTATCGAGCGCTTCAAGTGACATGGTTCGAGACTAATGAGTGGCGCGATCGGGGCCCAAAAAGACCGCTGGCAGCGGGCCGGGCCCGCCGCCAACAGGTTCTCGCCTGGCGTCTACTCGTCGCCGGGCAGCTTGTCCTTGAGCTCGTCGACCTTGTCGGTCATTTCCTTGGCCTTGTCACCAAGATCGCCAGGAAGCTTGTCGCCGTGCTCGTCAACGACGTCCTTGGCCTGGTCGGCCAGATCCTTGGCTTTGTCGAACATTCCCATGTGATCACTCCTTGAAGTGGATTGTTTCGCGGACAGGGTCGCCCCCGTCCTTCGCACCATAGGACGCCGAAGGCACCAATAATGTCGCGAAGTTCCCTCCGGAGTGGAAGTTGCCCTTACCCGGCTGGTCGGACGTTGAGCGCTTCGTCGCCCTTTCGCCCGGGGCCAACCTCGAATTCAACTTTCTGGCCCTCCTCGAGGCTCCGGTAACCGGACCCGTCGATATTGGAGTAGTGCACGAACACATCCTCGCCGTCTTCGCGAGAGATGAAGCCGTAACCCTTTTCGGTGTGGAAGAACTTGACCGTTCCGGTGGGCATTTGGGTATTCCTTACGTCAAACCGTCCGGCGATTCCGAACGCTTCCAGCTTATTACAAAACCACCCGACGGTTTCAGCGAGTTGCTCTATAGCGGCAGTACGCCATCGCCGAAGCGGACGCTCGAGTCGGCATCGTCGCCGGCGGGGATCCGGTCGATCCGTTGGAATCGATCGGCGATCATGTTGGCGAATCGGTGCAACGGTTCTTCAAATCGCACCGAATATCGCCCTTCGGAAAATCCACCCCGAGCCAAGCCACGCTGCGATCGTTCGCAGATGTCTATGTCCTCGTTGTTCACGTCGATCCAGAACGTTTTGGTGAGCTCGAAGTCAGCCTCGGGAATCGATTCCGCCGATGGTGGCAGGAGCCATGCGTAACGCTCGCGGGTGCGACTCGGGCTGAGCGGTTCCAACAGGATCACGAACGCGTGGTTCGGAAGGACGCTGAGCATGACGTTCGGGAAGAGAGCGATATGCCGACCGCTCTGTGAGTCTGATGGCCCCAAACCAGGCGCGGCTGGCATGGCCAGCCAATCGTTGCGGTCATCCCCAGAGACAGGGGTTGTGGTCTGCCCGCAGTACATACCGGAGCCCTGAAATCGGTAGTGGTCTTTGACCCTCGACACCTTGGCCAGCTCGGGGTGAACCCACGTCAGGTGGTAGTACTCCTGATAGTTCTCGGTCAGCAGTTTCCAGTTCGCCTCGATTTCCACCGTTCCGCCCGCTCGAACGGACCAGCGGTCAAGGCCGTACCCCGACAGCTTCTCGGCCAGGTCTCCGAACCATTCGGTCAGAGGTGCGATGGTCGGATCGAGGCAGGCGAACACGATCCCAGCGAACGTGTCGATCCGGACCGGCTTGAGCGGATAGTCGTCGGGATCGAACCCTTCCACCGGAACCTCGGTGAACTTGGGAGTTGCCACGAGCGTGCCGTCTAGCCCGTACCCCCAACGGTGGTAGGGGCACCGGATCATGTGAAGGTCGGACGTGTCGCAGTCGAGCAGTTCGGTACCCCGATGACGGCAGGCGTTGAGGAATCCGCGGATCTCCCCATCGCGCCCGCACGACAGCAGAATCGACCGGGAGCCCATCGATCGGACCAGCACGGTTCCGGGGATTGCGACGTCCGCGGCACAGGCGACGCCGACCCAGCCACCATCGAATACGGCTCGTTGTTCAGCTTCGAAGAATGCAGGCGACGTGTACACCTCGGCCGGCATCGTCGCAGCGTGTTCCACTGGACGACGGATGCCGCTCCAGAACTCGTCGGAGGTGTAGTCGGAAACCACACGGTGAGTGTGGCGTGTGGTTCGCTATCGACGCAAGAGTCTAGAAATCGCCGTCGGCAGCAAAAGCGGCGAAGCCGATCACATAGATCAGCACGAACAGCACGGTCAGGACGGTCATCACGATGCCGATGATCTTGGCGGCCTGCGCAGTACCGCGGTTCTTCGGGTCCCGACGGCCAGCGTCGATGGCAGTGACCTCCTGTTGACCCACGTACCAGGCGACCGGAGCGAGCAGCTGACAGCAGACGATCCCGAGGATCGACAGAACTAGTGCGGTCGTGGCCTGACTCGCCTCGGTGAAGGCCTGTCCGAAGCCGAACTGTTGCGGTGCCGGTCCAGCTGCCTGGGCGGGTTGGGGTCCGCCCTGCCACTGCGAGCCGTCCCAGAAGCGGTTCGTGCCGGGTGGATCACCTTCGGCGTAGTACCAGCCCGGCGGGGTGCTTGATTGATCAGACACAGACAAATCATACGCAACCGCACGGGTCCCCTCGGTGATGCAGCCGTCGGTCTACCGTCGAAGACGTGATGGTGAACCAAGCTCAGGCCCGGACGTCCGTGCCACTCGCTCCGGTCGTATGGGGTGGCGCAGCGTTGGTCCTTGGTGTCACGTCTACGTTCGCTACCGACGACGGTCCCGTTCTCTGCCTCTATCGACGGTGCACTGGCGGATATTGCCCGGGCTGTGGTGGCAGCCGGGCTGTCGTGTCGCTCGTTCGCGGCGATATTGCATCTGCATGGTCAGGGCATCCGTGGGTAGTGCTCATCGCCGTACAAGTGCTCGCCCTGGTTGTGGCGACGCTGGTGCTCGGGTCATCGCTGATCCGATCGGTCGTCGGGCGGGTGTTAGTAGCAAACGCGATGTTAGGTGTTGGTATCTGGGTAGTTCGGCTCGGACTTGGCCACGTACCGCTCCCCTTCACGTGACGCTGAATCTGTTCGTTTACGGCACTCTTCGTTTCGGCGACGTCCGATGGCGATTTCTCGAGCCTTACGTCGTCGACGAAGGCGAGCCCGACTCTGCCGCTGGGACGTTGTACGACACCGGAGCTGGATACCCAGCCGTTCTGTTCGGTACGGACGACGTCGTGCTTGGCCATCGTTATTCGCTGCTCCCCGATCGCCGCGACGACGCCTTGGCCACACTCGATGAGGTCGAATCAGCGGTCACCGGTCTGTACCACCGAATAGAGATCACCACCGCCAGCGGCCACCAGGCATGGGCCTACCAATACGGCCTCGATACCGAGGACGCCAGCCTTGCGCTCAACCCAATCCCCTCGGGCGACTGGTTCCAGAGGTCCTCGACGTAGCCTTGACGGGTGGTTTCTTCATTCGGCGCACTCAAACTGTCCCAGGACACCGTGCGCGCTCTCGAAGCCATGCGGATCACCGACCCGACCCCGATCCAGGCAGCGGTGATTCCGGATGCTCTTGCCGGACGGGACGTTCTCGGCAAAGCCCCAACCGGGTCGGGCAAGACATTCGGCTTTGGTCTGCCCCTACTCGAATTGGTCGGCACGGCGGAACCGAAACGACCCCGTGGATTGGTGCTTGCCCCAACCCGCGAACTGGCCGAACAGATCCGACGTGAACTGATGCCGGTTGCGGTGGCAAAAAATCGCAGCCTTGTCTCCATTTACGGCGGCGTGGGGATGGGGAAACAGATCATGGCCCTGCGAAAGGGCGTCGACGTGGTGATCGCCACCCCCGGCCGGCTGATGGACCTGATGAACCAGGGCGAGGTGTCGCTCGACAAGGTTGATCGAGTGGTGGTCGATGAAGCGGACCGGATGGCCGACATGGGGTTCCTGCCCGACGTTCAGCAGATCCTCGACCTCACCAGTACCAAACGTCAGACCGTGTTGTTCTCCGCAACACTCGACAACGCCGTCGACGTCCTCACGAAGCAGTACCAGAACAACCCAACGACACACAGCGTCGGCAGCGACGAGCCCGACATCCTGCAAATGTCTCATCGGTTCATCAAGATCGAACAGTCCGAGAAGGTGGGTCTGGCCGCCGACGTCATCGACGCGCACGGAACCACCATGGTCTTCTGTCGAACTCGACATGGGGTCGACCGAGTCTCTCGTCAGCTGAAGGCTCGGGGCATCAAAGCCGCCTGGATCCATGGCGGCAGATCGCAGAACCAACGTGATGCCGCCCTGCTCGCCTTCACCGACGGACGGGCCCGAGCCCTCGTGGCAACCGACGTAGCCGCCCGTGGAATCCACGTCGACAACGTTGCCTGTGTCCTCCACTACGACCTCCCGCCCGATCCCAAGGACTACGTCCACCGATCCGGACGCACCGCCAGGGCCGGGTCCAGCGGTGACGTGATCAGTTTCGTCACCGCCGAGCAGGTTAGGAAACTCAAAACGCTCCAACGCCAGGTTGGACTGGACGAACCCCTTGAGGATCCATTTCAGCCCTCTGACCGTTCGGACGTTGCGCCGGTTACCGACGATCAGATCGGTCTCAATCCGAACCGACCCAAGAAGCGGTCCGGCAAACCACGCCCCGATCGTGATGGCTACAAACGCGGCCGGGGCGCTTCCGGTCGAAAGGGGGCCGAGGATCGCAAGGGCGGCAGTGGCTCGTCGGGGTCCAAACGGAGGCCGTCGGCGAACGATGATATCGCCAACCCAAATCGCAGTTCCGAACAACAGGGTGACCTGCCCGCCGGCGAAGACTGGTACCCGACGAAAGCCGGCAAACGCAAGCGCCCAGGCAAGAAGGCTGCCAGCCAACGCCGAAACGCAGCCGAGTCTCGTGGCGGCCGATCGGGCGGTGCGAATGGCCAAAAGGGAAAGGCGAAATCATCCCGGTCTGGCAAACCTCGCCCCAAGAACAAGTCGAGGCGTCGCAAGCCATGACCTACATTCGGGTCGACCACTCACCGGTCCACGGACGAGGGGTCTTCGCCGTCCGCTCCGTTGAGGCCGGGCAACAGCTCTGTGAGAACCACCTGTTCCGAGTCCCATTCGAGGAGCGGGAGTTCCTGGATCAAACCTCGCTCTATGACCACTACTTCGAGTTCGAAGATGATGCGTACATCGCACTGGGCCCGATCTCGTTCCTCAACCACCATGAGAACCCGAGCGCCGACTTCCAGCTCGACGCAGACCTACTCATGATCACCCTGACCGCCACGAGGCCCATCGAGGCCAACGAAGAGATAACGATTCACTACGGCACTGAGCCATGGTGGTGAACCCCCTCCACTAGGGTTTCGGTGGTATGGCACCAGCGGCGACCAAGAAGAACGAGGTCGCCGACCTCTTTCAGCGGTGGGTGCTGGAGAAACGGGCCCGCTCGTCGCGAGGGCTGTCGGCCCGGTCCGAGGCTGGATACCGAACCGATATTGGAACATTCGCCCGGCGCGTCGCCGATGCCGAAGGTCGCCCCACCGTCCAGATCGATCCCGACGTTCCGAATGCGGTCAACCTTGGACACATGGCGCGTATTCGGATCTCTGACTTCAACGAGGACAACCTTCTCAAGGTCATGTCCGACCTTGTGGCCGAGGGTTACCGAAACGCTTCCCGGGCCCGGATGTTGTCGGCGCTCCGCGGCTTCTGTGGCTGGTTGGTGAAGAGCCACCATCTCGACCGTGATCCAACCCTCGGTTTCGAAACGCCATCCAAGGACAAGGGCCTGCCCGTAGCGTTGACCACCGATGAACTCCAACGGGTCGTAACCGCAATCCTGCATCCGCCGGTTGCGTCTCGGGTCCTTTGGCCCAGCCGGGACCTCGCCATGTTGTCGATCCTCGCTGGCTGCGGGGTTCGAGCCTCGGAGCTTCTCGGCATCAGGGTTGGCGATTTCCGGTGGGAGGACCCACCCCGGCTTCGTGTGACGGGCAAGGGCAACAAGACCCGGAGCCTCCCTCTGAGTCCTGAGGTTCTCAATGTGGTCGACGACTACCTGACCGAACGGGAAGCGGCCGAGGGCCCGTTGCGGCCCGATGCCGTGGTGTTCCTTCGAACCGGCGAACCGCGCCCGTTCACGGTCACCTCGCTCGACTACGTGGTTGAGCTCTGGTTGCGCGGTGCGGGTATCGCTCCTCCTGACCAGGAGAAAGCTCACCTTTTTCGCCACACCTACGCCGTTGGCGTGCTCGACAACGGCGGCACCATCGCTGAACTTCAGGCTCTGCTGGGCCACGAATCAATAGCCACTACATCGATTTACCTGCGCATGAGTGCCGAAGGACTCCACCACACTGCAGGTAGTACTCCCATGCACCGACTTCTGGCCTCCAGATCTTCGGCCTAAGTGTCGAAGAAGCTACTGAGATCTCTGTTCCGAAAGGCTCCACTCGAATGATTAAGACGGCGACCCGACTCCTCCCAGTGATGGCACTGCTGGCCCTCGTACTGGCCGTAGGCAGTCCTGCGAGTGCGTTTGAGAACAACCCGGGCGACGGTGAGGCCCTCACCAAGAACCATTTCGGTGCTCGGTATGTCTCCACCTACAACTCGGCCACCACGTTGGAAGAGCTGCAGTTCGCTCCCGACTTCACCGCTGAACACGCCAACGTCCTCCGCTTGTACCAGGCATTCTTCAACCGGGTGCCCGACCTCGAAGGCGCCCGCTACTGGCTCCAACAGTGGGATGCGGTGGCAGCCCAGGGTGTGACCGCCCAGCGTCCAGAAGGTCACGATCGCCTCGGTGAATTCGCCGGCTACTTCGCCCAGAGCGACGAGTTCCGCAACGTCTACGGCGACGCCGATAACAACGAATTCCTCAGCCGGGTGTACGACAACATGCTGGGCCGGGACCCCGATCCCGACGGCTTCAACTACTGGCTTGGTTACCTCGAAGGAACGAATCCTGAACAACCCGGCGTGGTACTGAGCAAGGGCTCAACCATGCGCTGGGTTACCCGAAACGACGAGTTCATCGTTCGGTACCCGTTCGGTCACGAAGATCGCTCGCCCCACCCGTCCGACAATGCTGACTGTTCGATCGACAATGTTGCAGCATTCGAAGTGAACCTCACCGGTATCTACCGCCTCCGGGATGGCGATATTCGCGAACTGTGTTTCGGCGATCGTGATGTCGATGTCGAAGAGGCATGGACTCGACTGGCCGAACTCGCCGAGCCGACCCACCTGCCCCCGGTTGCCCTGTTGGGTGTGTACGAAGGCAACGCTACCGGTACCGGGATCGTTGCCTACGCCGGGCCTGCCCGCGGGGAGGACGGAAACTATGTAGGTGACCTCTGGTTGATTTCCGCCAGCGACACCGCCAGCCGACTCAACCCGGTCGAAGCCGACCTGACCATGTCTCACGAGCTTTCCCACGTCTTCACTCAGGTCGACTCCCAGATCGACTACGACTCGTTCGAACGAAACGGGTGTGATGGTCGGCTCGAGGCGTTCTTCTGGTGTTTCCAGGAAGACTCGTATCTGAACGAGTGGGTCAATGGCTGGGAAGGCCCCGGCGGACCACAACCCGGGTTCTGGAGCGAGGCCGACCTCAATGTCTGGCGCAACAACTCCACCGGTGCTCCGAACACTCAGCTGTGCACCGACGGGCATCAGTTCCCCGGCGTGTATGCCACCACGTCACCGTATGAAGATATGGCCGAGGCGTTCTCCGCCTATGTCCACGGCGTAAACCTTCCAAACATGGCGAACAAGTACGCCTTCTTCGACTCCAAGCCTCTGTTGAAGGGGTACCGAGATCGGGCGATCGCGTCGGGCCGGTACAACTACCCCGATTCCTTCGGCGGCTGCTCCGCCGGCTAACCGGAGCGAATACAACCGGAAGCATGGATGCGCGCCAGCGCGCAGCTAGGCAACCGGTTGCCGCAGCTCCGGCCTGGTCGGGAGCCTTGAGTTAGGCCCCAGCCTCGTCGGCTTCCGCGACGCGGGCGAGAAGTTCGTCTCGGATCGAGACGCCCTTCTCGCGGGCTTTGTCACCCGTAATTCGCCATCCGTGGCGAGCGCTGTAGAGCAGCGGTGGTTCAGCGAGGCGGCCTTCACGAACACCAACGACGTTGGCCAGGAACAGATCGTGGTCGAAACGTTCGATCCGGTCGAATGTCTCGCACGTGAGATAGGCGATCGAGTTCGGTACGACCGGCAGTCCGGACTCAGGATCGGGTTCGATCAACTCGGGGGCTACGTAGTTGAACTTGCGGCCCGGATAGCTGAAGTACTGACCGGCCATGATCTGGTCTGCGGCGAGGATCGAAACGCTAAACCGTCCACTGGCGACCATGAGCGGATAGGTGTCGTGTTTGGGGCTGACCGATGCCATCACGATTGGCTCCTCGAAGGAGATCTGCGAGACCCAGTGACTGGTGTAGGCCCGGTCCACGCCGCCGTGACTGGCGCCGACGACCTGCACCCCTTTGATCATCTGCCCCAGGGATCGTTTGATGTCTCTGTCGATCATGACGTCTCCGTACCCATCGCCGCATTCACCAATTCGACCAATTCGGGCCAGGCGGCGCGAAACCCACTGTGGAGGTCTAGTGCATCGACTTCATCAACGCTGAACCACTGCACATCGTCGGTTTCAAAGTTCATCGAATTCCCGAACGGTTGAGGCACCTCAACGACCGACGTTACGTAGCTCCAATCCGTTGCCGGAGCAAAGGTGTAGGCCCCATGCACCGTGATCGGTTCAGGAACCGCACCGACCTCTTCGCTCGCCTCGCGAAGTCCGGCCTCGAGCGGATTCTCGCCCGGTTCGATCGCCCCTCCAGCACAGGACCAGCTGCCGCCTTCGTGGGCGAACGCCGACCGCTTCTGGAGCTGAACGGTCACCTCACCGGTCTCGGACCGATGGACGAACACCACTCCCGCAGCGCCGTACAGACCCCATCGTGTCTTGCCGTCGGAGCACTTCAGGAATCCGCTTCCGCCACCATTCATACGACCGACCTCATTCCGACAACACTATTCGACTCCCCCACCGATCAGATCGAACGGCCCGAGGCGGCCCAGTACTCGTCCTTGAGCAGTCGTTTGTAGAGCTTGCCGGTGGGATGCCGGGGTAGTTCCGACCGGAAGTCCACGCTGCGGGGACACTTAACGTCGGCCAACTGTTGCCGGCAGTAGGCAACCAGTTCGGCGGCGAGTTCGTCGTTGGGTTCGATGCCATCGGCGGGCTGTACGACCGCCTTCACTTCCTCGCCAAACTCCTCATTTGGCACGCCGATAACCGCAACGTCCGCCACCGACGGATGCATGGTCAACACGTTCTCGGCTTCCTGCGGGTAGATGTTGACACCGCCCGAGATGATCATGTGGGCTTTGCGGTCGGTCAGATACAGAAAGCCGTCCTCATCGAGCTTTCCGATGTCACCCAAGGTCGACCAGCCATTGGGATGAGTGGCGCCTGCGGTCTTGTCGGGATCGCGGTGATACTCGAACTCGCTGCCGCCACCGAAATACACGCCGCCTTCTTCGCCGATCGGCACCTCGGCTCCGTCGTCGTCACAGATGTGCACCTCGCAGTTGATCGGTGTCCCCACCGTCCCGCGATGGGCCAGCCACATCTCGGAGTTGCAGTACACGATGCCGTTGCCTTCGGTACCGGCGTAGTACTCGTGGATGATCGGTCCGACCCAATCGATCATCTGCTCCTTCACCGCCACCGGACAGGGCGCTGCCGCATGAACGATCGCCTGCAGCGACGAGGTGTCACTCGCCTCCCGAATCGCCGGATCGAGCTTCAGGAGGCGGACAAACATCGTCGGAACCACCTGACTGTGGGTGACGCGATGACGTTCGATTATACGCAGATACTCCTGGGGGTCGAAACGGTCCATCACGACGACCGTGGACCCGATGACGTGGCTCGCCATGCAGAACCTGAGCGGGGCGGCGTGATACAGCGGTGCCGGCGAGAGGTAAATCGAATCATCGGTTTGACCAAACAGAAGCACCGACATCCTGCCGACCGAATGATCGGCGGTCTCCAACGGCTCATCGGGGAGCTTCTGGTAGACACCCTTCGGTCGGCCGGTTGTGCCCGAGCTGTACAACATGTCGTTGCCGGCGATTCGGCCCTCCAGCGGTTCCGGCGTGGCTGCGAGCACCGCATCCTCGAAGGGCGCGTATCCGTCCACGGAGCCGTCCAACATGAACCGATGGCTGACGCCGGGGTTGCTCCCCAGCAGTTCGGTGGCCTGATCGACCTTGTACATCGAGGTGATGAACACCTTCGCCTCGCAGTTGTCGAGGATGTACTCCATCTCGTCGGTCGTCAGGCGGGAACTCATTGCGGTGAAGATCGCACCGGCGTACCGGCAACCCCATGCGATCGGTAGGAAACTGCGATGGTTTTCCAGGCAGAACGCGACGTGATCGCCATTCTGGACGCCAGCGTCGCGTAAGACCCGCGAGATCCGGTTGGCCTCCTCGTCGAGTTCCCGGTAGGTGATGACCGATCCATCCGCCGCCATGACGATGGCTGGCTTGTCCGGGGTAGTTTCGACGTGTGCACCTGGATACATGACCAGTGAACGTAGCCACGATCAGGGCTGCGGTCATAGTCGAGTTGGCAGGGATCGGACCCGAGGTGGTTACCGGGTGAGACCCGATGAACAGTGACGCCACGACCAGTCGTCCACCCGTTCCATCGCATCTCGGGCTTCGGTCTCGCGACCCATGCCGATCGATTCGTTGTTCAACGCCAGGAGGACTCGATCCAGGTCCGCTGTCGTGCGGATGTCTGCCCACTCCTCTTGGTGCTCGGCGAGATACGCGGCCTGCGCGGCTGCGTCGAGAGGCTGCAGGGCCGCGACGGTCTGATCGATGCCGTTACCGATTTCGATGAGGAGAGCGATATCAGCGGCGTCGCTGGACAGGCGTTCGGCGCTCGTGTGCTCGCCGGGTTCGATTTGTTCGATCAGTTCGGCGCCTTCGGTGAAACGACGGAGAACGTTGGCGAATCGTTGCGCGTTGGCGAGTTCCGCATTCCGGTGGGACCGAACCCGCAGGGGTTCACTCAAGGTCCGATCGTCATAGGAGCGCTCGACCGCAGCGCGTGTGTTCTGGCTGTTGCGGTCGCTCGCCTCGAGGTCTCGACCGACTCCGTCTACGAAGGTGCACATCGCATTCTCTTCGTCGGAGAGCTCGGGCACTCCGAGGTACTGGAGACTGTCCGGTGTCGTGGTGGAGGTTGTCGCCAGTGAAGGACTGGTCACCTGGAAGGTGGGAGCGGTTGCCTCCTGGCCACTGCAGCTTGACATCACAAACGCGACGATGACGCCGCCGAGAACAGTCCTTTGCATGCAGATTCATCGGCGGTTCGGAAGTTCCGCTTGAGAAACGCCAGCTGAGCCACCGACTCCCCCGGGACGAGGTCGATATCCACAACAAACCCACCGGTTGTGGTACTTCAAATCCCC
This sequence comes from uncultured Acidimicrobiales bacterium, assembly GCA_937958015.1. Lineage (GTDB taxonomy): Bacteria > Actinomycetota > Acidimicrobiia > Acidimicrobiales > SZUA-35 > JABDIY01. Next base: position 52,212 of record CALGOA010000130.1, on the reverse strand, counting down.
ATCGTGGTCGACGTAGGGTCGTCCCATGGCCTCCTTCACCGTTCAGTTCACCGACAACACCACCAACGGCGTCAGTATCGAGTGTGACGGTTACGCCCAGGAAGGGACGATGTTGACGTTCTTCCGGTTCGGCACCGACTGCGACACGATCGATTCGTGGAGCCGCCGTCTCGCCAGCTACCGAATCGCCGACGTCGCCAGCGTGGTTCGAACCTCGGAACCCATCACCGCTACGGCTGACGTGCCCGTGCTGGTCGCCTGCTGAGCCTCAACCGGTGAATCGGGTGCCGGGCGGGTCGACGATCCACGAGGCCGACTCGCCCCACCCGTCGTCGAACACCAGATCAGGAAGGGGGCGGCGACGAACCGGCCCGTGACGGCCCGCAGGGACACCGAGCGGAATGACGGCGGCGACCCGAACGGCGTCGGGAATCTCACACACCGACTTCAGTTCGTCTTCGACGCCGAGGTGCCACCCGGTCAACACCCCTCCGTAGCCCAGAGAACGAGCGGCGATCAAGAGGTTCTGGCAGGCGGGGTACACGGATGCGCCATCGATCAGGTCTCCGTGGCGTGGGGTGATACAGGCCAGGACCACCACGGGGATCTGGTCGAAGTGATCGACAAAGTGTTGCATGGCGGCAGCCATTCGAGCCCGGGGGGTTCCGTCCTGCGCCTTGTCGTGTCCGTCCTTCGTGCGTTTCTGATCCCAACCGGCCCGAAAGGTGTTCTGAAGGAGTTCCTTCGCCTGGACGGCCCGTTGCCCGTCGCGCAGGACCACGAGCCGGAAAGGTTGACGGTTGCTGCCGGAGGGCGCCCGAGTTGCGGCGAAGAGCATTCGGTTCAGGTCATCCAGGGGAATCGGATCCGCTGTGAATCTCCGGATCGCCCGCGTGGATTCCAGCGCATCCAGGGCACCGATCGTGTCCATCAGGTGTTCTGGGCGGTCAGCCCTCCGTCGACAACCAGGACGGTCCCATTGATGTAGGACGCGCTGGGCAACGAAAGCGACAGGACGGCGTGGGCAACTTCCTCGGGCGACCCATACCGCCCGAGCGGAACTCGGCGCTGGGCGAATGCGTGTTTGTCTTCTTCGCTGATCGCAGCGGTCATCCCGGTACGAATCGGGCCGGGGGCAACACAGTTGACGGTGACGCCGCGACGTCCAAGCTCCACCGCCAGACCGCGGGTCAGGCCGACCACGCCGTGTTTGGAAGCGGTGTAGGGCGTCATGAACGGCGTTGCTCCCAACCCTTCGGTCGACGCGATGTTTACGATCCGTCCGTCACCGTTGCGCAGCAGATCGCTGAGGCACGACCGAATCAGAAACGTGTACGCCTCGAGATTCGTTCCGATAGTGGAGTTCCAGGCCGCCTCGTAGTCGTCGGAGTCGATCGGAGCCGGTATCGACACGCCGGCGTTGTTTACGAGGATGTCGATCGCACCGAGTTCGCTGCGGATTCCTTCGATCGCCTTGGTCATGGCGGCGCGGTCGGTGACATCGGCGACTCGACCGGCGCAGATGTAACCGGCCCGATTGATTTCGTCGGCGACGAGTTCGATTCCGCCTGCGGTCCGGTCGACCAGACCGACCTTGGCGCCCGCATCGGCGAAGAGGTGGGCAACGGCTCGACCCATCCCCGACGCGGCCCCCGTGACCAGCACAACACGATCGGTAACTGAGCGGTTCAGGTGGGTGAGTTGCGTCGTCGCAGCTGCGGTCATCCCGAGAGGCTACCGGCGAACTCGTCGGGGACTGATCCCGCTCGGTACCGTTGGGTCATGGCAGACCACGAGGATCGAATCAGAGACCGGATCACGATTTCGCGCCGGGACGGAATCGCTGATGTCCGTCTCGACCGGGCGGACAAGATGAACGCCCTCGACCCCGACATGTTCACCGCGCTGGTCGAGTCCGCTGATCTCCTGGCGAAAGACACTTCGCTGCGGGCGGTCGTACTGAGTGGCGAAGGGCGAGCCTTCTGTGCCGGACTCGACTTCGCCAGCTTTGAAGCCATGGCGGGATCATCCGATGAACCCAGCCAGCTCGGCGATACCGGCGGCCGAATCACGCATTATGCCCAGCAAGCGGTGTACGGCTGGACCGAACTGCCCGTTCCGGTCATTGCCGCGGTCCACGGCCATGCGCTGGGCGGCGGGATCCAGCTCGCGCTCGGGGCGGACATCCGTTTCGTCCACCCCGAGGCGAAGATGAGCGTGCTCGAGATCCGGTGGGGCATCATTCCCGACATGACCGGTACCCAACAGCTCGTTGACCTGGTGGGAATCGACGTCGCCAAGGAGCTCACCTTCACCGGCCGCACCGTGTCCGGGGTGGAGGCGTGTCAACTTGGGCTCGGAACCCATCTGAGCGAGTCGCCGCACGACGATGCGATGGCAATGGCCACCGAGATCGCGTCCAAATCGCCCCATGCCATCCGGGCCGCCAAACGACTGCTGGCTGATGTCGCCCGGCTCGACCGGGCCGAAGCGTTCGAACGCGAACGGGCCGAGATCGGCCAACTGATCGGATCGCCAAATCAGGTCGAATCGGTCACGGCATTCTTCGAGAAGCGCCCCGCAAACTTCACCGATCCGGAAATCAACGACTGATCGATGTCGCTTGAGATCATTCGCCCCGACGGGCTCACGGTCCCCCACCCGTCTCGGCTTTCCCCCGACCATCCCAAGTTCGACGAGATCATGGCGCGTCACCACGCCGCATCATCCGACGGTGACATGGGCTACACGGATCCGGTGTCCGGACTCTTTGCCATGACGGCGACCCACCTCGCCTCCCGCCCGTGCTGCACTCGCGGGTGCCGACACTGTCCGTACATCACGTGAGCGGGCCAGAACCCGACCGGTTCCCGTTTCTCGACTTCGACGGAATCATTGCGTTTGCCCACCGAGGCGGCACCACGACCGCTCCGGAAAACACCCTGGCGTCGTTCCAGAATGCGTTCGATCTCGGCTACCGGTATCTTGAGACCGACGTTCATCGACTGGTCGACGGCGAACTGGTTGCCTTTCACGACAGCGGGTTGATGCGGTCGACGGGCGATGACCGTCAAATAGGAGAGCTCACATCGGCCGAGGCCGCCGAGGTTCGGATCGGAGGCCATCCGATCCCCACGATGGATGAACTGTTCGAAACCTTTCCTACGGCTCGCTTCAATATCGATCCCAAGACCGACGATGCCGCCGACCCGCTCGTCGAATGCATCCGACGCCACGATGCCATCGATCGGGTCTGTGTCGGCGCCTTCAGCGACGCCCGGATCGATCGCGTTCGTGCGCAACTGGGGCCGAGGTTGTGCACCTCACCTGGTCCCCGAGCGTCGCTCAGCGCGATACTGCCGTGGCCCGTGCCTAGCGATCATCCCGTAATCAGCGCGCCTCACGTAATGGGCAGCTTGCAATTGGGACGACGAGTCGTGAACCGACTGCAGTCGCAGGGATATCGGGTGCACGTCTGGACCGTGAACGAGGAGGACGAGATGCATCGCCTTATCGACCTGAACGTGAACGGGATAATGACCGACGATTGTGAGCTGTTGAAGTCCGTCCTCGAGGCCCGCGGCCTCTGGCGCTAACGCGACGAATCTGATTCGGAACCGCCGCGGCGGCTGATCCAAATCAGATTCGTGAGTGTTCTTCGATCACTTGGTGCCGAAGCGATTTAGGCGGTGGTGGCCGCCATGGTCATCGCGTGCCGCACCAGCGCCACCAGAGTGTCGCGAACCGCGGCCCGGTGGCGGGCGTCGGTCACGACGACCGGAATGTGCCGGGGCAGGTCCAGAGCCTCTCGAACATCTTCGGGGTGATGCCGGAGCATCCCGTCGAAGGCGTTGATCGCCACGATGAAGGGAACGCCTGCGTTCTCCATGTAGTCGATCGCGGGGAAACACTGATCGATTCGGCCGGTGTCCACCAGCACCGCAGCGCCGATTGCGCCGCGAACCAACTCGTCCCACATGAAGTGGAAGCGGTCCTGGCCAGGGGTGCCGAACAGGTAGAGAACCAGCTCTTCGCTGAGTCCGACGCGGCCAAAGTCCATGGCGACCGTGGTCGACTTCTTGGTCTTGGCGTCGCCGAAGTCGTCGACGTCCTTCGCTACCTGGGTCATGGCCGCCTCGGTGGTGAGGGGCTCGATATCGGAGATGGCGGACACGAACGTGGTCTTGCCTACTGCGAAGCCACCGGCGACGACGATCTTTACGGGAATGGGATTAGCACTCATGTCATCAACCTCAGAGTGATTGCAGACCGTCGAGGACCCGCTCCAGAAGCTGGAGGTCGGGCCTGTCGGTAGCGTCGGCGGTAGCGGAATGGGTGGCGACATGGCCGCTATGGACCAGGTCACCTACGAGCACCTTGGCAACTTGGAGGTGCAGGTGAAGATGGGCCGAGATTTCGGCGATGGACAACGGCTGGTGGCACAGGTCCACGATCGCCCGGGGCTCGAGACTGAGTGTCTCAACCGCCTTCTGACCTTCGGGCGTCACACGCACGATGGTCTCGAGGGGCAGTTCTACAACACTGCGCGTCCGACCACCGGTGACCATGTAGGGCCGCACACGCAGCCCCGATAGTGCATCGGGTTCGGGATTGGTCATCGTGGTAGCGCCGCCTGCAGTTCAGCTCGAAGGGCCGGGGTGAGAACCGCGCCGGTCTTCTCGACGAGTACCGCCATCTCGTAGGCGACCATGCCGACGTCGCAGCTGGCCGTGGCCTTGACCGCCAGAAGGGAGCCGTCACTGATTCCGGTCACGAACAGGAACGCATGCTCCATCTCGACGATGACCTCGGTGACGGCGCCGCCGCCGAACCGTCCGGCTGCGCCGTAGGCGAGTCCGATCAGCCCCGACGACACCGCCGAGAATCGGTCGACGCCGTCTCGGTCGAGTCCCATCGAGGCTGCGATGGGGAGGCCGTCGCTGGACACGACGACCGCCTCGGTCACGCCGGGCACCCTTTCAACGAAGTTGTTAACCAACCAGTTGACATTGTTTGCTTGATTGCTCAATCCGCTCATGTGGAATTCTCCTGGTGGTTAGTTAGGGCCTTGGCCATCCGGACGACTCTTGAGTCCGTCCCGATATCTGGCGAGCATGTTTCGAATCTCTTCCGGGCTTCGATTGCTGGGGGCGGCAACCGGTCCGCCGGTGTCGGGGATGGCCCGGCCTTCACTGGCTGGTGCCTGACTCTTGGAGCGGTCTCGTCGAACGAGCCCGGAGTTGGTCCGGTTGGCCGGATCATCCAGCAGGGCCTCGACGCCCTGTTCGAACTGCGGACCCGACGGCATCGCCTGGGCCATGCTGGCCGGCGGTTCGTGAGCCGCAGGAGCGGTCGGTTCGGCCCAGCCCTGCGGTGCCGCCTGGGGCTGCTCCGGTGCGAAGTGTTCGGGGGCTGGAACCTGACGCTGGGGCATGGGAGCCTCAGCCGGCTGCGGCGCCTGGAACGCCTCGGGGATCGGTGCGGCCTCGGGTTGAAATGCTGGGGCGTTCTGGAACGCCTGGGGCACTTCCTGTTGGGCGGGCGCTGGAGCCTGTTGGGCCGGAGGTGCGTACTGCTGCGGTGCCGGCTGAGGAGCCGACGCCTGATGCTGTGCGGGCGGTGCGTACTGCTGCGGTGCAGGCTGAGGAGCAGGCGCCTGATGCTGGGCGGGCGGTGCGTACTGCTGGGGAGCGGGCGCTGCCTGCTCCTGCATCGGCGTGTCGGCCCAGGGGCTGGGTTCGGTCGCTTCGGGCGCAAACATCGGCTCCGACGGCGCCATCGCTGGTGGGGCCGCCGCAGCTGGCTGTTGGATCGGCTGCGGGGCTGCTGCGGGCTGGGCCGGAGCAGGTTGTTGTACCGGCTGCGGAGCGGGTGTTGGTGTGGCTATGGGAGCGGCCTGCACCGACTGGGGCGCCGCTGCTTCCTCGGGCGCCGACCCGGGCATCGACTGGAAGGCGGCGGGCACGTTGGCTGCCGCTCCGTTAGAGAGTGCATCGCCCGGAATCTGGACGAATGCGGTCGTTCCGCCGCCCTCGGTGTGGCCGAGTCGAACCTGCACGCCGAGGCGTTGGGCGAGACGGCCGATCACCTGGAAACCGAGTGAGCGGGTGAGCGCCAGTCCGAGTTCGGGCGGGGCCACGATCGTCTGGTTGGCGATCTCGATCTGCTCGGCGCTCATGCCGATGCCGTGGTCGATGACGGTGATCTCGTAGAAACCCTGGGAATCGAAGTTGCCCGACACCGTGACCGGTGCATCCGGTGGTGAGAACTGGGTGGCGTTCTCGAGGATCTCCGACATCAGGTGAGCGACGTCGACAGCACCCTGCGGGCCGATGTGGGCGGTGGCCACATCGCCCATCGTGACGTGCTGGTAGTCCTCGATCTCACTCATTGCGACGCGGATCACGTCGGCGAGCACGACCGGCCCGCCGCGACGGCGGCTCGGTTCGGCACCGGCGAGGACGAGAAGGCTTTCAGCGTTGCGACGCATGCGGGTCGCAAGGTGGTCGAGACGGAAGAGGCTTTCGAGACGATCAGGGTTTTCTTCGGTCGACTCGAGCGCATCGATATTTTCGATCTGGCGGTCGAGGAGGCTCTGGTTACGACGGGCGAGGTTGATCACCAGCTCGCTGATCCCCTCCTTCACAACCCGCTGCTGTTCGTTTGCAACCGCAACCGCCCGGCTCTGAAGGATGTTCAGTGCTTCACCGAGCTGGGCCAGTTCGGTCTGTCCGCTGACCTCGAGCGGTTCGAACTCGGGCATCGCCACGCCCGGGTTGGACAACGATTCGATCAACTTCGGCAGTCGCACATCTGCGAGTTCCCGAGCCGCCTCGGACACTTCGCCGATGGGTTCGAGGACGCGACGGCCCACAACGATGACCATGCCGACGCTGAGCAGCATGCCCGCGACCGCAACGAGACTGAGAGTCAACGCGTCGGTCTTGAGTTCGTCGGCGGTGGCGGACCCCACGAACGATGCGACGAATCCGAATGCAGCGATGAACGCCAGCAGCAGGATCGGCGGGATCGCAATGAGCGCCAATTGGTTTCTGAGATTCAGTTTCTTCGACATGGGCCTCTCACACTTTGGGTGTTGGTTATGAGTCGGCCCACAGCGCCGGTCCTTTAGGTCGAATTGGCCAGAATTGACCGGAATCCTGCGAAACCTTGTGGCCGATCGTGTCGAGCAGCCCGAATGTGAACCCAAACCACCCAAATCCGGGTGAGAACCTCACGAATCGTGAACCCGTTGGTGAGCATCTGCGCCGGGCGGGTTCGATTGCTGTAGTTTCTACTGGTGATGTCTCCTGTAACTGAAGGCTCGCTAGCCGAGCACACGCTCAGTAGTGTCCTGCTTCAGCTAGCCGAAAATCGGTCCACCGGCGCGCTCCGGATCCGTGACGGCGGTGCGGTGTGGTTGTCCGAGGGTCGGATCTACCTGGCCCAGTCTGCTCAGGGCCCACGGATCGCCGATGTGCTCTTTGGAGCAAACGTCGGGTCTCTCGCCGACATCAACAGCGCCCTCAATGGCGCCGGGTCAGGCAGCGCTCTCGACACGCTGTTGGCCCGCAACCCTGATCGGGCTCCGGTTCTGGAACGCCTCATCCACGAAGCCAACCTCACGGCGATGTTCGAGCTCCTCGTACCCAGCTCAGAGCAGTTTTCCTTCGACGAAGGGGCCACCCACCGACTTGGAACGGTGTTTTCCGAGGCTGCGTCGGGGCTGGTTGATCAGGCCCAACGACGGTTGGAGATCTGGAAGCAGATCGCGAAGCGAATCCCGAACACCACCGTTCGATTCGGTCTCAATCGAGAGTTGCCGGCTGACGAGCAGTTGATTTCGAACGACGAGTGGCGTTATCTATCGATGTTGGATGGCCAGACCACCGTCGCCGACGTCATTTCCGAGACCGGGGATAGCGCCTTCCGTGTCTGTTCCGGTCTGTATCGCCTGCTACTCGAAGATCTGATTCACGAGATCGAGTAGCTGGTCCCACGTTCGCCTGAACTGGGAAAACGAACCTCCTTCACCAATCAACTCAAGGTTGGATCGGCAACTACCGACAACCTGAAAGATGGATGGACAGGCAAATCAGGGGAACGAAGTGCCAACCGGTGCCGCTCTCGAAAAAGCTCGTCGTCGAGTGCGGTATTCACCCGAGGCTGCCGCGTCGGCTTTGGGCCTGACGGTACGAGCGTTGGGCGAATACGAAAGTGGCCTCCGAACCCCCTCCGACGACCTCATCGACGCCATGTCCACCCTGTACGGCGTTGAACCGGGCCGATTTGCCAGCCGTCCCTGGGTCCCTCGGGTGCCGTCTCGTTACGACCCCGACACCGGCACCCTGTGGGTTGCCTGGAATGCGGTGCAGGTAAAGGGGATGGACAACGAGCGCCTCTGTCGATCGATCGCCGATGCGATCCGAACAACCCGATCGCTGTCGAACACCAGTCCCATCCACTTCCGGACGAGCGAACTGCCCGAGTTGGCGAAGTTGTTCGACCTTCACGACGATGCTCTGCCCGATCTGTTTATGGAGTTTCTCCGCCTGTCGCCAAGCGAAGCATTACTGCTAGTGAGCGAAATGGTGGTCGTGAACAGCGTTCACGCCTAACCGCCGAAGTCTCCGGGAGCGCTGGAGCAGGACACCCCATCCTGAGGCAGATCCCCGAGGTGTTCGGGCACAATCCGCAGGACAGCACCCTGCAGAATCGCCGACCGGGCAATGGCGTCGGCTGCAGAAACCGCCACGCCTCCTCGGCGATCGTCGGAGGCGATGTCGGTGACCTCGGGCCCGATCCACGTGATCAACCCGGTGGCAGCACTGTTGGTCAGGAGGACCTGTTGGGCCTCACCGGCACTCAGCGCATCGCAGACCGCTCGCACCCCTTCGCGGGTATCTCCGTGAGAGGCCAGAAACCGGAAGGTTCGCAGGAAGGCGACCGTTCCCCGTGCAGCATGGGTGGCAGCGGCCCTGACGGCCTCTTCGGAAAGATCCTCGTCCAATTCGAGCAACTCGACCCGGCGCCGACCGACCGACGCTGAGGCCAGGCGATCGGCCACCGCCTGCTCCAGTTCGACCGGCAGGGCCAGCAGCACCAGTTCGACGTCGTGGTCAAGGACACTCTCGGTTGCTCGGGCGATCTCCGCCGGGTCGAGAGAGGCCAACTGGACGTCGAACCGTTCACCCGCGGCATCGGGTGGGAAGTGGGCGACGGTGATGGCTGCGGCGTTGGGGCCGAGTGACACCACAACGTGATCTACCGCTCGTTGCGTGGCCTCGAGCAACGGGACGACCATCGGCAGAGGTGCCAGAACTGCGACATTCGAATGAACAGGATCGATCAGCGGAACGTCGTAGGAGTCACCGGCTTCGGTGAGAAAGAACGCCAAGCTGGCGGCGTCAGCCTCCCGGGCGTCGTCGATCGCCGTGACCAAGAGATCCGAGTCCCACCAGGCCGGTGGTTCACCCAGCGCAACGACCGCACCGTTGGCGAGTTCGTCTGCCTCGGATGTTCCCTCGACCGAGCAGTACACCGAAATCGTCGGTGACAACCGAGACAGAAAACTTCTGAGATCGTCGTGGCGCATAGAGGCGGTCTATCCGGTATCGGTTCGGGCTACACCTTCTACACGAGCGGGCGGTCGGTTGGTTTGACCGGCCGTGGGAGCAGGGTCTCACCCATCAACGCTTCGTCGATGGCGGCGGCACAGGCCCGGCCCTCGGCGATCGCCCAGACGATCAGACTCTGACCTCGACCCATATCACCACAGGCGAACACATTGGGTACCGAGGTGGCCCAGTCTTGGGACCGAACGACATTCCCTCGTGGATCCAGATCGACGCCGAGGTCGGACAACAGACCGCCCTGCTCGGGGCCGGTGAAACCCATCGCCAGCAGGACCAGATCGGCGTCGAGTTCAAACTCGCTGCCCGGCACCGGGTTGAACGTGGGTCGACCGTCGACGATCACGGACTCGACCTCGTTGCCTTTGAGCTTCTTGACCACGCCATCTTCACCGGTGAACTCGGTCGTGTTGACCGCATACATGCGCTCCCCGCCCTCTTCGTGCGCCGAGGTGACCTTGTAGACGAGCGGGAAGGTGGGCCACGGGGTCCGCTCGGCGCGGGTTTCGGGCGGCCGGGGCATGATCTCGAACTGGCGAACCGATGCGGCGCCCTGGCGGTGGGCGGTGCCGAGGCAGTCAGCGCCGGTGTCTCCACCACCGATGATGATGACGTGTTTGCCTTCGGCGCTGATGGTTGTCTCGGGAAGGTCGCCGAGCTGCACCCGATTGGCGGGCGGCAGATATTCCATGGCCTGGTAGATGCCTTCGAGCTCGCGGCCCGGGACGGGAAGGTCACGCCACTGGGTCGCACCTCCGGCCAAGACCACGGCGTCGAACTCGGCCTGCAGAGAAGCGACGGACACGGTGGTGTCTTCCCCCTCGGGTCCACCGACGTTGGCGTTCACACGGAACTCGGTTCCTTCGGCGCGCATCTGATCGAGGCGACGATCGATAACCCACTTCTCCATCTTGAATTCGGGGATCCCGTATCGGAGTAGTCCGCCGATTCGGTCAGCTCGCTCGAACACGACGACGCGGTGGCCGGCTCGGGTGAGCTGTTGTGCGATCGCAAGCCCGGCTGGGCCCGAACCAACGACGGCGATGGCCTTGCCGGTGACCTTCGATGGCAGAACCGGTTCGACCCAGCCCTCCTCGAAGGCACGTTCGATGATCGTGACCTCGACCTGCTTGATCGTCACCGGATCACCGCTGATTCCAACCACACATGCCCCTTCGCAGGGTGCCGGGCACAGTCGTCCGGTGAACTCGGGGAAGTTGTTGGTGGCGTGGAGACGATCGATCGCTTCCTTCCACTGGTCGCGATAGACGAGATCGTTCCAGTCCGGAATTAGGTTGCCGAGCGGGCAGCCGTTGTTGCAGAACGGAATGCCGCAGTCCATGCACCGGGAGGCCTGGTTCTTCAACTCGGCGTCATCGAAGTCTTCGTAGACCTCTTTCCAGTCCTTCAACCGGACCGGGACGGGTCGACGGGTGGGCAGGACCCGCTCGTGGGTCAGAAATCCTCGTGGATCACCCATTTGATGCCTCCATCACTGCGGCGACCGGATCGGACCCGGACGCTTCGGCTTCTTTCATTGCGTCGAGGACCCGCTTGTAGTCACGGGGCATGACCTTTACGAATCGCTCGACCTCGCGATCCCAGCTCTCCAGGATCCGTTCGGCCACGGCCGAATCGGTCTCGGACCGGTGGGTGCTGATGATCGTATGCAGTTCGGCCTGATCCTCTGACGACAGCGGCTCGAGGTCGACCATCTCCCGGTTGACCCGGCTGGGGAAAGTTCCGTCTTCATCGAAGACGTAGGCGATACCTCCGCTCATGCCAGCTGCAAAGTTTCGACCGGTGCGACCAAGGATGACGGCCCGACCACCGGTCATGTACTCACAGCCGTGGTCACCGACACCTTCGGCCACGGCGATGGCTCCGCTGTTGCGGACACAGAACCGTTCGCCCACGACGCCCCGAAGGTAGACATGGCCCGACGTGGCGCCGTACAGGATCACGTTGCCGGCGATGATGTTCTCTTCGGCGACAAAGGGCGAGTCGAGGGGAGGACGAACGACGATCGATCCGCCGCTCAAGCCCTTGCCCACATAGTCATTCGCGTCGCCGACCAGCTTCAGACTGACACCGTGGGGCACAAAGGCACCAAAACTCTGTCCTGCTGACCCGTCGAAACGGAGTCGAATGGAGTTCTCGGTGAGGCCGGCTCCACCGTGCACCTTGGTGATCTCATGCCCGAGCATCGTGCCGACGGTCCGATTCTCGTTGCTGATCGGGTAGCGCAGCTCCACGCTCTCGGTCCCTGCGATCGCGTTGGCACAGTCGGCGATCATTTGGATGTCCAGTGCCCGTTCCAGCCCATGGTCCTGGGTGGTGGCGCTGGCCCGCGATGCGTCGGCGGCGATATCGGGGAGATGCAGGATCGGCGCCAGGTCGAGACCTGAGGCCTTCCAGTGGTTCACCGCGTCGGTGGTGTCGAGAGCCTCGACCTGGCCGACCGCTTCGCCGAGGGTGCGGAATCCGAGCTCGGCCAGGATTTCTCGCACCTCCTCTGCGATGTACTCGAAGAAGGTTTCGACGAATTCGGGTTTGCCGGTGAAGTTGGCCCGGAGTTCCGGATTCTGGGTGGCGACACCGACCGGGCAGGTGTCGAGATGACACACCCGCATCATGATGCAGCCGCTGACGACCAACGGTGCGGTTGCGAAACCGAACTCTTCGCCGCCGAGCAGGGCTGCGATGATCACATCTCGACCGGTCTTGATCTGACCGTCCACCTGCACCACGATCCGGTCTCGCAGATCATTGAGGAGAAGCGTCTGCTGGGTTTCGGCCAGACCGAGTTCCCACGGCCCGCCTGCATGTTTCAACGAGGTCAGGGGTGAGGCGCCCGTTCCGCCGTCGTGGCCGGAGATAAGGACGACGTCCGCCTTCGCCTTCGAGACGCCGGCGGCGACGGTTCCGACCCCCACTTCGGCTACCAGTTTCACGTGCACCCGGGCGTCGGGGTTTGCGTTCTTCAGGTCGTGGATGAGCTGGGCGAGATCCTCGATGCTGTAGATGTCGTGGTGGGGCGGCGGCGAGATCAGACCGACACCCGGGGTTGAGTGACGGGTCTTTGCGATCCAGGGCCACACCTTGGGACCGGGAAGTTGTCCGCCCTCGCCAGGTTTTGCGCCCTGGGCCATCTTGATCTGGATGTCGTCGGAGTTCGTGAGGTATTCGGCGGTAACGCCGAAACGACCCGAGGCGACCTGCTTGATCGACGACCGGCGGGAGTCACCGTTCTCGTCGAGAATCCAGCGTTCGGGGTCCTCTCCCCCTTCGCCGGTGTTCGACTTGCCGCCGATCCGGTTCATGGCGATCGCCAGGGTCTCGTGGGCCTCGGCGCTGATACTGCCGTAGCTCATGGCCCCGGTGGCGAATCGTTTGATGATCTCACTGGCGGGTTCGACCTCGTCGATCGAAATGGACGGCCGGTCCTTCTTGAACTTGAAGAGGCCCCGCAACGTCGCCAGCTGTTCGGACTGGGAGTCCACCAACGAGGTGTATTCCTTGAACACTTCGTAGCGCTTGGTACGGGTGCTGTGCTGCAGCTTAAAGACGGTCTCGGGATTGAAGAGGTGGTACTCACCTTCCCGTCGCCACTTGTACTCGCCTCCCAGTTGCAATTCCCGGTGGGCTCGAAGCTCGGGTCGATCGGGGAACGCCACGCGGTGACGTTCGCTCGACTCCCTCGCGATTTCAGCGAGGCCCATGCCGCCGAGTTTGGTGGTTGCTCCGGTGAAGAACTCGTCGACGACGTCCTGGCTGAGGCCGACGGCCTCGAAGATCTGGGCACCGGTATACGACGCAACGGTGGAGATGCCCATCTTGGACATGACCTTGATGATTCCTTTGGTGGCCGCATTCACGTAGTTGGCGGGTGCGGTTTCGATGCCCGCGTCAAGCTCGCCCGACTGAATCCGGTCCTCGAGGGTCTCCATCACGAGCGATGGGCAGATGGCATTGGCCCCGAATCCGAGCAGCAGGGCCATGTGGTGAACCTCGCGAACATCTGCTGCGTCCACGATGATGCCGGTCTTGGTCCGGGCCTTGAGCAGCACGAGATGATGATGAATCGCACCGGTGGCAAGCAGTGACGGCACGGGCGCCCGGTCGGCGGTAGCGCCGCGGTTGCTGATCACCAGGATCCGCGCCCCGTCCTCGACCACCTCGGCGGCCTCGGCTCGAATGCGATCGAGTGCTTTGCGAAGTCCGGACTCACCCTCGTGAACGTTGTAGAGCGCGCTGATGGTTGCCGTTTCGAACTGTTCGAAATCGCCCTCGGCGTTGGCTTCGGTGATGCGATGCAGTTCGTCGGCGGTCACGATCGGCCGCTCCAGACGGATCTGTTCGCACCAGTCGGGGCCGGGCTGAAGGATGTTCGACTGGGGACCGAGGCGGACCTCGGCGCTGGTGACCAGTTCCTCTCGGATGGCATCGAGGGGCGGGTTGGTTACCTGAGCGAACAGTTGAGTGAAGTAGTCGAACAGCATCCGGGGTCGGCTGGAAAGCACGGCGATCGGGGTGTCGGTGCCCATCGAGCCGATGTTTTCCTTGCCCAGAATCGCCATCGGCGCCACCAACAGGTTCAGTTCTTCCTCGGTGAATCCGTTTGCGATCTGTTCGGGAACCAGATGTTCGTGCGAGGGAGAGATATGCGGGCGTTCAGGAAGGTCCGCGAGTTCCTTTAGTCCGTCCAACCATTCGCCATACGGGTGCTCGGCCGCTAGCGACGACATGATTTCCGCGTCGTCGACGATGCGACCCTCAGCGGTATTGACAAGGAACATCTTGCCCGGCTCGAGGCGACCCTTACGGACCACCGTCGATGACGGAACATCGATGACGCCCACCTCGGAGGCCATGGCCACCAAGCCGTCGTCGGTAACCCAATAACGCGAGGGTCGAAGTCCGTTGCGGTCCAGTACTGCACCGACCATCTCGCCATCGGTGAAGGTGACCGACGCCGGCCCATCCCAAGCCTCCATCGCCGAGGCGTAGAAGTCGTAGAAGGCCCGAACTTCGGGCGCCATATTCTTGTTGTGCTCCCAGGCCTCGGGCATCAGCATCAACATGGCGTGGTGGATCGGGTAACCACCGAGGTGCAGCAACTCCAGCGCCTCATCGAGGCTTGCGGTGTCGGATGCATCGGGGGTGCAGATCGGGAAGATGTGATCAAGCTTGGAACCCCAGAAGTCGGTCTCGAGCAGACCTTCACGGGCCCGCATCCAGTTCCGGTTGCCCATCACCGTGTTGATCTCGCCGTTGTGGGCGATGAACCGATAGGGATGGGCCAGGGGCCAGGCCGGGAAGGTGTTGGTGGAGAACCGACTGTGGACGAGGGCGATGGCACTCTCGATCCGCTCGTCAGCCAACTCCGGGAAGAAGCTCATCAGCTGGGGGGTGGTGAGCATGCCCTTGTAGACCACGGTCCGGCTCGAAAGACTGGCGAAGTAGAGCTCGGCACCGGTCTTGTCGGGCACCTCGTGTTCGATGCGTTTACGAGCGAGGTACACCTGCCGGTCGAGATACAGCCCGGCATGGCCGTACTCGGAAGTGATGAAGATCTGCTCGAATCGGGGCAGCAACTCCTTGGCCTGTTCGCCGAGATCACCGATCTCGATCGGAACCGGGCGGAAGGCGATCGTGGCCAGACCCTGTTCGGCCAGGATGCGGACCACGGCTTCGCGGACCTTTAGAGCCAGGTCTTCGTCCTGGGGCAGGAAGGCGATTCCGGTGGCATAACTGCCGACCTCGGGCAGATCGGGCAGGAAGCTGCGGTAGTACGCATCGGGAATTTGGAGGAGGATTCCGGCGCCATCGCCGGTGGTCGGCTCGGCGTTGGTGGCGCCGCGGTGCTGGAGCTTCACCAGTGCGGTGAGGGCGCGATCGACCACGTCACGGCTCTGGCGTCCATGCAGGTCGGCGACAAATGCGACGCCGCAGGCGTCGTGTTCATTGCGAGGGTCGTAAAGACCCTGGGCCTTGGGGAAGTTATTCAACGTGATCTCCTGGAGCGAACGGTGTCGAAGCGACGGGACGACGTTGGCCCGCACGGAGGAACCTTGACTTTACCCAACCCAACCCATTCCCCCACGACCCGCGTCTCAACACCCACTCCGAGGGACGCCAACCACCCCGAACCGACCTGTCCTCGCCCGAACCCGCCCCAACCGCTCAAATCCGACGTTTCAGACGGATTCGCCCCCGGCTACGTCAGTTCACACGTACTCACCGCCCCAACTACCCCGAACCGCTCTCCAAGCCTGCGAACCACCGTGAACCGCTCGAATCCGACGTTTCGGACGGGTTCGCCCCCGGCCACGTCAGTTCAGACGGGTTCACGCCCCGACCGCCGCCAACCGACCTGTCCTCGCCCGAACCCGCCCCAACCGCTCAAATCCGACGTTTCAGACGGGTTTCAGGCCCGGCCACGTCAGTTCAGACGGGTTCAGGCTGCCTGTGCGGAGAGTGCTGCTTTGACGGTTCGGAGGAAGTACCCCGGTGTGCAGTACTGCTCCCAGGTGAAGCGGAGGACCACAATTCCCAATCCGGCTAGGGCGGCATCGCGGGAACGGTCGATCTGGAACGAGTGAGGGTCGAGATGGTAGGCGCGACCATCCAACTCGATCGCCAATCTGAACTGGGGGAAGTACAAATCGACCTGGGCGACGAGCAGCCCAGCGGGGTCCAGGATTCGGTGTTCGAGCAGCGGTGTGGGCAAACCGGCCGAAACCAGCAGTTGCAGAGCCCAAATGCTCCACTCGCTCATGGCGGGGACCGAACTGCCATCGAGACGATCCAGCGCCGCTTCGATGTTCCGGCGATTCCGACGCCGAGGGTCGAGCTCGAATTCAGCTTTCACACGATCGAAGGTGGTGAGTCCTTTCCGAACCGCTGCGTTCAGGACGGTGTCGAACACATTGGCCGGATGGGTCGCAGCGATATCGAGAACACACCTCTCGATAGACGTTGTTGGGATTCGATGCGGGTGATGAGCTTCCAAAGCGTCGAAGTCTCCGGCCTGATAGATCTGCATGTTGTCGACGCGGTGTGACGGGGCTCGCCGTGCGGTCACTTCAGCAAATCCCGGTGTGAGGTCCCGGGCCCGGCCGATCTCGTACAACATCGCCGCACTCAGATGACTGGCGAGGCCGTTTGTGCGTCGAGTCAGGAGCAACAGCTGGGATCGCCAGTTCAGCGGGGATCCCACAACGTGGTAGATCCCACGGTGCAGTCGTTTCAACCTCATCTGTCGAACGAGGCTGCGAACCTGCGGGTCGGTGAATCCGGCAGAACGAAGTTCGTGCAGCGAGATGAGGCCATGGGCGGTACCCGCAATCAACTGAACCTGCCTCCACCGTTCGGCGTGTTTCCAGCTACTCATAACGTAGATAAGAGTAGTTAGACGCATCTCCCAATCCCCCTCATGGGATCGGAAAGCACCCCGAACTGACGTGATTGTTGTTGAACCCGCCCGAAACGCTCACATGTGGCGGTTCGGACGGGTTCGGGCGTGAACTGAGCTGCTACACGTGTTGCCAGACCGCGGCCAGCGCATCGCGGAGATACACGGCATCGGTTACGCCCGATGTCTCGCGCGCCGAGTGCATCGCCAACTGGGGTGCCCCAACGTCGATTGTGCGAACACCCAGCTGGGCTGCGGTCGCAGGACCAATCGTCGAGCCGCACGGGAGGTCGTTGCGATGGACATAGGTCTGGACGGGAACGTTCGCCGCCGCACACGCATTTCGAAACGGAACCTCGCTCACTGCATCCGACGCGTACCGTTGGTTCGCATTCCGTTTCACCACGACACCGGAGTTCACAGCGATCTTGTGGTTCGGCTCGTGTTTGTCGACGTAGTTCGGATGGGTGGCGTGGGCGCAGTCAGCCGACACCACATAGCTCCGGGACAACGCCTGAAGGAAGCTGGTTCTTCCCAGGCCGGCCGCAGATCCGATCCGCTCCAGAAGCGACGACAACGCACTGCCGTCGGCTCCGGTTGCCGAGCCTGACCCAACCTCCTCGTGATCAAAGAGGGCCATGACGGCGATGGCTCCGTCGGCAGTGGTCCCAACCGCGTCGACCAGAGCGCTAGTGGCCGCAAAGCAGCTCAACTGGTTGTCGATGCGGGCCGAGGCGATGAGGTCATTATTGAGTCCGACGCGGGCAGGAGCCTGGGTGTCGAAAACCATGGCATCCCACGCAAGGATTTCGTCTGCCCGCACTCCAAGGCGATCGCTCACGTATTCGAGGAAGCTTGGGCTCTGCTCCTCAACCGACCACAACGGGGTGACGTGGTTCTGCGGATCGAGTTTTAGGCCCTTGTCCCGAATCTCTCGATCCAGATGAATCGCCAGCTGCGGAATTCGGAGTATCGGTCGATCATCCAGAAACAGTCGAACCTCTCCCGATGTCAGAGTGACTCGGCCCGCCATGCCGAGGTCGCGATCCAACCAGCTGTTCAACAGAACCCCGCCGTAGACCTCAACACCGAGCTGATCCCAGTGGCCCGACGTTTCATCGGCGTTCGCTCGGATCCGGAGGTTTGGAGAGTCGGTGTGGGCTCCGACCACCGTGAATCGGTCCGGGTTGCCCTCCGGCATGATCCAGGCCATCACCGAACCACCGTCACGTCGGTAATAAGGGCCGGGTGCGCCGGGGATGGTGGCGATCCGATCAACCGACTCGAAACCTGCGTCCTCGAGCAGCGTCGCCACCGTCTCCACGCAGTGATAGGGAGTGGGACTGGCCCCGATCGAGCGAAGAAGTGCGTCGATGTATTCGTCGTCGGACATCTCCGCAGCGTAGACCTCGACCTCATGAACCGGCTTCCAACCCGCCCGAACCGACGCCGTCGAACCCAAACCCGCCCGAACCTGCCGAATCGAGCGGTTCACGGTTGTTCACAGACCTGACGAGCGGTTCACGGTAGTTCACCGGCGAAGCCAGCGGTTCGGGCGCGTTGAGTTCTACTGGCGGCCGGGGAGGTTCAGTTCGTCGATGGCTTCGTGTGCTGCTTTGAAGAAACGTCGCGGGTGACCACGAGACGCGAGGCGCAGTTCGACCGCCATGAAGAGAACGTTGAAACGAGCGGTTCTCACCGACACCCGAACCGTGGATGATCGCAATGAGAACGCGTTCGAAAGGGTTGCCTCGCCGTGCAGTTCTTCTGAATCCAACACCATCTTGGTATGGAACGACTCAGGGAGCACCCGCAATCGAGAACCCTGCGACCCACGAACAGCGTCGAAGAGGGTCTCTGGTTCGGTTCGAAACAGCCGCACCGCCCTCGATCCCCGTTTCGGGATGCCGGAGGTATCGGGACCCCACAGCGGCATCCGCGGCTTGGCGGCCGGAGACACCCGAAGCCGCGGTTGACCTGGTTGATCCGGGTCGTATGCGATGAGCCACTCGGCGTACAACTCCTTCGACGTCGGTGGTGCCTCGGTCTCGTCGATGATGGTTGGCTCATCTGGAATCTCGACCGGTTCGATCCGGGGTGGTTCAATCGGCGCGACAAACTCGTCTTCGGTCGGTAGTAGAAGCCGAGGGAAATCCTCGAGCATGCGTACCTGATGACGTCCAGACATTCCGTCATAAGACTGACACGTCTGAGGAAGCTGCGGTGATTCAGGGTGCCGAACCCCGCTGAAACTGGAGAAACGCGCGCTTGGGGGTATCGACCCTTGGTGTTTGTGAGTGGGGCAAACTAGCCTCGCTCGGTCGCTGGGTGTACGCGCCCGGCAAAAACTTGCCCACTAGCAGGAGTCCTCCGTGGAACTAATTCCCTATCTTGCCTTCCTATCCGCCATCGCCGCCCTGGTTCTGGCCGTTTACTACTACAACAGTGTGAAGGCCGCCAGCCCCGGAAATGAGCGAATGGTGTTCCTCATGACCGAGATTCAGAAGGGAGCGAAAGCATTCCTGAAGCAGGAATACACCTGGGTCGCCGGATTCGTCGTCGTTCTCGCCCTCCTGCTCGCCGTGGCCATCACACCGTTCGCCGCGGTGAGCTACGTCCTGGGCGCCGTGCTCTCCGCCAGTGCTGGATACGCCGGCATGACCGTGGCCACCATGGCTAACGCCCGCACCACCGAAGCGGCAAAGGATGGGCCTGGCAAGGCTCTCCCAATCGCATTCCGCGGCGGTGCCGTGATGGGCTTCTCCGTCGCTGGTCTCGCACTCGGTGGTCTGATGATCGTCTACATCCTCTTCGTTCTTCTTCTGAAGGTCGACGAGGCATTCGAAATCGTCACTGCCTACGGCCTCGGTGCCTCCTCGATCGCACTGTTCAGTCGTGTCGGTGGCGGCATCTACACCAAGGCTGCTGACGTCGGCGCCGACCTCGTCGGCAAGGTCGAAGCCGGAATCCCCGAAGACGATCCCCGCAACCCCGCCACCATCGCCGACAACGTTGGCGACAACGTTGGCGACGTCGCCGGTATGGGCGCCGACCTGTTCGAGTCCTACGCCGGATCGATCATCGCTCCCATCTCCCTCACCGCGTTCGCTGCTGCGATCGTGGTAGACGACGCTTCGACCGGTGCAGCGCTCTCGCTCTTCATGTTCCCGATGGCCGTGGCCTTCGTTGGAATGATCGCCAGCATCATCGGTTCGTTCCTGGTGAAGGGCGGAAGCTCAACCGACAGTCGCGCCCTTAGTCGTGCACTGCATCTGGGCACGAACGTTGCGATGGGCATCACCATCATTGCCACGATCGGCCTTTCCTACTGGATGTTCGGAGGTGACGAGTTCGGCGGCAACCCCATCGGTCTCGGTATCTCCGTCATCGGCGGCCTCATCGTCGGTTGGGCACTCGGCAAGACCGCTGAGTACTACACCAGTGACCACTTCAGTCCCGTTAAGAAGATCGCTCAGCAGGCCGAGACCGGTCCCGCTACCACGATCCTCGGCGGCATCAGCGCCGGCATGGTGTCGGTTGCCGCCTCTGTCATCCTGATTCTCCTCGGTGTTGGAGTTGCCTACTACGGCGGCGAACTCACCTTCGGCGCCGACGGCGACATCGGAAACCTCGAAGGTGGCATCTACGGCATTGCCGTCGCCGCCATCGGCATGCTGGCCACCACGGGCGTCGTGGTTTCGGTCGATGCCTACGGTCCCATCGCCGACAACGCCGGCGGTATCGCCGAGATGGCCGAACTCGATCCCTCCGTTCGTGAAGTCACCGACGCACTCGACAGCCTTGGAAACACGACCGCTGCCGTTGCGAAGGGCTTCGCGGTTGGTTCAGCCGCACTTACCGCACTCGCTCTGTTCAAGAGTTTCGAATTTGCCGTAAACAAGGCCGGTGGAGCCGGGACGCTCGACCTCGACATCGGCAGTGTCGATGTGTTCGTGGGTCTGTTCCTAGGTGCCGGACTGCCGTTCCTCTTCGCAGCTCTCACGATCGACGCCGTCGGCCGTGCCGCTCAGGAGATGATCGAAGAAGTCCGCCGCCAGTTCCGTGAAATCCCGGGCCTCCGCGAAGGCAAGCCGGGTGTCATCCCCGACAGCGCCCGCTGCGTTGCGATCTCCACCAAGGCCTCGCTGCGAGAGATGATCATCCCCGGCGCACTCGCCATCGTGGTGCCGCTCGTCGTTGGCTTCATCAGTGTCAACGCTCTCGGCGGACTTCTCGCCGGTTCGCTGGTCACCGGCTTCGCCCTGGCCATCTTCATGGCCAACGCCGGCGGTGCATGGGACAACGCCAAGAAGTACATCGAAGCCGGCGCTCACGGCGGCAAGGGTTCTGACCCTCACAAGGCCGCCGTCGTCGGTGACACCGTCGGTGATCCGTTCAAGGACACCAGCGGCCCGGCCATGAACATTCTGTTGAAGGTCATGACCATCGTCAGCCTGGTCTTCGCAACGGCGTTCGTGGACAACGGGCTCTTCTAGTCGCCTCCAGCCGGGGCCGTTCCACGGAGGTTCCGTCGCTCGTCATCGCCTACGAGGGTGATGTCCTCACTCGCTGGGGCTCGCTTCATCACCCTCTACAGCGCCGACTGGCGACGGGATCGCCCCGAGCGCCCAGGAGTTGTGACACGCGTGGAGAGGAACGGGCCGCAGCTACTGCACCCACCGATCTGCTCGGGCACCAGACCTTGCACGCGCTGCGGCCGGACAATGTGTGTCTAGAGTGCGGGCGTGGCCCTTACCAAGCTCACCTCCGTCGACGCTTTTGTCGTCACCGACATCCCCGATGCACCGGCGACAGGAATCGTCCGGATGGGAAAGAAGATTCTGCAGTCGAGTGCCAAGGACCTGGCGCGATCGGCGACCTACACCTTCGCAGCGTTTGGCCTACAACGAGGCGGAGCGTCGGCGGGAATCAACGCTGAAAGCGACGAGGACCAGGCCGCCGCGCTCCCCCTGTTCGTCGACGAGATGTCCGCACTCGATGGGATCGACCTGACCGCAGGCAAAGGTGTTCGAAACGACCAGCTGAGCTCACTGAACCACGATCTCCATCCGCTGGCGGGTTCGATTCCCGTGATGGTTTCGGGCATCGTGGCTGCGGCTCGTTGGGCGCACGGAGGCAATCTGTCGGGAGCCACCGCGGCCGTGGAGGGACAGGGGTCCAACCCCACCGCCGATCTGGTCGCCAGCGCACTTTCCGACGCTGGAGCCGACGTCGTTTCACCGGTCCCCGACGCCAAACCGTGGGAGATCTGGGGGTTCGATGTTGATCTCCTACTGCCAGGAACCAAACCCGGAACGCTGACCCATCAGGGGGCCGGGATGGCCAAGGCCAAAGCGGTCGTTCCATGGGGGCCGATTCCGGTCACCACCAAGGCCTACGTGATGCTCAACCGCAAGGGCGTGCGGGTACTCCCCGACTTCGTGGCCGCAGCCGGCGGTGTCGTGGGCCCCTACCTCCAGAACGCGCCCCACACCGTTCCCGAAATGTCGGTGGAGGTCGCCCGACATATCACCGACGTGCTCGACACCTGCGCTGGCCACGACGAGGGTGTCTTGATGGGTGCATGCGTGCGAGCCGAAGAGTTTCTTGGCTCCTGGAGCGACTTCTCACCGTTCGGCCGTCCACTCGCAGCCTGAGACACGCGAGGGACCGAGAGACCCGGGCCCCGCAGGTGGAGGACTACACTGACGAGGGCAAGTAGGGAGACACATCATGGCCAGAGTTTCAAGGAAGCAGGCCGATCGCGGCGCTCAGTACGTCGAGGATCGCCGAGGTTCACGGGGCCGTAGCCGCGGATCAAGCGGCGGCCGACGACCCACCGGTCGGGCTGCCGGCGGTGGTCTTGGCGCCATCATCTTGGCGATCATCGGCCTGGTCTTAGGTATTCCGGCCCTCACCGATGGCGGGGGCACTGTGAATTCTCCGTCGAGCACGGGCGGTGGAGGCGCGTTCAACCTCGACTCACCGTCCTTTGGCGGCGAGACCGAAACCGCCACCGGATCGGCCGATCCCAACGAAGTCGTGAGCTGCGACGTCGAGGTGGAACTCTGCCTCAGCGCACTGATGGCCGACACTCAGGACGTCTGGTCCGCCCTGTTTGAAAATGCGGGCCGCCAGTACGAGTTCACCACGATGGTCCTCTACGACGGCGAAACCCCAACCGACGGCTGTGGTATCGGCCGCGCCGCAGCCGGACCCTTCTACTGCGGAGCGCCCCAGGACCGGAAGGTCTACATCGATGTGGGGGCAATGCAGGGTTTGCAGCAGAGCCTCGGAGCTGCCGGCGACTTCGCCCAGGCCTACATCATCGCCCACGAGGTGGGCCATCACGTCCAGACCATCACCGGGATCTCCGATCAGGTCCGCTCCCTGCAGAGTCAGAACGCGGGCTCCCGCAACGACCTATCGGTACGCCAGGAACTGCAGGCTGACTGCTTCGCTGGCGTATGGGGTTACTACGTGAACGAACGAGGCAGCAACACTGCGGCCGGCATCGTGCTCGACCCGGGCGATGTGAACGAAGCCATCAACGCCGCCCAGGCCGTCGGGGACGACTCGATCCAGGCGCGATCGGGGTACGTCGACCCTCACACCTTCACCCACGGCACGTCCGCTCAGCGTGAGAAATGGTTCAAGCAGGGATTCACCACCGGCAACCCCGACACCTGCGACACATTCAGCGTGAGCAACCCCTAAGCGGAATCAGTTCAGCAGCGCCACTGCAATCTCTGCTGCGAGCTTCGCATTGGACTCGGCCAGGGCGAGGTTCGTTTCGATACTGGCGCCATCGGTGAGCCGGGCGATTTCGGCCAGCACTATCGGTGTGATGGCTGGTCCGGTGACCCCCTGCGACGCAGCACTGGCCAGGGCGGTCTCCACCGCTTCATCCAGAACTTCGCGATCGATGGCGGCGTCGGCCGGCACGGGATTCACCACCAGTACCCCGCCGCCGCTCAGCTCCCAGTGAGCCTCGGCGATATCGGCTATCTCTTCGGGACTCTCGACCCGATGGGGTACGGGCAGTCCTGACGATCTCGCATAGAAGGCCGGAAACTCGTGGCATCGGTAACCCAACACCGGAACCGACGAGGTCTCGAGGAACTCGAGGGTCCGAGCAAGATCGAGGAACACCTTGGCCCCGGAAGCGACCGTGATGACCGGGTGAACCGACAACGCCTTCAGGTCGGCACTGATGTCCAACGAGTCCTGTACATCTCTATGAACTCCCCCGAGGCCGCCGGTGGCGAAGACTCGAATCTTGGCCGAAGCGGCCAGGGTTACCGAGGCCGACACCGTGGTGGCGCCGTAGGGCCAGTCCTGACCAACGGCGACGGCCAGATCTCGTTCTGCAACCTTGCGAGCCGGGCCACAGATGGTCTCATAGTGGGCCTCTTCTACGCCGACGGTGGCCTGTCCCTCCAGAACTGCGGTCAGCGCCGGTTCCGCACCAGCGGCTCGAATCACCCGATTGCAGCGGTCGAGGGCGTGCAGGTTGGCGGGGCTGGGCAAGCCCAGGTTGGAGAAGATCGTTGACTCCATCGCGACGGGTGGTCGGCCAGCCTCAAGGGCCGCAGTGAGTCCCTCGCCGAAGCGGATCACGCCTTTGCAAGCTTGGACTGAACTTCGGCAGCACCCATGAAACGATCGACAAACTCGCTGGCGCCGCCCACGATGTCGTTTCGCTTGATGGCGTAACCACCGATCACGTCACCCCCGCGGCGCTCGACCACACCCTGAAGTTTGTCCAGCACCTTCCCCGGGTCGGTGGCGTATGTGCAGTAGATCACGGTCTTCTTACCGTCGATCACCGGCATCTTGGCCAGCTTCCACGGACGGCCCGGTTTCTGACCGAAGAAGAACAGACCGTCGACCCAGGTCCCAACAACGACGAGGTCTGACTCGGACAACCACTGCAGATCCACCCGGTCGACAGCGCACGACTTGGTGTCGACTCCCGACGCACGGAGTTCGGCTGCGATCAGATCGCCTGCGTCACGGGTATTTCCGGTCAAGGATTCATAGATCACGATGGCCTTCATGACCTCTACGTTACCGCAGACACCAGACATGCTGAGCAGGTCGGCCGCGCCGAATTTCGAAAGGGAGGCGGTTCAGAAGTTCAGCATCGAGGAACGTCCCGAACCCGCACCCTCGACGTCGGGTTGCTTTACCGATCCCGAACTTGCCGCGCGCCAGAAACTTCGGTAGTTCGGGTATTCGAGCTGCTCGGTAACCCAACCCGATCGGACCAATTCGTCATGGAACCGCGGCAGGTTCCTCCACGGCACACCCATGTCAACGTGGTGAGCAAGATGGAAGCCGGTGTTGTAGGGAACCATGAAGATCCGGGCCATCCACGACTGACGAATCACGTGGGTCGTGAGCCGACGATCCTTCGAGCGAATGAGACCGCCGTGTTCGGCTATCGACCGAAGACGATTGGAAACCCGCCACACGGTGGACCACGACACGATCCAGACCACGTACATCAGTGGTCGCATCACCGCCAGCGAGATCGCGATCATGATCACCTGCACCAGCAGGATCTGACGAGCCTCGAGGGCGCCACCCTTTGCGGCCCGCAACAACCCCCGGAAGTTCTTTGCCGCACTGACCCCGGTGGCATCGCGTCGAAGCTTTCGACGCCACGAATCGGGAGGTACCGGGTAACCGCTGTAGAGCGACAGATCGGGTTCCTCGGGCCCCATCTCGTCTCGATGGTGGGCGAAGTGCGCTCGTCGGTAGGCGAGCATCGCTTGATAGGTGGGATAACCGAGGACCCATCGCCCGACGAGATCGTTGGCGGTTCGATTGGTGAACAACAGTCGGTGGGCCGCCTCGTGCCCGAGAATGTTGAGGGCCACGTGGCCGCGAGCCAGCGCAATGAAGGAGAGCACGTAGGCCCACCACGTGTTGATGTACCCGGCTACTCCGACGGCTCCGAACGAGACCGCTACCGCACCGATAACGGTGAACACATTGCCAACGTTGCTTATGCGACGTAGCTCATCTCGAAGATCCCGAACGGCCTTTGCCCGCTCGTTCAACCGGTCCGTTGGAAGAACATCGGGCAGGTGCTCGTCGGGAGGCACCATTGAGACATGAGGCGGCGCTGTCATGGCCATGAACGCTACGCTACACTGAACGATCACGATGAGCAACTCACGTAACACCGGCTCTGTGCTCGGCATCGAACCGATGAGCGCCCGGTCGATCATTCTGTCGACCCTCCTGGGAACCCACCCGCCGACTCTGGCCGGACGTCAACTCACTGCGCTCGCGGAACTGTTCGACATTCGGCCTGGGACGGTGCGCACCGCGCTCTCCCGAATGGCCGCCGAGGGGGAGCTCGTTGCTGATGAGGGTCGGTACGGTTTGGGGCCCCGCCTCGTGCAACGGCAGAAGCAGCAGGACCTTGGTCGCGCCGAACCGGCGGCTCACTGGGATGGAACATGGTTCGTTGCGATCGCCGCACAGGACAGTCGCTCGCTGTCAGATCGGCGAGCGTTTCGTTCCACCATGACCGGTGCTCGGATGGGCGAACTGCGGCCGGACATCTGGATGCGCCCGGCCAACACGCCCGAACCTGATCGGCCCGAGGATGTCCTCCTCGTGCGAGGGGGCCTCGGCGCCGACGATCCCGAGGATCTCATCGACCGCCTGTGGTCGATGAAGGACCTCGATGACCAGGCTGGCGCGCTTTTGGTGGCCTTGGAAAAGAATCGTCCGCTGCTCGACGGGGACGATCCAGCTGCACTGCCCTCAACCTTCCTGTTGTCTGCTGCGACCGTCCGGTTTCTCAGGACCGAACCGCAACTTCCGAGCGAACTGGAACCAGCGCGCTGGACTCCCCCGCGCCTTCGACCCGCCTACGACGACTTCGAACGTGCGTTTCAAAAACTGCTGCGAAACTTCCTGATGACCGCAACCACACCCTGAGCCACCGGCCACCTTCCGGCCACCAAACCGGTCCCACGGTATGGTCGCCGACATGCGTATCGCCGAATTTCAGCAGCTGATGGACGACCTCTACGGCGAGGCAGATCGCGAGCGGGGAATTCCCGCCACGGTGGCATGGCTCTGTGAGGAATTGGGTGAGCTGGCCCAGGCGGTTCGCAAGGGCACGACCGAACAGCAGCTCCATGAACTGGGTGATGTCCTCGCCTGGACGGCCTCGCTGGCCAATCAACTCGACTTGTCCCTGGCTGATGCAGCCAACCGGTATGTGACCGACCCGCCCTAACTTCGGGACCGGCGGGCCTGCTGGATGGCGTAGAACGCAACCGAAGCGGCCGAGCCCACGTTCAGACTGTCGACAGCTCCGCTCATCGGAATCCGCACCCGATGATGCGCCGCTGCGATCGTGCCGTCGGTGAGCCCCGGACCTTCACTGCCCAGCACCAGTCCAACCTTCTGATCCGGCTCGAACGAAAGTTCGGCGATATCGGTTTCGCCTGCGGGCGTGAGAGCAAGCGTGGTGAAGCCGGCATCGTGCACCACATCGAGTCCCTCAGGGAATCCGGCGAGACGGGCGTAGGGCAGTCGGTAGGCCTCGCCCATGCTCACCCGGCCGGCGCGTCGATACAGAGGGTCACTGCAGGTGTTGTCCATCACATAGGAGTCGACGCCCAGCGCCACGCCACATCGCAGGATGACGCCGAGGTTGGTTGGGTTGTTGATCCCTTCAAGGACGATCAAGGTTCGAGCGTTGGCCAGTACATCCTCGGCCGCGGCGAGAGGACGCCGTTTGAAACACGCCAACATGCCGCGATGAAGGTGATACCCGGTGATGTGCTGCAGCACGTTCGGGGCGGCGGCATAAATCGGCGTACCAGAATTCAGCACGGCGTCGGGCACCTGTTTGTTTCGGGCACCATCGACCAGAACGGCGTGGAGTCGATACTGGGCCTCAAGCGCCCGCTCGACCACGACGTCTCCCTCCGCCACGAAGACCCCTTCCATGTCGCCGCCGTCGGCCTCGCGCAGCTGGCGCAACTGATGATCTCGAAGCCCCTGAAAGACCGCTATCCGCGGGTCCTGCGGGTCATCGATTGGGATCCACCGGTCGAACAAAGAGAACCGCTTCTAGGTGCCGTAGATGGGCACATCCGGCCCGACGTGGGCCTTGAAAAGTTCAAGGACCTCACCGGGATCGGCATGGCGTCCGGTCTGACCCTTGCTGTAAATCAGTTCGTCGTCAACGGCGACATCAAAGATGCCCGCCCCGCCGGTCACGAGCCGAAGGTCGGCGATGACGTGCTGGTAGTTGGACAGAATGTCTGCGGTCGCGCTCACGGCGCGACTCGAATAGTCTCAAGGAACGCAGTACGTGATGCTGACCGTGTACTTATCGTTGCTCATGACACCATTCTAGGTTGGTCCGGCGCCTACGACTGCGACTGGGCGATCGGCGAGGACCTCGCGGCTCGTACCAATGCACCAAGGGATGCATGAAGTTGTCCCGGTTCGTCCAGGCGTTCGGGGAATGGCACCCGACTCTGGCTGCGTCGACCGGGCTCGTCGACAACGGCCACCAGGCCGTAGCGATCGATTCGAACCAACTCGGCCGATCGCGCCAGCCAACGCCCGCCCAGGGAACGGAACAGAAGCAGAAGGTCATCGTCGAGGCGTTCGGAAACGTCGACGAGATCGCCCTCGGTCAGATTCGCGAGCGGATCGGGCTCGGCACCGAAGATGTCCTCGGGGCGCAGCCAATGTTCGGCGTTGTCGTCGTCGGTCCATCGGGCCCGCTCGACGGTGAGACGGAACCAGCTGTAGTCCAAACTCTCCACTTGAGCTGTCAGCGTTGGATGCAGTGCGATGAATCGGGGCTGAAGTTCGAGCTGCTGCAGACCGGGCACCGGGACCAACTCGCCCTGCAGGAGAAGCCGGCCGGCCACGCTCATAGCCGCCCGACTGTCGCGGCGAGCCCGCTCGGTGTGGGTCGTGAGGTTCGACAGCACCGTTACCGGCTGCCCCGATCCGTCATCGACGACCGGAACAGGCGCCACGATCGGCCGCCCGTCGATGTCGACGGTGGCGAGACTGGCGTTGGCCGCCACTGCGACCGTGCTGCGGGCTTCTTCGGCCATGGTGGGTGCAAGCATGCCTCGGTGGTATCGGCGCGATTCACCCTGCCCATTAGCTCCCCCGTGGACCGTCCCGCCCGAAGCTGAGCGTCCAGAATCCGGTTGTGGTGGACCCCCGCCCAACGTGACAAATCCATTACGCTGGAACGGTGCGATTCAGTGAAGGGCCAACAACTGAAGTGAGCCTCACGATCCGGGCGCCCCTGTCCGCCGTCTGGGAGGCGTGTACCGACCCGGGCCTGCCGGTCGAGAACAGCCCCGAACTCGTAGATGCCCGGTGGGAAGACGACGACAACCCGCCCGGCCTTGGCAAACGGCTTCTCGGTACCAACCGAATGGGTGAACGGGAGTGGTCCACCGTGTCAACGGTGGTCGAGTGGGAACCGCTGAAGGTCTGGAGCTACGAGGTCGACGGGGGTGGCGACAGCGCCAGCCAGTGGTGGTACCGAATCGATGACCACCAAGACGGCACGGCAACCCTCACCCAGAAGGTCCGGCTGGGGCCGGGCAAATCGGGTCTGACCGCCGCTATCGAACGGAAACCTGAGCTCGAGGAAACCATCATCGAACGACGCTTGGCCTACATGGCCGAAGCGATGCGAGCCAATCTGGAGGCAATCGAGGCCCGGGCCGCTTCGTGAGTGCGTCCTTTGCGCTCGACCCCGTACACGGAGGTCGCCTTGCCAGCCTCATGGTCGACCACAGGCAACTCCTGTTTAACGACGCCACTACGTCCGATGTCTCCTGGGGTGCCTATCCCATGGTGCCCTTCGCCGGCCGGATAGACCGCGGTCGGTTTACATTCGATGGCCAGGACTATCACCTGACACCCAACATGGACGATCACGCCATCCACGGAACCGCCTTCAGGTCGAAGTGGAAGGAGACTGCGCCCAACGAACTGTCGCTCGACCTGGGCCCCGACTGGCCGCTCGGTGGTTCGGTGTCCCATCGGGGCACCCTCGATGCCCACACCAACTCCAACCGTGGCTACCTGTCACTCGAGTTGACGGTCACAGCCACCGAGCAACCGATGCCGGCCATGGTTGGTTGGCATCCGTGGTTCCTGCGCCAACTCCAACCCGGAGGCGCTACCGCGCAGCTCCAGCTCCCGAACTTCGACTCCATCCAGATGTACGAGGTGGGCGACGACATGATCCCCACCGGACGTCTTGTGTGCCCGCCGACCCCGGGGCCCTGGGATCACCCCTTCCGCAACGTCGCCGAACCGATCGTGATCGAGTGGCCCGGCGAGCTCACGCTCTCGCTGTCCTCAACGTGTGATCACTGGGTCATCTACGACCATCCCGAACATGCCTTCTGTGTGGAACCCCAGAGCGGCCCGCCGAACATCTTCAACCCGGACCGTTTCGACCGTGAGCCGGATGTCATCGCCCCGGGTGAATCGCTCACCCACACCTTCACCCTCGAATGGAACGTGCTGACATGAGTCCGACCACCAGTGATCTCGTCGCAGGAATCGATTCCAGCACGGGCGCAACCAAAGTGGAACTCGTCGATCTGGCAAGCGGTGCTGTCGTGGGCCAAGCCCGAAGCCCACATGCACCAACCACGCCGCCCGTGAGCGAACAGGACCCCCAGGACTGGTGGCGTGCCCTCGTCGACTGTTTCGAACAACTGCAGGAGCACCTCCCGGCAATTCGAGCGCTATCGATCTCGGGACAGCAGCACGGCATGGTTACTCTCGACGCCGACAACGTACCGGTTCGACCGGCGAAGCTGTGGAACGACACCACGTCCGCCCCGCAGAGCACCGAGTTGATCGAACGAGTCGGCGCCACCGCCTGGGCGACATCCACTGGATCGATTCCCGGACCCGCCTTCACGGTCACGAAGTTGGCGTGGCTGGCGGAGAACGAACCCGACTCGCTCGAGTTGGTCCGCCGGGTCGGCCTCCCCCATGACTACCTGAGTTTTCGTCTTACCGGTCGATGGACAACCGATCGAGGGGATGCCTCGGGAACCGGCTACTGGTCCCCAACGTCGGGCGAGTATCTGCCCGACCTCGTGCAAGCCGCGGGAGTTCGACCGGCATGGATCGAGTTCCCCGAGGTCTTGTCTCCATTCGAGGCCGTCGGCGTCGTCACGGCGCCGGAGTTGCTGGCCCTGGGCGTCGGCCACGACGTCGTAGTCGGACCCGGTAGCGGTGACAACATGTGTGCCGCTTTGGGCCTGGGTGTGCGGCCCGGCGATGTCGTGGTCTCGTTGGGTACCTCCGGCACCGCCTACGCAGTTTCAGAACAACCCACCAATGACGAAAGTGGGTTCGTAGCCGGCTTCGCCGACGCCACCGGCCGCTACCTCCCATTGGTATGCACGCTCAACGCCACGAAGGTCACCGAATCGATTCGCGGGCTTCTGAACGTCAGCTACGAAGAATTCGACGAACTGGCGCTTTCGGCACCGCAGGGGTCAAACGGGCTCACGCTGGTGCCCTATTTCGACGGAGAACGCACCCCCAATCGCCCCGATGCCACCGGTGCGCTCGTCGGGCTCCGAACCTCGGTCGAGCGCTCCGACATGGCCCGCGCCGGTTTTGAAGGAGTGACCTGCGGGCTCCTGGACGGCGTCGACGCCCTCACCACAAGTGGCGTGGTCGCCGACGGTCGCTTCTTCCTTATCGGCGGTGGCTCGAAGTCCGCAGCGTTCGCCTCGATCTTCGCGTCGTTGTCCGAGCGCGACATTCTCTTGCCTGCCAGCGACGAAACTGTCGCCCGGGGCGCTGCGGTTCAGGCCGGGTGTGTCCTCACCGGGCAGGAACCCGATCACCTCGCCGCGGCATGGTCGCTCGACCAGAGCCGGCTGGTCACACCGCCCGACTCGGTCGCCGTGTCCGCCTCGGTCGTTCGTGACCGCTACCGCACAGAAGCGAATTTCCGTTGACCGAACCCGTTTCCACCCGTCGGATCAACGCAGCGTCGAAGCTTCTGACCGATGTCAACGAGGCGCCACGTGTGCTCGGCAAACTCGACGAGGAACAGCTGGCCAACGTGATCGAACTCGCGGGCCAACTTCAGAGCGAACGGGCCGTCGCCCGGGGTGACCTCGACCAGATCATCGCGGTCGGGTTCGAAGAAGCCTTCGGTGGTGACGGTCTTGGAACCGATCCCTACCTGGAGGGCAATGTCGTGGTGTGCCCGGGTTCGATCGTGTGGACCAGCAAGACCAGTCACACCTGTCGGTTCGTGAGCGTCAACGACACCTGGATCTGGGACAGCGTGGAGCTGATACGCGAGGACAAACGAAGCACGCCCGGCACCAGGGACGGGTTCCGGGCGGTCGCTCTGGTACCGGCGGTGACCGGGACCGAACTCGACGTGGTGTCCGGCAAGGCCCGAGCGGGCGCTCATCAGGTGACCCGGGTCGTCTCCTATCGCGTCGACCGCGACGGACTTACTCAGGTGAGCCAGCGAAACGTGGCCCCGGCGGGCATGAAATAGCGGGCTAGAACGGCTAGTTCGGTGCCGGCGTGCTTCCCACCGAACCCCGGTGTTTCGCCGGAGTCGATAGTCGCTGAGACACCACCCGTCGATCACGGAGATCAATTTCGAGGTCGTTCAGGTCAACGACGATCCGAACGCCGATCCCCCGCCCGCCCTCCAGCGTTACCTGTGCTCCGTGGGCCTCCGCTATCCGTCGCATCAAGGTGAAACCGTCACTCTTGGTGCCGTCTGACCGAAGGCCCGAGGTCCAGACCCGATCAAGTTCCGCCGGCGGTGATCCACGCCCGTCATCGGAGAGGATAAGCTGCCCCGCTCGAGAAGCTAGACGGAAGGTGGTGGCACGTCCGTGGAGAGATGCGTTTCGGGCCGCGAGGTGAACGAAGAGCCTCCACAGGTCGGTCTGTCCATGAATCGGGTCGTTCCATTCAACGACGACGGTAAGCCCCTCCACGACCGGCCGCAGGTCCGACGCCGTGAATCGATCGATCCGTTCGACATGTTCCTTGGTGCCAAGTCGGTTGAGAGCCGTCAGATGTGATTGGGCGGTCGAGACTCGATGCAGTCCGTCTTCGAGACGATTGAGCCGAAACGAGTCCAGGCGACCCTCA
Organism: uncultured Acidimicrobiales bacterium; assembly: GCA_937958015.1. Taxonomy (GTDB): domain Bacteria; phylum Actinomycetota; class Acidimicrobiia; order Acidimicrobiales; family SZUA-35; genus JABDIY01. Next base: position 18,981 of record CALGOA010000130.1, on the reverse strand, counting down.
CGTTCGGCCTCGGTCAGATCCTCAACGACAAATCTCAGATCGGTGATCTCGCGGTCGATTTCGTTCTGAATCAGCGTGACGGAACGGCTCAGCCGCAAACGCTCGCGAGCTTCCCGCTCCCGCTGGGCCGTGAGGTGGGCAACGTCGTCGCGCAGTCGCTCGATCGTGCTCGACGACCGGCTGTCTCGAACCTCGGCGATGGCCAGCGAGTCGATCGTGGGTCTGGCGACCGCCAATGCGAACACGGCCGAGAACGCCACGATCGCCACGGCGGTCGCAACGACGAGTGGGAGAACCGAGCTGGTGTTGTACGAGACGACGGCGAGCAGAATCAGCGTGACCGTGAGCGCAGCGAAACTTGTGGCCAGCCGCGGCAACCGGCCTGAATCGGTGGTGGGTTCATCCATAGTGCATCCAATCTCACAATGAGAGGTTGAATGACCACGCTACTTACCGGGAGTTACGGTGCTGGTCGACGCGTGTTGGGAGACCAAGATCTTTCTCAGCGCCAGCGCTGGCGCTCGTTGGTCAGCCAGAGTGGCCGCCGGTCGGATTGTCGCCGAAACCCACGCCGAAATAGAAGATCGCGATCACCACAAGCAGAGCAAGAAGGGTGAGTCCGAGCCACTGTTGATTCGGGGTGAGATACCCGGTGCGTCGTGCGGTGGAGTTCTTGTTCTTTGCCATCGTTGTCCTGACCTTGTCTCGAGCGAATACCGGTGTCAACGGGCTATACGAACCGCCGACACCCTCGATTACTTCCCTGTTCTATACTGGCACAACGCAGGCGGGTCCGGTTGTTGCCTGATCCATCGGTGGTGTCAACACCGATTATCGCCATCACACCGTTTGGAACGTGGTCTTTCGACGTTCCCCGAACCAGGTTTGGTGATTCCAGCTATGCATTCTTCGACCGACATTCGTACCAACAACCGGTTTTTCCAAGCGCTCGACTCCGGTCGTCCGCTCCTGGCGGACGGAGCCATGGGCACCTCGCTCTTTGCTCTTGGTCTCATCTCGGGGGAATCTCCCGAACGTTGGAACCTCGATGCCCCCGAGCGGGTGAGGGCCGTCCATCAGAATTATGTCGAGGCCGGCAGCGACATCATTCTGACCAATTCCTTTGGTGGCAATTCGTTCCGACTGAAACTTCACGACCTTCAGGATCGAGTCTTCGAGATCAATCGTCTGGCGTCCGAACTGGCCCGCGAGGCCAGCGATTCTGCCGACCGCACCGTGATAGTGGCGGGTTCGATGGGGCCGACCGGCGAACTCCTCGAACCGATGGGACTGATGACGCCTGAAGCCTGTTCTGCGGCCTACGCCGAGCAAGCTCGAGGCCTTGAGTCCGGAGGAGCCGACATGTTGTGGCTCGAGACCCTCAGCGATCTGAACGAGGTACGGGCCGCGGTTGCCGGGGCCCGGGAAGCCAGCGACCTACCGATCGCTGTCACCATGAGTTTCGACACGAACGGTCGCACCATGATGGGGCTCACCGCAACCGAGATGGCCCTGGCCCTGACAGAACTCGGCGTGGCTGCGTTCGGCGCCAACTGTGGCAACAACCTCGGCGACACCGAACTTGCCATTTCCCAGATGCAACAGGCGACCCCTGACGCGGTCCTGATCTCCAAGGCGAACGCCGGGATCCCGGAGTGGAAGGGCGAGGGCCTGGTGTACTCGGGTTCGCCGGCTGTCATGGCCGCCCACGCCGATCGGTTGAACAGTGCGTCAGTCCGCATCATCGGCGGCTGCTGTGGATCTACCGCTGAACATCTGCACCACATGCGTCAGGTGATCGACGGCGACATCGCGGCCCCGGACATTCCCGCTCCGGGCGGGTCGTCTCCGGCGAGCGTGCCAACCGACGGTCCCCGTCGCCGAACACGGCGTCGCCGGTGACCGAGCCACTCGCCCGACTTCCTGTGCGGTAGAGGCCGAGCGCTACATTCTCGCCGTGGCTACCGGTATCGACCTCAACGACTCGAATGTGCTGCTTTGCGGCGCCAGCGGCGGTCTCGGCTCTGCGTTGGCAAGCGACCTTCACGCCAAGGGCGCGCGCATCAAGGCGGTCGGGCGAGATGAAGCGAGACTCAATGCCAGCGCGGCCGAGGACCGGATGGTTGCGGACCTCCGCACACCCGATGCGTGTCGAGCGGTGGTCGAGTGGGCCACGTCACACGGCCCGCTCGACCTGATGATCAATGCGGTCGGCGTAGTTGGATTCGGCAATGTCGTGGATTCAGGTGTTGATGCCATGGAGGAGTTGTTCCTCACCAACACCTTCGTGCCGATCATGCTGAGCCGAGCGGCGTTGCCCTCGATGAGTCCGGGAGGCGTGATGGTGCAGATCTCCGGTGTCATCGCAGAGCAGAACCTTCCCGGCATGGCGACCTATGGAGCGTCCAAGGCGGCCCTGAAATCGTTCAACGAGGGTTTCGGGCGTGAGGCCAGAAGGAGCAAGGTTCGAATTCTCGACGTTCGCCCACCCCACACCGAGACCGGTCTAGCCGGCCGGGCGATCGAAGGCGAGGCTCCTCGGATGCCCGACGGCCTTCAGCCCGAGGTGGTCAGTTCTCGAATCATTCGAGCCATCGAAGACGGTGAGGCCGACCTACCAGCCTCGGCGTTCAGTTAGCCGTGGCGGTCGTTCTCCTCGTCAGCACCATCGCCACCTGGGGCATGATCGGCCTGATCTGGCTCATCCAGGTGGTCCACTATCCCATGTTGGCGTTGTATTCAGAGGCGCTTCCGCAATCGGCTGCAGCGGACCACGCCCAACGGATCACGCCGGTGGTTGGTCCGTTCATGGCGATAGAGGGCCTCACAGCCTTAGCGCTGATGGCGTCGCCCCCCGACGGTGTCAGCTGGATCCTCATGTGGCTTGCTGCAGCACTCCTCGGCATCGCCCTCTTGAGCACGATCGTGTTCTCGGTTCCCCAGCACACGCGTCTCGCCGCGGGCCACGACGCCGACGCGGCCGCCAAATTGATCAAGACCAACTGGTATCGGACCCTCGCCTGGACGGCCCGGGGCCTAGTCCTTGCATATGCAACATCGCTGTTGCTCTGACCAGCTGAAACAACAATCAAGTAGACCATTCGGCCCAGCCAGGTGTGGCCATTGGCTCACCGACTTCTGTTCATGCGACAGCTACTGTTTGCCGGGCGAGGCGAATCTTTTCTTGAGGGAAGTGACCGGCATGTATGCAAGTCGAGTTTTGGCGGCTCTAGTCGTTTTGGCGACAACATTGTTAGGAGCGGCCAACACCGCGCTCGCGCAGGACGAACCACCCTCTCCGCCCATTCTTTTTGGTGTTCACCCGGGACTGCGGGAGTCAGCCCCGACCCGGGTTGAATCGGCCGTGGAGGTTCAGAACCTGCTCGGCGCCCAGTTAGGAGTCGTCCGACGCTACCTGCTGTGGGAGGACGATCCGGGACCGGACCCTCTGGTGCAGTGGACGTTGAACAACGGCTCCAAACCCCATATCAGCGTCGTGCCCCGTCGAGCGGACCGTTCACCGATTCCCTGGTCCGAGATTGCGACCGCAACTCCAGGATCGGACGTCTACGCAGAGATTCAGCAGTGGGCAGCACAGATATCCGCGCTTGGTCAACCGGTGTGGTTCACGTTCCATCACGAACCGGAAATTCTCGGCAACATGGTGTTCGGCACCGACGCCGATTTCGTCGCTGCGTGGCGTCAGATCCACGACGTCTTCGAGGCCGAAGGGGTCACGAACGCAGAGTACGTATGGGTCATGACCGACTATGCGTTCTCCCGGCCTGCCGAAGACCGTCGGGCCCCCGATCGTTGGTACCCGGGCGACGACTGGGTCGACCACATCGGAGCCGACCCGTACAACTGGACCAGTTGCCGGGTCGGTATCAACAACCCCTGGCGAAGCTTCGAGTCACTGGCAACCCCGCTACGCGACTACGCGGCCCAGCACCCAACGAAGGGTCTTGTCATTGCCGAGTTCGGCAGTGCGGAGGATCTGCACGATCCCGACCGCAAGGCGGAATGGGTCACGGAGATTCGTCGGCTTCTTCGAACCCCCGAATGGTCCCAGACGGTTGGCATCGTCTCCTTCCACCGAGGACACCTGGAGGAGGGATCCACCTGTGATTGGTGGGTTGATTCCAGTGCAGAGTCTCTTGCGGCGTACCAGGGTCTGATCGATGACCCGATCTTTGGCGGTGACGGTCCACCACCCCCGCCGCCGGACGGGGATCCACCGTTTGAAGGTTGTCTCGCCGAACTCACGGATCCGGACGTGGGCATCGTCCAACTCACGCTGGCCGACTATCAGGGAACCGAAGTGATTCGTCGCAACGGCAACTACCTGGCATCGATTGAAACGGGTCAGAACTTCTTCACCGACGACTCACCCGTCCTGGGCGAAAACGTGTACACCCTGCGCGTTTGGGACGCCGGTGGTTTTATCGACTTCGACTGCGGCACGGTGACGATCGAGGGTGAACCGCCCGAACCCCTCACCTGCACCGCCCTCGCAACCGGCACGACGGTGGACCTCACATGGACCGCCACCCCGGAAACCGAGATCGTGCGCCGGGACGGTAATTGGCGTTCCTCGCCAACCGCCGATGCCACAGCGTTCTCCGAGGTGGTGTCCCCCGGTTCCTATGACTACTCACTGCGAGCGTGGGGCGCCGGTGGATTTACCGACGTCCCCTGCGGGACCGTCGTAGTGGAGGGGGCGGCTCCAACATGTTCGGTTGCGCTCACCGACACTACGGCCACGGTGACGTGGGAGAATATGATCGGTTCGGTAGTCGTTCGACGTGATGGCGCATGGATCGCCACACCCGGGGCTGCCTCATCCCACTACGACGATGTCGGACTCGATGTAGGCACCTACGAGTACACGGTTCGCACCTGGGCCGCCGGTTCGATGACCGACACAGCGTGCGGGGCAGTAACCGTCGGTTGACGCAGAAGGGGTCGGGCGGGCCGGATCAGACGAGCAGCAGGATGGCACCCAGCGAGATGCTGGCGACCACCATCCAGGCAAGAACTCCGAGAACCAGAGGCTTGGGGCCAAGTGACCGCAGCTTCTCGATTCGAACATTGGCGCCAAGCCCGACCATGGCGGCGGTCAGTGCGAGCCCTTCCACCATCTTGCCGGTGTTCAACCACTGCTCCGACAGCAGTCCGCTGGTCCTGAGCAGGATCATGAGCATGAATCCGACCACGAACGCTGGGACCAGCGCGGGTGATGCGCCCGAAGCGGTGGGGTTCGTTCGAGACCGATTGAGGTTCACACCGGCGACGATCGGGGCCAGCAGCAGGACCCGGGTGAGTTTCACCGCAATGGCAACCGCCAGCACCGACGAACCGCCAGCGGAAGCGGCCGCTACCACCTGAGCGGTGTCGTGCACCGACGCCCCGACCCACGTTCCAAACTGCTGATCGGTCAGTCCGAGGGTGGCCGCAAGAGCGGGAATGGTGAAGATCGCCAGGGTGCCGAACAGCGTGACCAGGCCCATCGCCGCAGCGACCTCCTCTTCTTCGGCGTCACTTGAACCCTCGACCGCAGCGATGGCCGACAGCCCACAGATGGAGAACCCTGTCCCGACGAGCAGCGATAGCGCCGGCGAAAGCCCCATCCGGCGTCCCAACCACTGCACGCCGAAGAAGGTCAGGCCGGTCGTGCCGACGACGATGGCCAGGGTCTGGACACCAAGGTCGGTGACCTGACCGATCGAAAGGCGCAACCCCAGGAGAACCACTCCGACCCGAAGGATGGTCTTTGCGGAGAACTTCAGGCCCGGGGTGGTGTCGGGGGCGGCGACGTGGCTGTTGCCGATGAGGGCGCCGATGACGACGGCGGCCAGGAGAGTGGAGACGCCCGAGAAGATCTGGTTGACCGCCGTGGCTGCGAGGGTCCCCAGACCCACGAGGACGAGGCCGGGCACGAGCGATCGGTCGGGCCCACCGTTGGGCACGAAGGGAATCTCGGGAAGGGTGGGACGCTCGATAACCGCCATGTCATAAGTGTGAGCCAGTCGAGTCCGATCGAGTAGGGGCCAATTGGTTCTGACGTGATAGCTTTGTCCTATAGGTCGTTATCAGACATGCCGATATCAAGTGTGTCGCCGAACACATCCCGACCGATGGAGAACCGATGCCGAGATCAACTGCAGACCCTGAACTGGCGGCCCTCGACCTCTTTGTCTCGGTCGTTCGCCTCGGCAGCGTGTCGAAGGCGGCGATCGCGCACCAGATCTCACAACCCTCCGCCAGCGCCCGTATCCGCACGCTGGAACGACAGCTTGGACTTACGCTGCTGGAACGTTCACCCACCGGATCACAACCCACCACCGCTGGGAGCCTGGTTGCCGGTTGGGCGGAGACCGTACTTCGTGCTGCCGATGAACTCTCCGCGGGCGTCGCAGCGCTGAAGGCCCGGGCCTCAGGTCGGCTGCGAGTGGTTGCGAGCTTGACGATCGCCGAATATCTGCTCCCCCAGCGGCTCGAACAGTTTCTCCGGAATCGCCAAACCGACGCCGTTCAGCTGAATGTTGCGAACAGCACGGCGGTGTTGGAGCAGATCCGGTCGGGTCATTCCGATCTCGGATTTATCGAGTCACCCGATCCAACGCCGGGCCTCCGTTCCGAGGTGATCGCCACCGACCGGCTCATCACCGTCGTGGGACGCAACCACCCGTGGGCCCGTCGTTCGAACATTTCGCTGGATTCGTTGGCATCGACCCCGATGATCGTCAGGGAGATGGGGTCCGGTACCCGGGAGTCCCTCATCGCTGCGTTTCAGAAATTGGGCTACGAGGAACCGGCATCGGTTCTTGCGCTGGGTTCGACCGCGGCGGTGAAGTCGGCGGTGATCAACGGCGGGCCTCCCTCGGTGATGAGCGAACTGGCGGTCGCTTCCGACGTTGAGGCGGGCAGCCTGGTGGTGGTCGATGTGCCCGGCCTCGAGATCACCCGTGAGTTACGGGCGGTGTGGCCCAAGCAGACAACGTTGTCGCCGCTGGCCGATGAGTTGCTTCGAACGTTTCGACCCGAACGCGGTTAACCCAATATTCCGGTCACGATGAACTCGGCCCGACGGTTGGCCTGTTTGCCCTCGTCGGTGGTGTTGTCCGCAATTGGTTCACTTTCGCCTCGACCCTCAGCGGTGATCCGTTCGGGCGCAGCGCCCGCGTCGATCCAGTACTGCCGCACCGTGTCTGCTCTGGCCTGCGACAACCGCTGGTTGAGACCGGTGCTACCGGCGGAATCGGTGTGGGCCACAACGGTCAGCGTGACGGCCTCGTTCACGCTGAGCAGCGTGGTGCCGAGATCCAGAAGAGGCAGGAAGGCGGGATTGATCTGCGTGCCTCCGGTTGGGAACAACACCGTGTCCGCCACATAGAGGGGGGCACTGTCGACCGGTGGGGCGGCGGGGTCGATTTCGTATTGGTTCACGACGTTGCCGGGGCCGACCACCGCTTCGGCGCGCCGAGCGATTTCGATACCGAACTCTTCGGACGGAACTCGGCCCCGGAGGTACAGAATCCCTCCCTCCAGAACCGCCTGACGAACGGTCCCGGTGTCTCGTAGGGGCGGTCCCGCCAATTCGCCGTCGTCGACGGTCGTCGTCGGAGCGGGTTCAGAGGTGGTGGTTGGAGCCACCGTCGTTTCGGGAGCGGCGGTGGTCGACGGCGCGGCGGTAGTCGATGGCGCTGCGGTGGTTGTCGGAGCCGAGGTTTCGACCGGGTTGGCGGCAGCATCGACCGAAGTGGTGCGGGATGGTTCGGCGAGTACGCCCAGTTCGACGTCGGTCGCTTCGGCGTTGCCGCCGGATCGTTGGCCGATGGCGTATCCGATCGCACCGACCGAGAGCAGTGCGACGAGTCCGATCAGCGCAATCGGCAACACTCCATTGCGTTCCTCTTCGGACTGGCGAGGCGGAATCGGCGGAGGTGTGGGCCCCGACGCCGACGAGTCAGGCGGAATAACGATGCGGGGAGGATTGGCCATCCCCCGAGTGTGGGAGACCGGCGGGTGCTGCGTCACTACCGATAGGCATGATCACACGGGCCGGGCGGGTGATCCCGCCTACGCCCGTGCGGCTTTGCAGCTACTTGTTTGAGGTCATCGCCAGCGGGACGACCCACTGGTCGAACTCTTCAGATGTCACGTGGCCCAACTCGACCGCGGCGCCCTTAAGGGTCATGCCGTTCTTGTGAGCGTGTTTGGCGATCGCTGCCGCATTGTCGTAGCCGATGTGTTTGTTCAGCGCAGTGACCTGCATCAGGTTGGAGTCGAGGTTCGACGTGATCTTGTCGGTGTTGGCTTCGATACCAACCGCGCAGTTGTCGTTGAAAGCGACGCAGGTATCACCCAGTAGCCGAATGCTCTCGATCACGTTGTGCACCATCACCGGCTTGAACACGTTCAGCTGGAAGTTGCCCTGGCTCCCGGCGAACGCCACCGCCGCATCGTTTCCGAAGACCTGAGCCGACACCATGGTCATGGCTTCGCACTGGGTGGGGTTCACCTTGCCGGGCATGATGCTCGAACCCGGTTCGTTCTCCGGGATGGTGATCTCGCCGATGCCATTTCGGGGCCCGCTGGCGAGCCAGCGAACATCGTTGGCCATCTTTAGGAGGGCTCCCGAGAGCGTGCGGAGGCTGGCCGATGTTGTTACCAGTGCATCGTGGGCCGCCAGGGCAGCAAACTTGTTCTCCGCTGACCGGAAGGGGTGACCGGTCCGCTCAGCCAGGATTGCCGCGACCCGATCGCCAAATTCAGGGTGGGCGTTCAGTCCGGTTCCGACGGCCGTGCCTCCGATGGCAAGGTCCATGAGTCCGGTAGTGCTGGCTGCGACGGTTTCCAAGGCCTGATCGATCTGAGCGACCCACGAACCGATCTCCTGCCCGAGCGTGATCGGCGTTGCATCCTGCAGGTGGGTTCGTCCAACCTTCACCACGTCGGCGTACTGCTCGGACTTCGCGGCCAGGGTGTCTCGAAGGATCTTGACCTTCGGGAACAGCTCGCGATGAAGCTCCATGACCACCGCGACATACATCGCCGTGGGGAACGTGTCGTTGCTGCTTTGCCCCCGGTTCACGTGGTCGTTGGGATGGACCGGTGTCTTGGTCCCCATTTCGCCCCCGGCCATTTCGATGGCGCGGTTGGAGATCACCTCGTTCGAGTTCATGTTTGACTGGGTGCCCGAACCGGTTTGAAAGACCACCAGTGGAAAGTGGTCGTCAAGATCGCCTGCGGCGACCTCATCGGCGGCCGCCACGATCAGATCGGCAATATCGGCGGGCAGCTGTTCGAGTTCACCGTTCGCTTTGGCCGCAGCGCCCTTCAACAGACCGAGGCCCTCGATGATCGCCCGGCCCCAGATGAACCGGTCCCGGCCAATGGGAAAGTTCTCGATACTCCGTTGGGTCTGAGCACCCCAGTAGCGGTCGGCTTCGACCTCGATGTTGCCCATGGAGTCGGTCTCGATACGTGCTGCGCTCATGGGTCGAGGTTATCGCCACGACCACTGTGGAAACCGAGCGCAATGCTGGGGGTGTTTCGAGTCAGTAGCGACCAAAGTGTTACCTTTGGCACTGTGACCTCTACGGACGACCGTGTCGGGCCAACGAATCTCGATCGGGTAGTGATCAGGTTTGCAGGAGATTCTGGTGATGGCATGCAGCTCACCGGGGATCGATTCACGTCGACGAGTGCGCTCGTCGGGAATGATCTGGCAACCCTCCCCGAGTTTCCTGCCGAGATCCGGGCACCCCAGGGCACTCTTGCGGGAGTCTCGGCGTTCCAGGTGCACATCAGTGACCACGACATCCATACCCCCGGCGATATCTCGGACGTGCTCGTGGCGATGAATCCGGCTGCACTGAAGAGCCAGCTCAACCGCCTCAAGGGTGGCGGAACGATCATCTTGAACTCCGATGCGTTCGACGAGCGAAATCTCGAGAAGTGCGGTTACGAGATCGACCCCCGCAGCGACGGAACGCTCGACGACTTCACGGTCCACGAGATCGCGATGACCAGCCTCACGGTTACCGCCACCGCCGACCTCGATGTGAAAAAGCGCGACGCCGAACGCTCCAAGAACTTCTTCGCTCTGGGTGTCATCAGTTGGATGTACACCCGACCACTCGAACCCACGATGGAATGGGTGGAAGCAAAGTTTGCGTCCAAGCCGGCGGTCGTGGCCGCCAACGTCGCCGCCCTGAAGGCTGGACATGCTTACGGTGAGACCACCGAGATGTTCGCCAACCAGTATGTGGTCAACGCCGCACCGGCCAAGCCCGGCACGTACACGAACATCACCGGAAACACCGCCACCGCATGGGGCATGATCGCCGCCGGCGAACTGAGTGGGCTGCCGGTTTTCCTCGGCAGTTATCCGATCACTCCGGCGTCCGACATTCTTCACGAACTGAGTCGTCACAAGAACTTCGGCGTTCGAACCTTCCAGGCCGAGGACGAGATCGCCGGTGCTGGCGCTGCGCTGGGAGCCGCCTTTGGTGGTGCGCTGGCCTACACCACTACCTCGGGCCCCGGCGTCGCCCTCAAAGGTGAAACGATCGGCCTGGCCCTCAGCATGGAGCTGCCGCTGGTCATCATCGATGTCCAACGCGGCGGTCCCTCCACCGGTTTGCCAACCAAGACCGAAGCGAGCGATCTGATGATGGCGATGTACGGTCGGCACGGCGAGTCACCGATGCCGGTGGTCGCCGCCAGCACACCGTCGGATTGCTTCTTCGCTGCGATCGAGGCCAGCCGACTGGCGCTGAAGTACCGCACGCCAGTGATGTTGTTGACCGACGGATACCTGGCGACAGGTGCCGAACCGTGGCGTCTGCCGGAGGTATCGGACCTACCCGACATCGGTGTGTCCTTCACCACCGAGGCAAACAGCACCGACCTCGAAGGAAATCCGGTCTTCCTGCCTTTCCTTCGAGACCAAGACACGCTCTCACGACCATGGGCGATTCCGGGCACGCCCGGGCTCGAACATCGACTGGGCGGACTCGAGAAGGCCGACCAGACCGGTGACGTCAGCTATGACCCGAACAACCACGAGCTGATGACCCAACTTCGCGAAGCCAAGATCAACGGCATCGCCAACGACATACCTCCCGCCGAGATCGACGGCACCGGCGGAGCCGACGTGCTCCTGGTCGGATGGGGCTCAACCCTGGGATCGATCACGTCGGCGGTGCAATCGATGCGGGAAGAGGGACTGAGCGTCGACCAGCTCCACCTCACCCATATTCACCCGTTCCCGTCGAACCTCGGCGACGTGCTCACGAAATACACCCGGATTCTGGTTCCCGAGTTGAACCGGGGCCAATTGGTCAAGTTGCTGAGGGCCGAGTACCTGGTGGATGCGACTCCACTGTCAAAGGTGCAGGGCCTTCCCTTCACCGGCCAGGAAATCATTTCCGCCACCAAGGCGCTGCTGGAGGTAACCCAATGACGAACGACTCCGAGTCCAACGTAACCCTGCTCGACCCCACCAAACGAGGACACTGGACCAGCGACCAGGACGTGCGTTGGTGTCCCGGATGTGGCGACTACGGAATCCTGGCAGCCATGCAGTTCATGCATGCCGAACTGGCGAAGGACCCCGCCACCGAGATCAAGACCGAAGACACCGTCTTCATCAGCGGCATCGGCTGTGCGGCCCGTTTCCCGTACTACATGGACACCTACGGGATGCACACCATCCATGGCCGCTCCCCCGCCATCGCCACCGGACTGGCCATCGCACGACCCGACCTGAACATCTGGGTGGTGGGTGGCGACGGCGACATGCTCAGCATCGGCGGCAACCACCTGATCCATGCCCTCCGGCGCAACGTCAACCTCACCATCCTGCTGTTCAATAACCAGATCTACGGGCTCACCAAGGGCCAGTACTCACCGACCAGCGAGGTTGGCAAGGTCACCAAGAGCACACCGTCCGGTTCGATCGACCCACCGTTCAACCCGATCAGCCTTGCGGTCGGCGCCCGAGCCACGTTCGTGGCAAGAACACACGACCTCGACCGCAAACACATGATCGACGTGTTCCAACAGGCCAACGCCCATCGGGGCGCTTCGCTGGTCGAGATCTATCAGAACTGCAACGTCTTCAACGACGGCGCCTTCGATGCAATTACCAAACGGGCCAACCGGGCGGCGATGATGATCGATCTGGTCGACGGCGAACCGGTCCGGTTCGGGGCTGACAACGAAAAGGGCGTGGTCATCAACAACGGCCGGGCCGAGGTGGTGGAGGTTGACGACGTAGGAGTGGACAGCCTCCTCGTTCATCGCGCCGATGCCGATCCATCGGTCTCCTTCGCACTGGCCGAACTGGCCAACGACCGGCAGAGCCCCACCGCCTTCGGCGTGTTCCGGGCGGTCGAGTCACCCGAGTACACCGACGCGGTTGAAGCCCAGGTTGCCGATGCCCAATCCGACGGCGCCGGCAACCTCTCGGACCTCCTCACCAGCGGAGCCACCTGGACCGTCTAACCCTTCTGGGTGGGGGTAGGTTCGAGGGATGGGTTGCAACATTCACGGTCATCGAGGTGCACGGGGGCTTCGGCCCGAAAGCACACTTCCGGCGTTTGAGGTTGCGCTCGACCTGATGGTCGACACGCTCGAATTGGATCTCCATCTGACCGCAGACGACCAGGTGATCATCTGGCACGATGAAGCACTGTGGGCGGAAAAAGGCGCGTTCACCACCGGCACGCCGATCGAGCTTCCGGCACCGATGCGATCCCTCTCGGTCGAACAGATCAAGGGTTTTCGAGCCGACCAGAATCCGGATCCCGGCCGATTCGACCAGCAGACAACCGCCCCGACACAGTTGGCTGGCGACAACTTCGGGTTGATCACACTCCCGGAGCTCTTCGCATTCGTCGACGTCTACGCCAGCAGCGAACAGAAGTCGAAGGAACAGCGGTCGAACGCCAGAAACGTGCACTTCAATATCGAAACCAAGCGGGTGGTTGCCCATCCCGAATACATCGGTGACGACTTCGACGGAGAGTCGGTTGGGACCTTCGAGAGGGTCCTACTCGAGGCGATCGACTCCGCCGACCTGGTTGACCGATGCATCGTGCAGAGCTTCGACTTCCGCTCCCTTCACGCGATCTCGCGGATCGCCGACGACATTCGCCTCTCCGCCCTCAGCGAGTACGTTCCGACGGTGGAAGAGATGGTGGCCGTGGGAGCGTCGATCTGGTCGCCGTACTACCCGCTTGTAACGGCGGAAAACCTGGACGCAGCTCATCAGCGTGGTCTCGAGGTGCTGCCGTGGACGGTGAACACCAAACCGGAGATGGAAGCGTTGGTGGAGCTGGGCGTCGACGGATTCATCACCGACCGCCCCGATATCGGTGTCCAGTTCGGCTGACCGCACCCCGGCAGGATCCTCGGGCTAGCCAATAGTCAAAGCGGGCCTGTGGCGGGCCTCTCGGTCGGCTTAGAGGTCGTCGGCGTCGATGAGTTCGCCTGCGGCAGCGATCGCTCCTCCGATTGCAACGGCTCGCATGGCCACGGCTTCGAAGTAGTGCTGCGCCTGTTGTTCGTATCCCGGCAGCGGCGGCCGACCGAGTGAATTGATCACCGACACCGGGACCTCGGTGATGCGGGTCTTGGCGGGTGGATCCGGCAGACGACTCTCGTCGCCCCAGAACGCTCGATTCTGTTTAGCTTTGCTTTTGCGATTACGGGCCCGCTTACGCTTGGCCGCCTTGGAATTGCCGGTGTTCTGCTGTTGCTGGGCCATCAGACCGCCGCCGTTTCTGCCAGTGCGTCGGCCTCATCGGTGAGTAGTAGGGCGGAGCTGTCGATCCCGAGAACCGCCTGTAGTTGTTCGGTGTCGAGATCGCCAACCGACGAACTCTTCGGCAACACCAGATCGGCAATCTGCCGCTTACCCGCCACAACCTCTTCGACCCGTTCGTCGATCGTGCCCGGACAAACGAGTCGGTGACAGATGACGGTGTTCTTCTGACCTATTCGCCAAACCCGATCCCGGGCCTGGTCCTCAACCGCCGGGTTCCACCAGCGGTCATAGAGCACCACGTGCGAAGCGGCCGTCAGGTTCAGTCCGGTGCCGCCAGCCTTCAACGATAGGACCATGGCGCCGGCCCCCTCCTTGGATTGGAACTCGTCGACCAGTCGGTCCCGAGCGGTCCGACCAAGCCCACCGTGATAGCAGTGGATCGGCACGCCGGTTCGTTCGGTCAGGTAGTCGGCCAGCGTCTCGCCCCACGATGCGAAGTGGGTGAAGATCAACATCTTCTCGCCGTTGGCGAACACCGAATCGAGGATCTCGTCCAGTCGAGCCAGTTTGCCCGATCGACCACCGATGGGACCGTCGTCTTCCTTATTGAAGTTCGCAGGATGGTTGCAGATCTGCTTGAGTCGCGTGATCGCCGCGAGCACTGCACCCTTCTTCTTCGGCGAATCGGTGTCGGTGGTGTCACGCATCAACCCGTCCAGCGTGGCTTGATAGAGCCCCACCTGTTCGGGTGTCATCGCACAATGGTCGAGTTCGTCGATTCGGTCCGGCAGTTCCGCGGCGATTGCGGGTTCGGACTTGGTGCGGCGGAAGACCAGCAGACCGTTGAGAGCCTTGAGCACGCTTTCGGCATTCTCTCGGGTGGCCATCGACCCATTCTTGTTCGCCGACAGGTTCGCAACGAACGAGTTGCGGGAACCCATCAGTCCCGGGTTCGCGAAATCGAGAATGGCCCAGAGGTCACCGAGCCCGTTTTCGATGGGTGTTCCGGTGAGAGCCAGTTTGCTGCGGGCGTTGAGTCGTCGAAGCGTCTGTGCCGTTTCACTGGCCGGGTTCTTGATGGCCTGGGCTTCGTCGAGGACCACGTTGTTCCACGTGATGTCCTCGAGACGGGCCATGTCCCGGATTGCAGTGCCGTAGGTGGTGATCACGAGGTCGACCTTGCGGACGGCCTTTGCGATCTCGAGGCCGGACGCTCGGTTCGGACCGTGGTGGACGAGCACACTGACGCCGGGGACAAACTTCTTCGCTTCCGAGGCCCAGTTGCCCACCACGGCGGGCGGAGCGATGACCAGCGCTGGTCCGTTGGCGGTGGTTGCGGCGATGTGCGCCAGCATCGTTGGGGTCTTGCCAAGGCCCATGTCGAGCGCAAGACAACCTCCCAGTCCGGCCCCTTCGAGGAATCCGAGCCACGCCAACGCATCGGCCTGATAGCTGCGCAACTCTCCGCTGAAGCGCTCCGGGGAGGTGGGCAGATCGGAGGGCATGTTCTTGGCACTGCGGAGCAGATCCACCGCCCAACCGGTGCCAGCGATCGAGACACCACCGGCCAGAGGTGAACCCTCGAGGCCGAGAGCGTGCCGGAGCATGTCGGCTCCCGACAGCGAATTCTGTTTCTCCCGCTCGGCCAGCGCTCTCGCAGCCTGAGCCAGGTCCGCCTTGTCGAGTTCAACCCAGCGACCCTGACTCTGGACCAGCGGTCGGGCTTCGAGGGCGAGGCGGGCGATATCGGCTGCGGTGAGTTCGACACCATCGAACACCGCTGACCACCGGACGTTGGCCAACTGTTGGGCCCCAACGACGGAGTCATTGGTTTCCTCCGACGTCAGGCGAAGCGATGCGGTGGCCTTCTTGCGGGAGAGATTGGGGACCCGGACGTCGTACCCGTTGGCAAGGAGCACGTCGCCGGTACTGGTCATGAAACTCCATGCTTCGTCCTGGGACAGCAGCACCTCCCCACGACGGCGACTCCCCGGTCGCATCAGCACGTCGTAGAGACGTTCGAGTCGCACCAGATGATCGCGGATTCTCTTCGACCGAGCGTTCGATGATGTGACCATCACCTGCTCGACCGGATCGAGTGTCTTCTTGTCCCCCTGGGCCAGAACCCGAAGGTGCCAGGCGCCGCTCTGATCGGGTTCGTTGAGTTCGACCACAAGCGGATGTTTGGTGGCCTGGGTGACAGGCGCCGCCCATTGATCCATTCGCCGAGCCAGATCCCCACCCAGCCGGGTGGGAGCGCTGAACGCTTCACCGTCGAGACGGGCCAGAACGGCCTCGATCATGTCGGAGCGATTGTTCAGGGTGGGTGGAGGAGCCGGAACCTCGAGGCGGGTGGCAGATGCCGCCACGATGGTGTCGGTCAGGTCCTCAAGCACTGCGTCGGTGAACGCTCGTTTGTCGCGGCGGGTTTCGAAGACACAGGCCGATCCGGGGCACGACTCCGACAACAGCCGGATCGACTCGGGCGGTACAAGAGCCGGACGCCAGATGACCTCGTAAAACGAGTGGCCCTGGGCCGGCTTCTGATCGACCGTGCCCCGACGGGCCTTGGCGAGCTGGGGCACGATTCGACCCTGGGTAACCGTCTGAACCGCGGTGGCGGCCACCAGGCCAAACCAGGTGGCGCTAGCGCCGATGGTGTCATCGTCCTGTGTTCCGGCCAGCGCCACGAGCCATCCGAGCGCTTGATCGAGCGGCGCCTGCACCGCCGGAGCGGTACTGCCGTCGGGCAGCGTGATGTCGTCGTGTTCACTCCATTCGAGGACCGAACCGGCGGCGGCGAGGTGCCCCGCAATGTCATCGGCCTCGCCCGGTTCCGCGTTCCATCCGCCCAACCAGGCCACCACTCGACCCGGCAGCCACGAGAGCTGCAGGCTGGCGACGGCTTCACCCGGCGCCGGAGGTGCCTTCCGCCCGCCCTTCCGCGGTGGTCCGACCAGCTCGGTAAGAACTTCATCGACGCGATCGGCTTCGCTCGCCAGATCGTCAAGGACCAGGAACTTGGTGGGTCGCGGGGTGAATCGTTTGGTGTCCTCGATGGTGAACTCGAGGTCATCGAGCAGCCGGACCAGACCATTCACCCAGTGCGCACGGTTTTCGGTAAGAACCGCAACTTCGTCGGCGTCTGCGATCCCGTCCAGGTGGCGTTGGATCAGGTTGGCGAACCCTTTCGGAGGGGGCGCGATCGCCTGATCGGCATCGGAGGGGTTGGTTTGGGCATCAGCGCCGGGGACGGTGAGTGTCCGGCTGGACTCTAGAAGGGCGATGAAGGGCTCCTCGATCGTGCTGTGTGTATGCAACCACGAACGACGGTGAACCACATGGTTCAAGGCCGTTCAGCTGCCGGGTATCCGGCGAGGCCGCATCCGCTTGACGCTCTATCGGCTTGCCTGGGGCAAGCGTTGAGGCCTTGCGGCTATCGGGTACATCTTACCCGGCTCGGACCCGATTTCGGGTATCGGTCGCTGGGTAGGCTGTTTTGGTGCGTCGATCCGTGCTCCTTCGATCCGTCGTGCGCTTGATCGAACCGGGTGAAACAGTGCGTGAGGTCGCCTACATGTGGACCCGCCACCGACTGGGGTATGTGTACGCACTGGCAGCCTTCGTCGGCCTCGTTCTTGTCGCGGTGATGTCGGGCTTCCAGGAGTGGCCCAGCCGCCTCGTGATCGGTGTCGCCGGCGCGGCGTTGGCGATGGCGGCGACCACCAACTACCGGGTTCTGGCTCAGACCGACGCTGGCTTTGTTCTGCTCGACGGGGGCCGATTCCGACAGGTCGCCACACGGCTGGTTCGGCGCCTACCCGACGACGTGAACATCTCGGTCCAGCGCGACACTCTGATAACAACCGACTGGATCGTCGGGGACCGGGAATACACCGTTCCCAAGTCTTCTCAGCGAGCGATGGAACGGATCGCGGCCGCCACTGGCTAGTGCCGAGCGCGACGATGCCCACCCGAGTCGGGTGGGCATCGAACGTGACGCTTTGTTGCTTACAGGGCTACAGCGCTGCGGCGGTAAGCATCGATGTCTCGGCCAGCGCATGCCATTCCTGCACCGCATCGCGATATTCACGCCAGGGTCCCAGAATGGTGGCGAACTGCTCGTTTTCGCTGGCGATCGAGTCGAGAACGTTCTCGGTCTCCTCCTTGAACGCCCCGAGAACCTCGTCGGAGAACTGACGGATCTCGGCGAACTCCTTCACCTTCTGAAGGTCCTGCGGGTTGAGCACGTCGTACTTCGCCATCGTGCGAACGTTCGACGTGGCGGCTGCGTTCTCGACCGCAGCCTTGTAAACCTCGGGAAGGTCGTTCCAGAACGTCAGTGGTAGCTGCACCTCAAGGGACGGGCCCGGTTCCCACCAACCCGGGTGGTAGTAGAACAGCTGGCTGCCCAGCTGGTCGAGTCCGAGGATGAGGTCGTCGGTGGGGCCGACGAACTCGGCCGCGTCGATCGCACCGGTTTCGATCGCAGGCAGGATGTCACCGCCGGCCAGCGACACCTGCTCGCCACCGAGGTTGTTCAGCACCTGGCCGGCGATACCGGGGATACGCATCGTGAGGCCCTGAATATCGGCGACCGTGTTGATCTCTTTGGAGAACCAACCGCCCATCTGCACGCCGGTGTTGCCGGCGGGAAACTGGATCAGTCCGAACTCGGATGCGTAGAACTCGCGCATGAGTTCGAGGCCGCCACCTTCGTACAACCAACCGTTCTGCTGCCGTGAGGTCAGGCCAAAGGGAACGGCAGTGCCGAACTGGGTAGCCGGGTTGATGCCGGTGTAGTAGTACGACGCGGTGTGGCCGGCCCCGGCGCCACCGTCACGCACCGTCGGCAGCACTTCGAGGCCGCCGACGATCTCGCCGGCGGGGCGGGCGTTGATCTTGAATCGGCCGCCGGTGAGGCGGGAGACCTCATCGGCGAAGATCTGGGCTGCTCCGTAGATTGTGACGAGGCCCGTAGGCCACGACGTCGCCATTTCCAGCTCGAGCTCGGGCAGGTCCGAGTCCTGGACGAGTTCGACGGTCTCTTCGTCGGAGTCGGTCCCCTCGGCTGGGGTGCCATCCTCGTTGCCGTCCAGGCTGTTTTCGAGGTCGCTCGAACCCGAACAGGCGGCGAGGACGGCGGAACTGGCGGCGAGACCAGCGACCCCTACTCCAGCTTTGCCAAGGAACGATCGTCT